>CALMRC010000114.1 GCA_937873275.1 uncultured Spirochaetota bacterium
CCGCCTTCTCGACTATCTTGATGTGCAACTCATCAAGCTGTCGCTGGTCCACTTCGTTGGGGCAATCATCCATGGGGCTCACGGCGAAGGAGTTCTTGGGGAAGGCGATGACTTCCTTGATGGAGGTGTCCCCGGCCATGAGCATGACCAGTCGGTCCAGGCCGGGGGCGATGCCGCCGTGGGGCGGGGGCCCGTACTTGAAGGCCTCGGTGAGGAAGCCGAACTTCTTCTGGGCCTCCTCCTCGGAGAAGCCGACGATACGGAAGACCTGTTTCTGGAGCTCCGGATCGTGGATCCGGATGGAACCGGAGGCGAGCTCGTATCCGTTCAGGACGAGGTCGTACAGGTCGCCCTTCACGGGGCCGGGGTCCGACACCATGGTGGCGTGGTACTTCTCCTGGGGCATGGTGAACATGTGGTGGGCCGCTTCCCAGCGGTTCTCGTCCTCGTTCCACTCGAACATGGGGAAGTCGACGATCCAGGCGAACTCGAAGCGCTTCGGGTCGCAGAGCCCGAGGTCCTTGCCGAGCTTGGACCGGACGGCGCCCAGGGACTGGCAGGCCACCTTGCGCTTGGCGTCCGCGACCAGGAGGACGAGATCCCCGGGCTTGGCCCCCAGGGCCGCGACTAGTTCCGAGGCGAGCCCGGCCGGGGCGCCCTCGCCGGCGAAGAACTTGGCGGCGCCGCCCTCAAGTTGCGCGGACCCGCCGCCTTCGCCGGAGGTGACTTTCATCCAGGCCATGCCCTTGGCTCGGTAGACCTTGGCGGCCGCCTCGAGCTCCTCGATCTGCTTGCGCGAGTAGTCCGCCTTGCCGGGGGCGACCAGGGCCTTTACGGCGCCCCCCGCGGCCAGGGCGTCCTTGAAGGCCTGGAAGGTCGAGCGGGCGGCGAGGTCCCCGAGGTCCTTCATCTCCAGGCCGAAGCGGAGGTCGGGCTTGTCCGTGCCGTACAGCTCCAGGGCGTCGTCGTAGGAGATGCGCCGGAATTTCTCGGGGAGGTCCTCCCCCAGGGTCTTGCGGAAGACGTGGCCGAAGAGCCGTTCCACCATGGCAAGCACGTCGTCGCGCTTCACGAAGGACATCTCGATGTCGATCTGGGTGAACTCGGGCTGGCGGTCTCCCCGGGCGTCCTCGTCCCGGTAGCACCGGGCGATCTGGAAGTACTTGTCCATTCCGGAGACCATGAGGATCTGCTTGTACAGCTGGGGGCTCTGGGGCAGGGCGTAGAACTTGCCGGGGTAGAGGCGGGAGGGCACGAGGTAGTCCCGGGCGCCCTCGGGGGTCGAGCGGATGAAGGTGGGGGTCTCGATCTCGTAGAAGCCCTCGGCCGCGAGGTGCTCCCGCACGGCGAAGGCCACCTCGTGCCGGAGGCGCATCCGGTACTGCATGGCCCCGGACCGGAGGTCCAGGTAGCGGTACTTGAGGCGGGTCTCCTCCTTGGCGTCCGACCGCTCGTCGATCTGGAAGGGCAGGGTCTCGCAGCGGGTCAGGATCTGGAGGTCGCTGACGACGACCTCGACCTCCCCGGTGGGCATCTCGGAATTCACCATGGACTGGGGCCGGGGGCGGACCTTGCCGCGGACCGCGACGCAGTACTCGTTCTTCAATTCCGAGGCGACGGATTTCAAGTCCGGCTCGGCGTCCGAGTCCACCACGACCTGGGTCACTCCGTACCGGTCCCGGAGGTTGATGAAGGAGATGCCGCCGTGGTCCCGCTTGCGGTGGACCCAGCCGTTCAGTACGACGATCTGCCCCGCGTCGCCCTTGCGAAGGGCCCCGCAGGTGGTGGTGCGCTTGAGGTATTCCATGAGGCGGCATTGTATACTTGGCCGCCCGGACCGCGCAAGGGAGGCCGCCGTTCCGGGTCCGCTTGCCCCGGTTTCCGGAGGCCGGTATAATCCGCGGCCATGAGATACCTCCTGGTCCGGCACGGTCCTCCCCGCTCGCCGTACAACTTCGAAGACGCCCGGGCCGCCTCCGGCGACCGGCTCGACACGGTCCTGTTCTCGGAGGGAGGGCGTCCCGCCGCGCCCGAGGTCTACGACGGGGTGGTCGTGTTCGGGGGGTACATGTACGCCACCGAGGACGACAAGCACCCGTGGATCCCGGACGAGCTTCGGTACATGGAGTCCGCGATGAAGGCGGGGGTGCCCCTCCTGGGGATCTGCCTGGGGGGCCAGCTCCTGGCCCGCCTGCTGGGAGCCCGGGTCTACAAGACCCCGGTACCCGAGTTCGGCTATTGGCCCATCGAGCGGACCGAGGCGGGGCAGACGTCCCCCCTGTTCGAGGGCCTCGCGGATCCCCTCCTCGGGTTCCTCTGGCACAACGACGCCTTCGACCTGCCGGCCGGGGCCGAGCGTCTGGCCCGGACGGAGCACTGTCCCAACCAGGCCTTCGCCTACGGGGACCGGACCTTCGGCCTCCAGTTCCACCTGGAGTTCTCGGCGGAACAGCTCCGGTCCATGGTCACCCGGGACGCGGCCTCCCTGCCGAAGCCCAGCGCGGTCTGGCAGGAACCGAAGGCGGTGGCCGCGAACGAGGCCGCCCACGCCGAGGTGAGGTCGTCCATGCTGCGGATCCTCGATACCCTGGGCCGGCTCAAGGGCTGAGCCGGCCCGTCCTTCCGGTCCCGCCGCGGCGTCAGTCCGCCCAGAGACGGATCAGGCGCAGCACGGTCCGAACCGTCAGGACCATCTCGGCCACGCTGGCCCACTCGTACCGGGAGTGGTAGTTGTACCCTCCGGTGAAGATGTTCGGCGTCGGGATCCCCATCTCCGTGAGCCGGGCTCCGTCGGTGCCCCCCCGGATCGGCTTGATCACGGGAGTCACGCCCGCGTCCTTGCAGGCCCGCACCAGCCGCTCCAGGACCTCGGGGCGTTCGTCCAGCTTCTTGCGCATGTTCACGTACTGCTTCTGGATTTCCACGTTCACCGAGCCGCCCGGGAACTGGGCCTCCACGGCCTTGGCCAGGGCCTTGACCGTCTCGATCCGCCGGTTCATCCCCTCGTCCGTGAAATCCCGGAGGAAGACCTCCACCGCCGCGCTCTCCAGGGTCCCCTGGATCTCGAGGGGGCAGTAGTAGCCGTACCATCCGTCCGTGGATTCCGGGCTCTCCGCCCGGGGAAGCATCGACACGAAGGAGGCGGCCATGGCCGTGGCGTTGGCCAGCTTGCCCCGGGCCGAACCGATGTGGATCACGTAGCCCTTGAAGGTCAGCTTGGCGGCGTAGGCGGTGAAGCACTCCGCCTCGATCTCCCCGAGCTTGCCGCCGTCCAGGGTGTAGCAGGCCGTGGACCGGACGTTCTTGAGGGGGAAGAGGTTCATCCCCTTGCCGGTTTCCTCGTCGGGGGTGAAGAAGACTTCGATGGGGCCGTGGGGAAGCTCCGGATGGGCGATGAGGTGCCCCAGGGCGGTCAGGATCTCCGCGATCCCCGCCTTGTCGTCGGCCCCCAGGAGGGTCGTCCCGTCCGTCACGATCAGGGTGTCGCCGGCGTGGTCCGCCAAGTCCGGGTAGGCGGCGGGATCCAGGGTATGCTCGTCCGAGAGCCGCAGGGCCTTCCCGTCGTAGCCCGGGACGATCCGGGGCCGGACGTCCTTGGCGGTGACGTCGCTGGCCGTGTCCATGTGGGCCATGAACCCGACGGAGGGCTTGCCCTCGTACCCGGGGGTCGGGGGGAGCCGGGCGGAGAGGTAGCAGTGGTCGTCCAGGGTCACGTCGGAGAATCCGAGGTCCTGGAGCTCCTTCTGGAGGATCCGGGCCAGGTCCCACTGGGTCGGGGTGGACGGGATGTCCTCGACGTGACGGTCGCTGGTCGTCTCGATCCGGGCGTAGCGGACCAGGCGTTCGGCCAGCTCCCGGGCGAAGGGGTCGGAAAGCGCTTCCTTGTAGTTGTCCATGCCCGGCAGTATGTCCCGGTTTCCGGGATTGGGCAAGTATCGCCGCCCGGGACGGCCGGTCGTCCTACGCGTCCGGAGCCCGCAGGTACTCCGCCAGCAGCATCAGGGTGTTCCGGAGGGCGTCCTCGTGGGTGCGCTCGTAGCCGTGGCTCGCGTAGACCCCGGGGCCGACCAGACCGTGCCGGACGTCGTGGCCGGCGGCCAGGCTGACCTCCACGTCGGACCCGTAGTGGGGATAGACGTCCACGGCGTAGGCGCAGCCCGCCCGCCGGGCCGCGGCGGCCAGGGCGTTCGTGACGTCCCAGTCGTAGGGCCCCCCGGAATCCTTGGCGCAAATGGAGACCATCCGCTCCGTGCAGCCCAGGTCGTCCCCGACCGCGCCCATGTCGACGCTGATCGCCTCCACGCAGTCCCCGGGAATCACGGCTCCCCCGTGACCGACCTCCTCGTAGGTCGTGAACAGGAGGTAGGTGCGGCGGTCGGGGCTCAGCCCGCCCTCCGAGACCATCCGGGCCAGGGCCAGGAGGACGGCGCAGCCGGCCTTGTCGTCCAGGTGCCGGCTCTTGAGGTAGCCCTTCTCCGTCCGGACGGGCCGCGCGTCGATGCTGACGACGTCCCCGGGGGCGATCCCGAGGGCCAGGACCGCGTCCCGGTTCGGGGCGTCCTCGTCCAGGAGGATCTCCAGGCCGTCCTCCTCGATGCGGCTCTCCTTGAGCTTCGCGTTGACGTGGACCGAGGCGTCCAGGGGCTGGAAGGTCCCGGTGAAGATACCGCCCGATCGCGCGTGGATCCGGCAGGTCTCCGTGGCCAGGTAGATGTCCGGGTAGCCGCCGATCTTGGAGAAGCGCAGGCGGCCGTTCGGCTTCACCGACCGGACCACGGCGCCCAGGGTGTCCACGTGGGCCGCCAGCACCAGGGGATCCCCCCCGTCCGCCAGGCGGCAGATCACGGAGCCTTTCGCGCTCCGCTCGGTGGGGAACCCGAGTCCCTCCAGGATGCCCGCCACCCGGTCCGCGGCCCCCCGGGTCATGCCCGCGGGGCTGGGGATGGCGCAGAGTTCCAGGGCGATATCGGCGGCCAGCCGGCCCCGGGATTGGAAGTCGAGCATGGAACCTCCTTGTCGATGGTCCGACCGGCACTATACCACGAATCGCGGCTTCCGGGGCCGCGCCTTGCCCCGGGAAGGGCCAATCGATATATTCTTCCCGATGGCAATACCCGAGTACCCCGAGTTCGCTCCGATCACCCTGGACATGCGGGACGAGATGTACCCCCGGCTCAACCTCCTGGCCGACGGCATCTCGGAATTCACCTTCTCCAACCTCTACCTGTTCCGGCACGTCTACGGGTACAAGGTCTCCCGCATCCCGGACCAGACCCTGGTGTTGACGGGCGTCAAGAAGGGCGAACCCTTCTTCCTGACCCCCTGCGCGGTTCCGGACCGAGACCGCCTGGCGGACCTCTTCCGGGACCACCTGTACCTCAAGAACCTTTCGGAGAGCCAGTCCGAGAGCCGCCGGGTCGACCTGGAGCACTGGGGCTACCGCATCGAGGAGGACCGGGACAACTTCGACTACCTCTACCGGCGGGAGGACCTGGCGGAGCTCTCCGGCAAGGCCTACCACAAGAAGCGGAACCTGGTGAACGCCTTCCTGGGCACCTGCTCCTGCGAGCAGAGGCCCCTGACGAAGGCGAACGTGGGGGATGCCGTGGAGGTCCTGGACCGGTGGAGGGAAGCCAAGGGCGTCGAGGGCGACTACGCGGCGTCCCGGGAATCCCTGGACCTTTTCCGGGAACTGGGGATGCGGGGGGCGGTCTACTACGCCGACGGCCGTCCTGCGGGCTACGTCCTGGGGGAGCCCATCTCCAAGGCCCGGATGTTCGCGGTCCACTTCGAGAAGGCCGTGGAGGGCTACAAGGGGATCTACCAGTTCATCAACCAGGCCTTCGCCCAGACCCTGCCCAAGTACTTCCGGATCGTGAACCGGGAACAGGACCTGGGGGACGAGGGGCTTCGGCAGGCCAAGATGACCTACCGTCCCTTCGGGTTCGTGAAGAAGTACCGGGTCTATAGAGCCTAGGAAGGTTCCGGGCTATACTGCATCCATGACATCCTCCCTCGTGCGATGGACGGGCACCGAACACGGAAAGGCCTTCGACCGGAGGGGCTCCCTCCTCTCCCGGGCCCTCGAGGAGAACCGGCGTGGGATCCGCTCCCTCCCGGAGTACCTGGATTACCTGTCGGGGCGCACGGTCTGCCTGACCCTCCTGGCGGGGGCGGGATCCCGGTGGACGGATTCCTTGAAGGCCGCCGCCGCGGAGGGCCGGGCCCCCCGCTTCGACCCGTCCCGTCCCCGGGGGCTCTTTCCGGTGAGGAACTCCCTGGGCCGGGGCCCGGACCCGATCCCCATCGCGGCCTACGCGGTGGACGCCTTCCGGGGGCTCGGCCGCCGGGTCATCGTGGTCCGGGGCTGGGAGGACGAGATCGACCGGGAGATCCTGGCTCCCCTGGGGATCCCGCCGTCGGAACGCCGCTTCTTCACCCAGGAAGCCCCCCTGGGCAAGCCCCTGGGGCACGGGGACGCGGTCTGGCAGTGCCGGGAGCTCTGGAAGGACGCGGAGTATGTCCTGGTGAACTTCGGGGGCGACGCCTCCAGTCCCTTCACGGCCCGGGCCGCCCTGGCCGTCCTGGACGCCCTGGTATCCCGGGAGGAGCCCGTCGGGCTCCTCCTGCCCGCCGCCCGCCTGGAGAACCCGGCCTATCCCATTTCCCTGGACTCCTACGGCCGGCCGACCGCCTTCGGGCACGCCAAGCTCTCGGGGGCCACGGTCATGGCGGCCCCGGGCTGGGCCAACGTGGGCCTGCGGGCCTACAAGGCATCCTCCCTGTACGCCCTCTGCGAGACGATACGGGCGGAGCACTGGAAGGACGGGGAGGGATACTCGATTCCCGGGAACGATCCCGCGGGCCGGGAGTTCGCCCTGGACAACGTGGACGCCCGCCTGGCCGAGGGGCGGTTGGTGCGGTTGCTGGCTACGGCCCTGCCGGAGGAGTTGACTCCGGTCAAGAGCCTGGCGGACGTGCCGGCCTTCGAGGCCGCGGCCGCCCGGGTCCGTTCGGACGCGGCCGCCCTCCTGGGCGGAAATCCCTGAGGACCCGGGCTAGGGCCGCCCGGGGATCCGCCGGCCGTCAGACCGGGTCGGACAGGAGGGGCCGGGGCTCCGCGAAGATGTAGCCCTGGCCGTAGTCCACCCCGAGCTCCACCAGCTTCTTCCAGATCTTGTCGGACTTCACGAACTCCCCGATGGTCTTGAGGCCCATGACGTGGCCCACGGAATTGATGGACTCCACCATCGTGCAGCTCACCAGGCTCTCGTCGATGTTCTGCACGAAGGATCCGTCGATCTTGAGGTAGTCCACCGGGAGGTTCTTCAGGTACCCGAAGGAGGAGAACCCGGACCCGAAATCGTCCAGGGCGAAGGTGAAGCCCTCCTCCTTGAGGCGTTTCATGAACCGGGAAGCGTAGGAGAGGTTCTGGATCGCCGCGGTCTCGGTGATCTCGAAGCAGAAGGAGGACGCGGACAGGCCGTACTGGGCCAGGGTCGCCAGGATCTTGTCGATCAGGGTCTCGTCCAGGAGGGAGGGGCCGGACAGGTTGATGGAGAAGATGGAGTCCGCCAGGGGGTTTCCCCGGTCCTGGAGGGTGCGGAAGGCCCGGAACGCGTTCTCGATCACCCATCGGTCGATCTGGGGCATCATGTTGTACCGCTCCGCCGAGGGGATGAAGTCCGTGGGCCGGGCGATGCCCCCATCCTCGTTCACCAGGCGGATGAGGATCTCGATCTTCTTGGAATACCCCTTCACGGGATCCAGGGGCACGATGGGCTGGTAGTAGAGCAGGAACCGGTTCTCGTCGATGGCCCGGTTGATCTTCCCGATCCACTCCATCTCGCCCCGGCGGCGCTGGAAGACCGAATCCTCCACCTGGAAGACGCTGATCTTGTTGCCCCCCGATTCCTTGGCGATGTGGCAGGCGTCGTCCCCCGCGGCCAGGACGGCGTGGATGTCCCCGGAATCCCGGTTCAACGGCACGATGCCGATGGACATGGTGACCGGGAAGACCGTGCCCTGCCAGAGGAACTTGCGGTTCGCCGCGGCCTCCTGGAGGCGCTTGGCCACGTTGGATGCGTCCTGGACCGCGCAGTTCATCAGGATGCAGGCGAACTCGTCCCCGCCGATGCGGGCGGAGATGTCGTTCCGCTGGATGTTGGCCTGGATGTGGGACGCGACCTGCCGCAGCAGTTCGTCCCCCGCCAGGGCCCCGCAGGTGTCGTTGACCGCCTTGAACCGGTCCACGTCCAGGATCAAAAGGCCGTGGCTCTCCCCGGTCTGCTGGATGTTCTTGAGTACCTCCCCCAGCTTGAAGGAGAACTCCTCCCGGTTGGACAGCCCCGTCAGGATGTCGTGGCTGGCCTGGTAGTTGATGGTCTCGGACATCCGCTTCATCTCGGTGATGTCCCGCAGGGCCAGCAAGTACCCCTCCGTGGCGTTCTCCTTCTCGTGGATCCGGGTGATGGATCCGTCCACCAGGATGGTCTGGTTGAAGGTGTTCTTGATGGACACCTCGTGGAAGAAGTAGGGGTGCTCGTCCACCAGGGGGACGCCGCTTCCCAGGAGGTCCTTCTGCTTCCGGGGGTCGAAGAGGGAGAGGATGCGGGGCAGGGAGGCGCCCTTGACGGCCTCCTCCTTGAAACCCGTGATGTCCTCCGCGACGGTGTTCATGAACTGGATGTTCAGGTTCATGTCCGTCGCCACGATCCCGTCGTTGATGGAATGGAGGATGGCGGAAAAGAGCCGCTCCTGCTTCCGAAGCCGCTTCTCGATTCCGTTCTTGTACAGGGCTATGTCGATGGTCGTGTAGAGTTCGCGTTCCTTCAGGGGCTTGAGGATGTAGCCGTAGGGCTCGACCGCCTTGGCCCTCTCCAGGGTCTTCTCGTCCGTGTAGGCGGTCAGGAAGATGACCGGCAGGCCCAGCTGGTTGCGGATGATTCCCGCGGCCTCGATCCCGTCCATGGTCCCGGCCAGGTAGATGTCCATGAGGACGATGTCCGGCGCCGCCTGGCGGGCCAGCTCCACGGCGACCTCGCCCTCGCTGGCCATGCCGACCACGGCGTACCCGAAGCGCTCCAGGCGGCGCTGGAGATCCAGGGCGATGATCTTCTCGTCCTCGACGATCAGTATCTTCTCGTTGTTCATGGCGTACCTGGAAGTATCGTTGTCCCGGCGTTCCGGGTCAAGGGACGAGGAGCGAGAGGACCAGGCCGATCCCCCCCGCCCCCAGGATGATGAACAGGGGGTGGGTCTTGGTGAAGGCCGCCAGGACGAAGGCCCCCGCGGCCAGGATGCCCGAGGTCCAGGAGGACACCGCGGCGGGCAGGAAGGTCCACAGGGTCATCGCGACCAGGGCGATGGTGCCCGTCTTGAGGGCTTCCTGCAGGACGCCCCGGGCCTTGCCCAGCCGGGCCAGGAGGCTCGTGGCCGCCAGGATGGAGAGGATCGGGAAGGCGACGACGGACAGGGTCGCCGCGGCGGCCCCGGGGATTCCCGCCAGGCGGTACCCGACCAGGGTCGCGGCGTTCAGGGCCACGGGTCCCGGGGTCACCTGGGAGATGGCCACCAGGTCCGAGAATCCCGCCTCGGTGATCCATCCCCGTCCCAGGATCTCGGTCTTGATGATCCCGACGATGGTCCAGCCCCCGCCGTAGGCGGCGATGCCAATCTTGAAGAAGACCCAGGACAGACGGAGGAGGTTCATGACCGCGCCTCCCCGACCAGGGCCACCAGCACGGAGGCGAAAAAGAGGGGGATGGCCCAGGGCCGGAAGGAGATGATCGCGGCGGCCGCGCAGATCGTGCAAACCCCGCGCCAGACCGTCCAGGTCCGGGTCTTGGACATACGCCAGAGGAGGGCGCCCACGAGTCCCGGGATCACCGCCGCCGCTCCGCCCAGGAAGCCTCGAACCGGGGCCAGGTCCCCGAAACCGTCCAGGAGTAGGGCCACCACCAGGACCGAGGCGAAGGGGGGCACCAGGATGCCCGCCAGGGCCAGGCAGAACCCCGCGATCCCCGCCGTCCTCCGCCCCACGATGAGGGCGGTGTTCAGGGCGATGGGGCCCGGGAAGGACTGGGCCAGGGCGAAGAGGTCGTAGAACTCCTTCTCCTCCAGCCACCCCTTGGCGGTCACCTCCCGGCCGATGACGGGGACCATTGCGTATCCGCCGCCGATCGTGACGGCGGAGATGCGGAAGAAGGTCCAGAATATGCCGCCCGGGCTCGGGGGGGCCGGGGAGTTCGGGGTACGGTCCATGGATTCTCCGGAATGGCTGGATTCGAGGGGGCATCGGCCGGAGGTCCGCGGCCGGCTCCCCGTGCGGGTCCATCATACCGGGGGCCGGGGCGGCTGTAAAGAAGCGGGTGTCCGCCCGTACGCCCGGGGCGTCGGGAGCGGCCGCCCTTGTGCCCCCCGGTTCGGGATCAGTATATTAGTGGAAACGAGAACTATCCGCGTGCGGACTTCCGCCGCGGCAAGGGAATCCGGCCTCCGAACGGGAGTCCTATGGCGTACTCGGTTCCGCTGCACCAACGAATCACCCTCCGGCCCGGGGATCACCGGGCGACCACGGAGAAGACCGTACTGTCCACCCTCCTGGGGTCCTGCGTGTCCGCCTGCCTTTACGACCCCGTCGCCCGGGTAGCCGGCATGAACCACTTCCTCCTGGCCAACCGGCGCTACGCCCGGAGCCTGCCGTTGAACGTCACGGAGGCCGGCCGGTACGGGATCCATGCCATGGAGCTCCTGATCAACGACATGATGAAACTGGGCGCCCAGCGGTCCCGTCTCCAGGCCAAGGTTTTCGGTGGCGGGGCCATCCTGGACGAGGGGGCGGATTCCCATTTCCTCTGCGTCGGGGACGTCAACCAACGGTTCATCCGGGAATTCCTGACCGCCGAGGGCATACGGATCGTGTCGGAGGACCTGGGGGGCGAGCTCGGCCGGGTCATCCACTTCCACACGGACACCTTCCAGGTGTTCCGGAAGTTCATACCCAAGACCCAGACCCTCCGGATCGAGCGTCGGGAGCTGGGAATCTGGAAGCGGGAAATCGAGAAGCCGGAAGAGCGGGAAGGCGCGATAATTCTTTTCTAGGTAAAGCCGAGAAGGAGAATCGAACTCCTGACCTGCGCATTACGAGTGCGCCGCTCTGCCATCTGAGCTATCTCGGCGGGCGGTCGAGACTATACCGGAAGCGGGTCAAAGAATCAAGGGGAACCGGGAATCCCGTACCCGCCGCGCTATCTTCTGGCGTATGAACCAACGAGCGATCCCGCGGGCCCTGCCCGCCTTCCTTGTGGCCGCCCTCGCGTCGGTGATGTTCGTCTCGGCGGGATCCGCGGCGGCGCCGGGCTCCGAGGCCTCGGACCGGGAGGTCGAGGTCCTGGTGGTCCGCTTTTCCGGGGGAGCCTCGGAGGAACGGTACCGGTACATGGACCTGCCCGCGGCGGCGAGGTTCCTGTCCCCCGTCGCCTTTGCCGTTCGGGGCGGAACTCTGTCCTTCGAGACGGAGACCTCCTCGGGGTTCCTGGAACGGGGCCGCCGGTCCCTGGCGGGCCGCCCCGGGGGCGCCCTGGAGCTCGTCTCGGTGCTCCTGGCCTCGGAAACCCGGGAACCCCGACCGTCCCGGACGGTCACGGTGACCTTCACCCTGGACGAGCTCCTGGCCCGGGGCGGCCCCTGGTCCGGGGTGCCCGCGGCCTGGGCCTGCCTCCGGGCGGCGTCGGACTCCCGCTGGACCTCCGGAAGGGTCTGGGCCCGTTCCGCGGACTACGACGCCCGCACGGGCCGGATCACCGTCCGGGTGGCCCTGCTCAAGTGAGCCCGGGGGCCGTACGAGCGTCCGGATCGGCGTTGGAGCCCGGCCTCGGGGGCCCGGCTTCCAAGGCCGCCGCCCGGACCGCGGCCCGTATCAGCCGTTCCGTCTCGCCGGTCTGGGGAATCCGCTCCTCCGCCCGGGCGTCCCGGAGCCAGAACAGCCAGGTCCGGACCTCGGACCCCGGGAAGAGTTCCCGGCAGGCCGCCCGGTAGACCGCCAGCTGGCCGTCGTACTCGCCCTCCCGTCGCCGTCGGTCGCTCTTGAAGTCCACCACGTCCGTTCGGTTCCCCCTGCGGAAGCATAGGTCCATGCGTCCCGCGATCGTCGGGGCGGAGCGCCCTTCCGATTCCGCCCCCGGCCGTCCGCCCGGGGCGTACAGGAAGGGGGCCTCGGCCCGGAGGAACCCGGCCTTCCCGGCCTCGACCGCCGCCCGGCCCAGGTCCGACTCCAGGAACCTCCCGGCCAGGCTCCGAGCCTCCGCGGCCAGGGCCTCCCGGCGGGCCTCGGGCAGCCGGGAGAGGGCCTCCGCGAAGGCCTCGTCCCCGGCCCCGGAAGGGTCCAGCCGGGCCTGGACCGCGGCATGGCAGAGGGTCCCGAAGGAGTCTCCCGGGACTTCCTCGGCGAAGGCGTCGGCGCCCAGGGCCGGCAGATCCTCCCCGGGCGGCTCCGGCCGGCCGTCCCTCCCGTCCTCTTCCCAGGCGTCCCGGACTGCGGTGGCGGATACCTCGGCCCGGTCCCAGGTCCGCCGGACCGCCCGGGCGGCGTCGTAGAGAGGTGCCGGATCCTCGACCGCCCGGCTCCGTTCGCCGGAGAAGAGTCCCCGGTAGTCCTCCTCGGTCAGGTCGGGCACCGGAACCTCCCGCACCCGGTCGGAAAGTTCCGGGAACTTGCCGGTTCCCGGGTCCCGCAGGCCGTCCCCCCCGGCCAGGAGCGCGTGGAAGGAGGCCCCCCGTTTGTCGGCGCTCTCCGGCTCCGTCGCCGCGAAGACCAGGTGGGCGGAGGCCCGGGTGCAGGCGACATAGAAGAGCCGTTTGAGCTCCGCGGCCTCCTGCTGGGACTCCTCCTCCTTGGCCAGGTCGTAGAAGAGGTTGACGGTCTCGGCCCCGGGATCGTCCCAGGCCTTGAGGTTCAGGGTGATCCCGTGCTCCCGGGACAGGTACCAGGCCTTGCCGCCGCCCCCGGACCGTCCCCGGTTCTCCAGGAAGGGAAGGATGACCACCGGGAACTCGAGGCCCTTGGATTTGTGGACCGTGAGGATCCGCAGGCCCGACCCCGCCTCCCGGGGGGCGTCCAGGTCCGAGAGCCGGTCCGGGGTGCCGGTCAGGGGCTCCAGCTCGGCCACGAAGGACGCCAGGGCCAGTCCCCGGGCGTCCGCGTCCGCGGCCAGTCGGAAGAGGTAGTCGAAGTGCTCCAGGAAGGGGTGGGCGTCGGGTTTCCGGACCAGCCCCAGCCGGAGTCCCTCGTCGTACCAGAGGGACCGTACCAGGGTCGAGAGGGGCCGGCGGTCCGCGTCCGACCGCAGGCGTTCCAGGATGTCCCGGCCCCGGTCGAACCGGGCCGCGTCGTCCGGGGAGAGCCCCGCTGCCTCCCGTGCGGCGGGATCGAAGGGCGGCAGGTCCCGGGCCAGGATCCGCACGAAGGCGTCGTCGGAAACCCGGACGAAGGGCGAGCGCAGGAAGGCCGCGTAGGCGGGGCCGTCCTCTGGGTGGACGGCCAGCCGGAGGGCCTGGTAGATGTCGTTGGCCGGGGACTCGGTGAAGAGGCCGCAGACGTCCCCGGCGGAGTAGGGTACCCCGAGGAGGCGGAAGTACTTTTCCAGGAGGTACTGCTTCCCGGTGCTCCGGAGCAGGACCGCGAAGTCCTCGTACCGGGCGGCCCGCCACCCGGGGCCTCCCGGCGACCCGGGATCCGGGATCCGGAGCTTCCCCCGCTCCACGGAGTCCCGGACGAAGGAGGCGACCCCGAAGGCCAGGGCCTCGTCGTCGCTCCGGAAACCCTCCCGGTCCCGGGGGGGGCGGCGGGGCTTGACCAGGTAGCGGATCGAGGGGGTTCCCCCGGGGGCGGGGTCCCGGGACAGGATCGGGGAGAACCGCGCCTCCCAGGGCCGGTCCGCCCCCCCGAGGACCCGTGCGAAAACCTCGTTGAAGAAATCCACCAGGGCGGGCTCGGAACGGTAGTTCGTGCGCAGGGCCGTACCCCCGGCGCCGAGGTCCTCCGCCAGGCCCCGGAAGACCGAGACGTCGGCTCCCCGGAACCGGTAGATGCTCTGCTTCTCGTCCCCCACGAAGAAGAGCTTGTCGGGCTCCAGGTCCCGGGCTTCCGGGATGCCCGGGTCTTCCCGGTCCGGCCGCTCCGCCAACAGGTAGAGCAGGTCCTTCTGCAGCTCGTCGTCGTCCTGGAACTCGTCGATCATGATGTACCGGAACCGGGTCTTCCAGGCGCGCCGGATTCCCGGACGACGGGCCAGGAGGTCCACCGCCGCCTCCGCGACGTCCCGGAATCCCATGATCCCGGCCTTCCTCTTGGCTCCCCGCACCCGGTCCCCGAGCTCGGCCAACAGGCCCAGGACGGAACCCGCCAGGGGCGCCAACCTTTCCATCTCCACGGCCTTGAGGACCCGGCGGGCCGCGTCCCGGGCGGTCCCGGCGGCCTCCTTTATCCGGGTTTCGGCGTCCGAACGCCCGAAGCCGGACAGGTTGAAGGATGCGACGAGGTCCAGGGCCCCCGCGATCATGACGGCGGTACAGTTCGCGAAGGTTGTCGGCAGGGTCGCGAAGGCGTCCAGGACGGAGGCGGCCTTGGTGGAGGGGTTCCGGAGCCCGGCGCCCTCCTCCACGGCGGACCGGGCCGCGTCCAGGATGAGCGCCGCCTGGTCCCGGATCGTCCGCTCCACGGCGTCGGCCTGGAGGCGGAGCATGGCCGGGATGTCCGGGGCGGCGGAGGGGGTCCAGAGGCGGCCCGCGGCGTCCGCGAAGAGCTCCTTCCAGGCCCTCTCGAACCCCAGGCGGGAGAAGACCTCCCGGAGGGCGGGATCCTCCCGGCGTTCCAGGAGGAAGGCCAGGGCCCGGGCTTCGGCGATCCGGCCGCATTCCCCGTCGTCGATCCGGAAGTCCGGGGAATAGCCGTATTCCTGGGCCTCCGGACGGAGCACCAGGGAGCAGAAGGAGTCCAGGGTGGAGATCTGGGCCTCCGAGAACCGGTCCACCTGCTCCAGGGCCCGGGATTCCCCGGAGGCCAGGAGTGCCCGGTGGATGCGGCCGTACATCTCCGCCGCGGCCTTGCGGGTGAAGGTCAGGACCAGGATGTTCCGGACGTCCGCCCCCTCCCGCAGGACGAGGTCCAGGTACCGGGCCGCCAGGACCGTGGTCTTGCCGCTGCCGGCGCCCGCGGAGACGGCACCGTTCCGCCGCAGGCCGACCGCCGCCCTCTGGTCCGGGTCCAGACGGTCCATCATGGGATTGCCGCTCATCCGCCCTCCGTCGCGTAGCCGACGCGGCAGACGGAAGCCCAGCCGCAGGACCCGCAGTCCCTCTCCGCGGGACGGGGGGTGCGGAAATCCCCCTCCCGGAGCCGCCGGGCCGTGGTCCGCAGGTATTCTTCGAAGACCTCCAGGGCCGGTCCGTAGTCCTCCAGGGTCCGCACACCCGGGCCCAGGACGTCCAGGGCCTTGGCCTCCTCCAGGGACCAGTACCGGGCCCGGGTGACCGTCCGGCCCTCGGCCTCGCAGAGGAGGACGTAGGCAGCCATCTGGGGAGCCGCGAGGTTCCCGTCCCCGTCGGGGATCACCTCGGTCTTTTTCGGGATCGAGCGCTTCTTGTAGTCGATGATCGCGTGCTCCCCGTCCCGGCTCGCCAGCCGATCCAGGCGTCCTACCAGACAGGCGTCCAGGTCCGGGTAGTCCTTTTCCAGGTCACCCTCCAGGCTCTCGATCCCCCAGCCCCGGAAGGTCCCGGCTTCCTCCCGGAGGAGCCGGGCGATCCGGTCCTCCAGCTTGGGGACATAGGCCTCGAACATGGGACGGAGGAAGGGACCGTGCCGGGATTCGAAGGCGGGGAGGACGCGGTCCACCGAGGGCCGGACCCAGGAGAGGTATTCCTCCAGGCGGTCCGCGTCGAAGGGACCGGATTCTCCGATCCGCTCGTAGAGGATCCGGAGGGACTCGTGGGCCATCTCCCCGGCCAGGAGGGCGTCGAAGAATCCCACTCCGGATTTCTCCTCCTCCAGGGCCAACCCCCGGGCCAGGAGCCAGGCGAAGGGACAGGACAACATCTCCGAAACCTGGGTGGCCGAGAGGCGGAGGCGGCCGTCCGCCCGGCTCGCCCGGGAGAGGACCTCCCGGCGGGCTTCCGGATCGGCTCGGTCCCGGCGGTAGTCCGAGGCGGGGGTGCCCAGGGAACGCGCCGCGGAACGGAAGGCTCGGACCTGGACCTCCAGGAGATCCCGGGGAACGTCCCCGCCCCGCCAGGCCCGTTCCTCCCGGCCCCAGGGATCCGATTCCTTGAGGGCCGCGCCGTCCGGGGGCGGGCCGATCCGGCCCCCCCGGGAAAACCACGGGAAGGGGAGGTTCCAGCCCCGGAAGCCCTCCACGGAATAGCTGAAGACGGTCCCGTCCCGGGACGCGTAGGCCCGGGCGTAGTCCTGGGAGGCGTCCCGGTCCGGTAGCCCGAGGCCTTCCTTCTCGTCCTCCCGGAGGCCCGGGGCGGCGACGAAGCGGACCCCCAGGCCCTCCTGGGATGCCCCGGCCACGTAGTGGCGCCGGACGGCCTGGAGGGCGGAAACCCGGTAGGAGTACACCGGAACCCCCGGGCCCGTGGACTGATGAACGTACCGGAGCTCCGAGAGGACTCCCCGGAACTGGGAGAAGGCCGTGCCCCGGGGAAGTTCCAGGCCGAGCTCGGACTCCAGCCGGACGTAGGCCACCAGCTCGTCCATGGCCCGCTGGAAGGACCGTTCGTCCTCCTCGGAGAGGCGGGACTCCTCCAGGAATTCCCGCCGGAAGGCCACGAAGGCCCGGGCCAGGGCGCCGAAATCGCGGGCTTCCGTGAGCTCCCGGATTCCGGATTTCAACCTGCGGTAGAAGGAATCCAGCCCCGGTTCCGGGACGCCGCAGACCCGGAAGCTTTCCAGCCAGGGATCCACCCGGCGGCCCTCCGCGACGTAGGGGGCGTAGGCGTGACGGCGTATTCCGAACCGGACCAGGGACCGCGCCCGCTCCGGCTCCCTCCAGGGCAGGAAGCGGTCCAGGAGGAGGGCGGTGACCGACTCCAGATCGAAGTCCCGTTCGGCGCAGGTCCCCAGGGCGCCCAGGAACCGGCCGACCGGCTGCCGCGCCAGGGGAAGACCGCTCCGGATCTCCGCGGGGACCCCCGCCAGGGCGGCGGCCTTCTCCACCCAGGGGGCGGTCTCGTCCAGGTCCGGAACCGTGACCGCGATATCCTCGGGACGGATCCCCGAGTCCAGGTCCCGGGCGACGGACAGGAAGATCCACCGAAACTCCTCGTGGAGGTTCGGGAACTCCGCCAGGGGAGGGCCCGCCGGTACGTCCGGGATCTCGAGGATCCGGATCCCCGGGGACGCGGCAAGGGCCTCCCGGTACTCCTCGAAGTCCCGGGCCAGTTCCGGGCAGACCAGGATGTGCCGGCGATCCGCCGCCGGTTCGGGGAGGGGCACCCAGGAGGGCTCGTAGAGGCCCCGATCCGCCAGGAAGGCGGCGTACCTCCGGTGGAGGGCCGCCAGGTCCCGGACCTTGCCTCCCCCGTCCGTCCGCCCGCCCCGGTCCGCGATCCTGCCGAGGGCCGGCAGGATCCCCGCGAGGAAGGGGACGTGGCCCGCGTACTCCCCCCGGAACTCCGGCCGGATCAGGGCGCCCAGGAAGGGGGAGCGGCTGTTCTCCTCCAGGACCGAGACGGCCCAGATCCTGCGGATCCGGTCGTCCGCGGGACGTCCCTCCTCCCTACGGGAGAAGAGGCCGGCCTTGAAGGTGTCCCAGCCCAGGAAGCGGTCCGAGAAGAGGGCCCGGGAGGGACCCAGGTCCAGGGCCCTTCGGGCCCAGGACGCGGCGGCCACCTCGCTGGGAAAGACGAAGGAGACCGAGGGGTCGGGCAAGGCGGCGGCGACGGCCGATTCGAGGAAGTCCGGCATAGGTCAGGGAACCGTGAACCGTGGACAGTGGACCGTGAACCGAGGCGACGTTTCCGCCCGGATCCCGAGAATCGCTAATGCATCGAATGGTTCAAGTATCCTGCCGTACATTCCCGTCCACCGTTCACCGTCTACCGTCCACGGTCCGCCCACGCCCCCTCCACCGCGGCCACGTACATCCGGTGCCAGTCCCCGTTGGCGTAGTTCTTCAGCACCGCGGGGTCCACGATATGGCTGGGGCCGAGGTCCTGGGCGTAGAGCTTGCGGCAGGACAGGACGAGCCTTGCCTGGCGGAAGGAGACGACCCCCGGCTCGGGCTCGAAGGGTTCGAGGCCCGTGAGGGCCGCCTTGTCCGCGTCCCTCCCGGAGACGCTCCCGCATTTGGAAAGGATCTCCCTCCGTTCCTCGGGGAAAAAGGAGAGGGTGAAGCGGTCGCCCCGGTTCATGAACCCGAAGGTGTGTCGGGAGGGCCGCACGAAGACGAAGGCGACCCGCTGGTGCCAGAGGACCCCCAGGCCGCCCCAGCTGGCGGTCATGGTGTTCCAGGAGGAGGGATCCCCGGCGGTCACCAGCATCCAGTCCTTTCCGATGAGCTTCCAGGGGTTGTCCGTCAGGTTCTCGATGTCGATGGGCTCGAAGGGCATGGTCACTCCTTGGTTCGGTGGTCCGTGGTCGGGGGACGGTGGACGGAGGGTACTTCGGAATTCGGCGGCCGGCAAGACTCGGGCGGTCCCCGCGTCCGTGACCCGCCGTCGCGCTCCCGTCCCCGGTTTACAGTCCACCGTCCACTTTGTATTCCGACTTCACCTCCATCTTCCGGAGGTCGGCGTATAGCTTCATCGCCGCGGTTTCCCGGGACTTGTAGGTCCCGCCGCCGGGAGCGAAGAGGACCCCCAGGGACGCGGCCGCGGCGAAGAGCCCGAAGCCCTCCGCCCGGAACCACTCGATCCCGTCCCAGGTGTTCACGCCCAGGATCCGGCGTCCGTCCTCGTCGGCGGTCCAGGCTTTCCAGAGGGTCCGGGCGGAGGGCCCGTCCGGGGCAAGGGCCGCCGCGGTCTTGGCCCCGTTGGCCAGGCGCCAGGCCTCGTCGCCGGGGACCCCGGCGGCCTGCAGGGCTTCCCGGAGCTTCCGGTCCAGGCACCAGTGGTCCGCCAGGGCCCGGGCGTCCTCGCCCCGGGCCCGGGGGCCGAGCAGGGCCCGGAGGGAGTCCAGGACGACCAGGGCCGCGGCGGTCTGGGCCGCCGCCGGGAAGGCCGCGGTCAAGGCGGCGGGGAAGGAATCCGGTCCGCCCGACCTGACTTCCTGCAGGAAGGACGCAAGGTCCCGGAACCCGGAGACGAGGGCGGCCGCGGTACGTTTCACGGGGTCCGTCGGGACGGTTCCGGACGGCTGCTTGTTCGCGGCCGTCGTGCCTTCCGGAACGGGCGTCGCCCGGGCTCCCTCCGATTTTCCCGGCGAGGGCTCGGCGCCCCCGTCGAAGTCCTCCAGGAAGACCAGGGCGGTCCGGGCGAAGGCCCGGGACCGTTCCGGGAGGGACTCGAGGAGGGATGCGACGGCCGGGGGCGGGACGGCGGTTTTTTTCGGCGCGCCCTTCCGGCTCCCCGCCGGGGCTTCCGCCGTCGACGGTTCCGGGTTCGGAGCCGGACCGGGAATCCCCGCCTCCGGTCCGGGGACCGGGGTAACCCGGAGGGCCGCCAGGAACTCCGGGGACAGCAGGGCGGCGAAAGCCGCGTAGAGCTCCGCCAGGTCGATGTCCTGGAGGGCCGCGGACAGGTCCGGAACCCCGGCGCCGCCCAGGTTCCGGCAGAGGGTCGCGTAGCGGCCCGTAGCGTCGTCCTCGATCTCGTGGGCGTCCAGGAAGACCTGGCTCTCGTACCCGTTCAGGGCGAGGTGGAGTCCCCGGGCCGCGACGTCCTTGGAGGGCCGGAGGTACCAGAGTTCGCTCCGCTGCTCCCGGAAGACCAGGAAGCGGCCGTCCCGGCCGGTGAGTCCCAGGGCATCCGAGAGGGACCGCTGGACATGGCGCTTGGTTCCGTCCGGGAGGATCTCCGCGTAGTAGGCGGAGTCCTTGATCCACCCCGAGGCCCGCTCGTAGGCGTTGTTGAAGGCCACCAGGGCGGCCTCCCCTCCGGACCGGTTGGAGTAGGCGAAGACGTTCTGGTTGACCTGGCCCCGCTCTTCCCAAAGGTCGTAGAGCAGGAAGTCCTCCACCCCCGAGAAGAGGTACCGGCGCTTGAGGAGGGGGAAGATCTCCCGCTCGTGCCGGGCCACCAGTCCCGCGTCGGCCTTCTCATCCCGGTAGGCCCGGCGGTACTCCATGCCGTACTTCTCCTCGAAACCCTCGACCTGGCCGTGGCCGAACATGGGCAGCCCCGGCAGGGTGGCCATCAGGGTGCAGACCCCGAAGTACTTGTCCCCCTTGCCGAACTGGGCCACCGCGGTCTCCTCGTCCGGGTTGTTCAGGAAGTTCACGAAGCGCTTGAGGATGCGCTTGTCGAACTCCTGGGTGTTCTTGATGGTCTCCTTGAACTTCCCGTTCTCCTCCTTCTTGAGCATGTTCATGAAGGCGGAGTTGTAGACCCGGTGCATGCCCAGGGTCCGGACGAAGTAGCCTTCCATCATCCAGAAGGCCTCGGCCAAAAGCAGGGTGTCCGGGGCGTCCCGGGCGCAGCGGTCCACGATCTGGCGCCAGAACTCCTCGGGCATCCGCTCGTCGAAGTCCGGCCGGGAGAGGGCGTGCTCCGCCCGCGAGGCTATGTCGCCGCCCGATCCGGGCTCGGGGTACCAGAGCCGGCGGAAGTGCCGCTTGGCCAGGACCATGGCCGCGTCGAAGCGGATGATGGGGAAGACCCGGGCCACGTGGAGGATCCGCTCCGCCACCGCCTCCCGGGCCTCGGGCTTGAGGAAATCGATCTGAGCGGTGTCGTTCCAGGGCATCCCGGTCCCGTCGTTCCCGTGGTAGACGAAGCGGGTATCCCCGGTGCGGAAATCCGTCCGCTTGAACACCACCGCCGCGTCGGAGCGGTTGTAGTAGTGGTCCTCCAGCCAGATCCCGACGGAGGGATCTCCGGAGAGGTTTTCCCCGTTGAAGGTGTAGCCCGGGAAGGGCGGGTGGCCCGCCTGGACGAAGAGGTCCGGCCGGTTCCGGACCCACTCGGAGTCGATGCCCGTGTGGTTGGGCACCATATCCGCCGCCAGCCGGATCCCCCGCCAGGCGCAGCGCTCCCGGAGGTTGTGCAGGGAGGACCACCCCCCCAGCTCCCCGGCGATCTCGTAGTCGAAGAGGCTGTAGGCGCTGGCCGCCGCCTCGGGGTTCCCGCAGAGCTGCTTGATCCGGCGGCTCGCGTCGGATCGCTCCCACAGGCCGATGAGCCACAGGGCGTTGAAGCCCCGGGTGGCCAGGAGGTCCAGCTCCTCGTCGGGGATGAGGTCCAGGCGGTCGATGGTCCGGCCGTAGGCGACGGAGAGCTGGTGAAGCCACACGAGGACGCTCTTGGCCATCATCACGACCCGGGGCATCCAGTCCTTGTCCTCCGTGAACCGCTCGTACTCGTGCTCCATGCCCTCGTAGACGTAGACTCGGGAGGGGCCGGGTCCCGGGAAGAAGGGCTTCTCCTCCTCCTTGATCATGTCCAGGCCGCCCAGGATCCGGGCCAGCAAGGGACCCAGGAGGAGGCCCCAGTTCCGGCGCATGTAGTCCAGCTGGCCGGGCAGGGAGTAGGGGGAGGCCTCCACGGGACAGCGGAGGAGCTTGACCAGGGGGAGACGCTCCGGACCGAAGGGCGGAAGGCCGTCGAAGAAGGTCTCCAGGCTTTCCAGGGCCGGCAGGTACTTCGTCGCGCCCCGGAGGGCCGAGTCGTCGAAGAGCTCCCGGAAGGGTTCGAAGGCGGGATTCTCGTTGGCCAGCTTCAGGAGCAGGAGTTCCTCCAGGGCCAGGGCCTTGTTGGGGACCCCGTCGGTCGAACCGGCGAGCCAGTCGGCCTCGTCCGCCTTGTTCCGGTAGACGTCCCGGGGCGGGAAGTCCCGGGTGAAGGCCAGGAGCAGGGCGTCGGTCTGGGCCTTGCCCACGTCCTTCTCCACCGCGGCCAGGGCCCGGACGAAGGCGTCCGGGGCGACGGCGGCCCGGAACCGGGCGCAGACGAAGTGGAGGATCTCGTCCACCAGGCCCATCGCGTTGAGGCGTCCGGCCTTGACGGAGCGGTCCGGGTGGGCCTGGACGGCGGGGCGGGAGTTCAGGGACCGGGCCAGGACCCGGGAGGCGTAGAAATTGGGGAAGATTACGTTGCCGGAGAGCTGGAAGAGGGATTCGTCCAGCCCGTGTTCCGCCCGGAGGGAGCGGCGCACGTGGAACTCCATCGCCGGGCCGCCGGCCCGGGCCTCCGGCTCGTTCCCGCCGTCGAATGCCGAGAGCCTCAGGACGATACCGTAGCGCTGGGTCATGGCCTTGCCCCCTGTCTCCGATCATAGCCGAAGGAAGGGGGAGGTGTCCAATGCCGCGATGCCGAGCTCCGCTCGGTGATTTTTTCCGCGGCACCGAAGGAGGGAGAGGAATTGCTCATTCCGTCCATTTTTTATCTTGACAGCTCTAATATATCAGGTGAAGATACCAATACGTCGACATGAGTTTTCTCCTCAAAGAAACACGTACGAGGGGGAATTCCTGTCCGCAGCCGGGAATCCTGGGATTCCCGGAACCATTTCAAAGGGACTTCACGTCCCGGGAGGCTTCGATGCGGAAAATCGCCGCAGTCATCCTCGCGCTCGCCTTGATCGCATCCGCGGGCGCCCAGGACAAGGTCATCAAGATCGGGACCCTCTTCCCCATGACGGGCCCCGTCGCCACCGCCGGCCAGAGGTGCCAGGCGGCGGTCGAGACCATCGTGGACATCATCAACGGCGTGTACCCGGACCTGGACCTGCCGATCGCCAAGAAGGCGGGGCTCCTGGACGGGTACAGGATCGAGCTGGTCAAGGCGGACCACCAGGGCAAGCCCGACGTGGCCAAGTCCGAGGCCGAGCGCCTCTACGGGCAGGAGGGCGTCTTCGCCGTCATCGGCTCCTACAACTCCTCCGCCTCCAAGCCCGCCAGCGCCGTGGCCGAGCGCCTTCAGAAGATCTTCATGTGCGGCGCCTCCTCCTCCGCGGCCCTCACCGAGCGGGACCTCAAGTACTTCTTCCGCCTGGCCCCCACGGACCGCATCGAGGCCATCGAGTTCGTGCACTGGTTCGACGAGCTCAACAAGTCCAAGAAGGCGGGGATCAAGACCGTCGGCGTCATCTACGAGAACACCGAGTTCGGCAAGCACGCCGCGGACGAGGCCAAGGCCCACGCCCAGAAGTCCGGCTACAAGGTCGTGGCGGACGTTCCCTTCACGGTCGGAGCCACCAACCTGAACTCTGAGATCCAGAAGCTCAAGGCCGCCAACCCCGACGCTCTCTTCGGCGCGGTCCTGGGCGCGGACTACTCCCTGATGGTCCGGACCATGAAGCAGTTCAAGTGGAAGCCGAAGATCGCCATCAACTTCTGCTCGGGCTACCAGGACCAGAAGATCAACGAACAGCTGGGCAAGGACGGCTGGGGCTTCATGGGCTCCGCGGGCTACACCCCCGAGTTCGGCGCCCGGTTCATGAAGGGCGTCGCCCCCGTGGAGGCGTACTTCATGAAGAAGGTCGGGGTGCCCTTCGACTCCAACTCCATCCAGGAAGCCGTGGCCATCTATGTCCTGGCCCTGGCCATCGAGAAGGCCGGCACCCTGGACACCGAGAAGGTCGCCGAGGTCCTGCGCACCGCCACCTTCGACAGCCCCCTGTCCATGGGCGGCAAGGTCAAGTTCGAGTCCCCCGGCGGACAGAACATCATGGCCCGGAGCGTGATCTCCCAGCTCCAGGACGGGGCCTACAAGACCGTATTCCCCTACGAGTACAAGGACGCGGCCCCGATCTATCCGATCCCGAAGTGGTAATCTGAGTTTCCGGGGGGCCGGCCTCGGCCGGCCCCCGCTCTTTCCGCGCAACCATCCCATTCTGCGAGGTTCACGGACTATGTCGTTATTCCTTCAGGTCATTCTGGACGGCCTCTGGGCGGGTCTGCTGTACGGGCTCATTGCGGCGGGCTTGAGCCTCATCTGGGGCGTCATGGACGTGCTCAACTTCGCCCACGGCGACTTCCTCATGGTGGGCATGTACGTCTCCTTCTTCCTGGGATTTCTCTTCAAGGCGGATCCCCTGGTCTCCTGGATCGCCTCCGGGATCTTCCTGTTCCTGTTCGGGATGCTCACCTACAAGCTGATCATCTCCCGGATCCTGGGAAAGGCGATGGCGCCCCTCCTGGCGACCTTCGGCCTTTCCATGATGGTGAAGAACTTCGTCCTCAACCGGTTCTCCCCGAATTTCCGCATCCTCGAGTCCACCATCCTGGAGGGCCGGTCCTTCATGGTCGGGGACGTGATCGTGCCCCTGCCCCAGTTCGTGACCTCCCTCTTCGCCCTGGTCGTGCTGGGGCTTCTCTATTGGATGCTGACCCGGACCCGGTTCGGCTGGGCCGTCCAGGCCACGGCCCTGGACGGGGAAGCCGCCCGGCTCATGGGGGTCAACACGGAGAAGATCTTTCTCCTGGTCTTCGGCATCGGCGGAGCCTGCGTGGGGATCGCCGGAGGGCTGCTGCCCTCGTATCTGGCCACCCACCCGGATGTCGGGACCCTGTTCAGCCTCATCGCCTTCATGATCGTGGCCATGGGCGGCTTCGGGAGCGTGCCCGGGGCCCTGGTGGCCGCGGTGATGGTGGGACTCATCGAGTCCCTGGCGGGGTTCTACATCGGCCCGGTCTACAAGTACATCGCGGTCTTCGGGATCTACCTCGTCGTCATCCTCATCCGGCCCAAGGGCCTCTTCGGGTGGTGAGCCATGGATATCCGTAAGTTCCTTTCGAAGTACGGTTGGCCCCTCCTCCTGGCCGCCCTGGCCGCCCTGCCCCTGGTGGGGCTGGTGGGCCCCGGGTTTTCCTCCCACGTCCTCATCACCATCCTCCTGACCGCCGCGATGGCCCAGGCCTGGAACCTGATCGGCGGCTACGGCGGCCAGGTATCCTTCGGCCACTCGGTATTCTTCGGTATCGGGGCCTACGGGGCGGCCTTCGCGGTCTGCGTGGGCAAGACCACCCCCTGGCCGGGGGTGATCGTCGGCGCCCTCCTGGCGGCGGTCACCGCGGTGATCGTCAGCTATCCCTGCTTCAAGCTGAAGGGACACTACTTCGCCATCGCGACCTTCGCGGTGGTGGAGATCTTCAACCGGGTCTTCATGATCTGGGACTGGGTGGGCGGGGCCGTGGGTCTGGACTACACGATCCTGGAGGACGGGTGGCGGAACTTCACCTGGTCCGTGGACAAGCGGGGCTACTACCTGGGAGCCCTGGCCCTCTTCGCCCTGGTCTTCACGGTGACCCGGGTCATCGAGCGATCCCGGTTCGGGTACTACCTCCGGGCCGTCCGGGAGGGGCAGGAGACGGCCGAATCCCTGGGGGTCAACTCCACGGGGGTCAAGCTGACGGCCATGGCCCTGTCCGCCTTCCTGGCGGCCCTGTGCGGGGCCTTCTTCGCCCAGTACAACTTCCGGGTGGACCCGCCCATGGTGATGAGCCTGGACATGTCCATGAAGTTCGTCCTGGTGGCCATCCTGGGCGGTATCGGAACCTTCTGGGGGCCCCTCTTGGGAGCCCTGGTGCTCATCCCCCTGCAGGAGTACAGCCGCGCCTACCTGGCCAAGCTGGGCTCCGGGGTGGACCTCATCATCTTCGGCCTCATCATCATCCTCATGATGGTCTACCAACCCGGGGGCATCCTGGGCATCCTGACGGGCACCAAGGCGAGGAAAGCCCGGCTCCGGGCCCGGCTGGCGGCGGAAGGAGGCGCGAAATGAGCGCGATCCTGCAGGTGGAGGGCGTCTCCATGAAATTCGGCGCCCTCCTGGCCAACAAGGACGTATCCTTCGACGTGGAGGAGGGGGCCATCGTCGGCCTCATCGGCCCGAACGGGGCGGGCAAGACCACCCTGTTCAACTGCGTGGCGGGGTTCTACAAACCCTCCGCGGGCTCCATCCGGTTCCGGGGCGAGGAGATCGCGGGCCTGCCCTCGTACAAGGTCGCCCGGAAGGGCCTGGCCCGGACCTTCCAGGTCGTGCGCCCCCTCAAGGAAATGTCGGTCTTCGAGAACATCCTGGTCGGGGCCTACCTGGGCCACCCGGACAACAAGCACGCCCGCGAGGTCGCCGAGGAGTGCCTGGAGACCTGCTTCCTCCAGGACTGGCGGGACTGGCCGGCCGGGGACATGACCATCGGCAACAAGAAGCGGCTGGAGGTCGCCCGGGCTTTGGCCACCTCGCCCCGGATGATCCTCCTGGACGAGGCGGTCGCGGGGCTCACCAGCACCGAGGTGCGGGAGATGGTGGAGGTCATCAAGCGCCTCAAGGCAAACGGGCTCACGGTCCTCATGGTGGAGCACATCATGGAGGCCATCATGCCCATCGCGGACAAGATCGTCGTGCTGGCCTCGGGGGAGAAGATCGCCGAAGGGGCCCCGAAGGACATCGTCCGGGATCCCAAGGTGATCACCGCCTACCTCGGCAAGAAGTACGCCGAGGCCATGGACAAGGGGGCCGGAGCATGAGCGGGGAACTCCTTCTCGAAGTCAAGGACATCCATTGCGGGTACGACGGGGTGCCCGTGATCCACGGCGTCTCCCTGGAGGTCCGCTCCGGCGAGATCGTCGCCCTCATCGGGGCCAACGGGGCCGGCAAGTCCACCACCATGCGGACCATCGCCGGGCTCATGCACGCCGCCTCGGGGACCATCGCCTTCGACGGAGCGGACATCACCAAGGTGCCCGCCTACTCGATCGTTGCCCGGGGCCTGGCCTACGTGCCGGAGGCCCGAAGACTCTTCTCCAAGCTGTCGGTACGGCAGAACCTGGAGATGGGGGCCTTCACGGTCAAGGACCGGGGCGAGGTCGCCGCCCGCCTGGACCGGGCCTTCCGGCTCTTCCCGGTGCTCAAGGACCGGGCCGGCCAGATCGCGGAGACCATGTCCGGGGGCGAACAGCAGATGTGCGCCATCGCCCGGGGCCTCATGTCGAATCCCAAGCTGATCATGCTGGATGAACTCTCCCTGGGCCTCCAGCCGAGCATCGTGGAGAAGGTCCTGGAGACGGTCGTGGAGATCCGGAAGCAGGGCATAACCGTCCTCCTGGTCGAGCAGCTGGTCCAGGAAGCCCTGGAGATCGCGGACCGGGGCTACGTCATCCAGACCGGGGCCATCGTCCACCAGGGCACCGCCGCGGAGCTCCTGGCCTCCCCGGAGGTTCGGAAGGCGTACATGGGGATGTAGCGTCATTCTGTTGGGCCGCGCTGCGGCCCAACAGAATGACGGCAACGAAGCCCTTCGGGCTTCGTTGATTTACAGTAGGCACGGCGACGAGCTTCGCTCGTCGATTTACATTAGGCGCGGCGCGGAAGCCCTCATTTGGGCTTCCACGATTTTACGATGGACGGCGCCGATACGCGCTCGCCGGCTTATTTATGTACCCAGACTCCTCCCTGCAGGTAATACAGGCCATTCTTGTCGTTCACGGTCCAAACGGCTTCCGAGGAATCGGATGTGGACTTCAGAACAATTCCCATGTTGCCGGCGTCTGAAATCTCGGGTGTCCCGTCGGGATTGCAGAGTATGCCCCAGAGGAAAGACTTCTCCTTCCTGGAATCCCCGGTGAACTCGAAATCGAGGGTGAATCCCTTTTCCAGGAAAAGGCGGCCGGTTCCGTCCGCGGACAGGATCAAGAAACTCCTCGGTCCGTCTTCCCGTCCGCCACCTTCGGCCTTATAGGATCCGACGACACCGCTGATATCGCGTCGCACCAGAACCTTCTTCCCTTGGGCCTGCATCTCGATCAGGTTGCTTTTCTGCGGACCGGCAGTCGTCGGAGCCGCGGATGTGCCGGAGGTCCCGGGCGTGCCCGATGCGGGAGTCGTGCCCGCAAGCCCCATCCTGTCGGCGAACCCGACCGGTCCCGGAGTGCCGGCTGTGCCGCTCCCCGAGGTTCCGCTGGCCGGTGTCCCCGGAGCTCCAGCGGCTCCCGCCCCGCCGGTCCGGGAGTCCGCGATCGCCTGGGCCGTGCTCTTAGAGCCCGACATGGAGGCATCCCCCCTTGTCACATCCCCGGCGACCTTGGCTCCGAACAAGGCGGCCTCGGCGCCGGACATCCCGACGCTCCCACCCGCGAGGGCGGCCCCCACTCCGAAGATCCCCGCGATCAGTTTGTTGCTGGACTTGGAGGCCAGCGCCTTCTGCTCCGCCGCGGTCCGCTCCGCCGCGAGCCGGGCCATCTCCGCTTGGTCCGCCTTCTCCTTGGCCAGCTTCTCCCGCTCCTGCCGCAGGGCTTCAATCTGCCTCTCGTTCTCCTGCTTGATCAGGAAGGCCTGGTCGATGCGCTTGCCGTCGTAGTACTCGCAGCGTTCTATGCTCTCTCCGTTGAAATAGATCCCGATCCCGTGGGGCTTGCCGTCCCGGAAGGTACCCTCGAACTTCTCGCCGTCCGGCCGGGAGAGGACGCCCTGTCCGTGGTAGACGCCGGACTTGAACTCCCCCTCGTAGCGGGTCCCGTCGGGAAGGAGGACGATCCCCCTCCCCTCGGGCTTTCCGTCCGCCAGTCCCCCGGTGTAGGTCCAGCCCGAAGCGCCCCGGATCGTTCCCTGGACGAGCCGGTCCTCCGAGAACCGGCCGACGTAGAGGGTGCCGTCGGGTCCTTCCATCGTCCCCTCGACCAGTCGCCCGCCCCGGAAGGTGCCCTCCAGGATCCGCCACGCGGCGTCCGCGGATATCGCCCGGCCCTTCCCGTCCACGGGGATGCCCTTGGCGGTCCGGCCCAGGAAGATCCACTCCCGGACGGGGGAGAGGATCTTCCCTCCCAAGGGGAAGCTCTCCTTGAGGACGCCGTTCTCCCAGAACTGGACCTCTCCGCCCCCGCTCTTCAGCAGGGCGCCCCAGCCGTCCCGCAGGTCGTCCCGGTAGGCGCCCACGTAGGATGTGCCGTCGGGCATCGCCAAGACGCCCCGGCCCTGCCGGCCGTCCGCGACGCGTCCCGACCAGCGCTCCCCGGAGCGGTTGACCCCCAGGCGGTTCCATCCGAAACGGTCGAAGCCGTCCCGGTCGAATCCGTCTCGATCCCGGCCGTCGATGATACTGAAGCCATCTTGGAATAAATATTCTGGTCTGATGCTAGAAATCGCAGATTGTAAATCTTTTTCACGTCTTATATAGAGTTTATATGTATATGAATACCCCATTATATTGCTTGCATCGAGGAAATATGTCTGACCGCCGCCTGTTCTAATGAGTTGAAGCGTCATAAGAGGTTTGAAGGATATTGATTCCCATACTACTCCCTTGCTCAATTGTGTTTCAGGCCAAGACGACTTTCCATGTTGTTGTAATCTTCTGCTGCTTGATTCTTCCGATTCTTGGTATAGCAGAGTCATCTGCAATGGAGGGATGCGAGGGACAGAATTCATGAATAAAGTGCGACAATTCAAAATGGAGTCAAGGTATTCTTTGCTCGCGGAAGTTTCCGACTTTGTCACTTTTCCTGAAGACAGGTCAATATAAAAATGTCGGTAGATATGAGGTCTGTACTGCGTATGAATCGCCAATAGATTATTCGAAGGATTATATCTTACCATCAGCTCCAGTGTGATTGGCTTCATGCCTGGAAATTCCGGTGCAGAAGTTGGGATAGGAGCTGAGTCCAATCCGTAAAATTCGATAACGATCGCTTGGCTGGTTGGTAATGCTTTTTCTATGTCAATAGCAGTGGCCGATGGTTGTGATTTGGGCTTTTGATCATCGGATTTCCCATAACTACTAGACGTGGATGGTTCTTCGGCGGTTCCTGCACTCCAAGCCTGATGGATCATAATCGATGCAAGAAATGATGCAATGACCAGGCGATAGATTTTCTTCACAGGTAAACTCCTTGTTAATTTTTCCAGATCGAAAGGTGCTCGAGATCCTCTTGAAGATCACTATATATATACCGGGTTGGCTTGGTAAGAATCGCTACGTCCGTACCTTTGTTGAGTGGAATCCAGTTTCATGCACCGGTGGTCAACGTTCACCCGTTGCAGGGCCTGATTGGTGTGTGGGTCTCCGACTGCTTCATCCATTTTGGTTTTCGGATCCCCGGTTATGAAGGATGTGTATTTGATCTCTAGACCGCCCAGCCCTTCCGATGGAATGACCATGGTCCGCCTCCAGACGTTCCTGGTATTTTGTTGTCCGTCGGATCACCTGTCAACCGTCGAAATCGCTGCGACGACCGGACGAGGCCCTACCTCCCGGCCGCCCTCGCGATCCCCCACACGACCCCGTACAGGACCGGCAGGTGGACCAGGTAGAAGGCCAGGGAACGCCGGCCGAGCCACGCCAGGGCGCGGACGGGAGGCGCCTCCAGGAAGACCCGGGACGGCTCGAAACGGCGCCGGCCCCGTGGGTAGAGGAGGGCGGCCACGGCGATCCCGAAGAGGAACCAGGCGTACCACGGCAGGACCGGGAGGTAGTCCGCGGGGTGGTAGCCCTCGGGGCGCAACCCCAGCCAGGCCAGGGCCGGGCCCGGGAACCTCCGGGACCCCAGGGCCAGACCCCCGGCCAGGACGGCGGCGCCCAGGGCGGCGGCGGCCGCGGGCCGGTCCGCCAGGGGGTACGAGACAAGGGTGGCGAAGGCTATCAGGTGGATGACCCCGAAGAAGACGAAGGTCCCGGGGCCCAGGGCGAGATAGGTGACCGCCGAGATGCCCGCGGCCACGGCCGCCAGACGCAGCCCCCGAGCCAGGAAGGGCCGTAGACCGGCGCCCGTCCTGGCCTTCCGCAGGGCCATCGAGAGCCCGGCCAGGGTCACGAAGGCCGCCGCGATGCACCGGGGGAACCACCACCAGAAGCCCTCCCAGAAGGCCAGGCCCGCGACGCCGAAGATCACCAGGTCGTAGGCAAGATGGTAGACGGCCATGCAGACCAGGGCGAACCCGCGCAAGGCGTCGATCTCGGGATATCGTTCCATGGGGGGAGTATACGACGGGGGAACCGGGCCGGACAGGCCCCTTTTTCCCGGTGCCGTCTTATCAAAGGAGAATACCTTGGTATATAGTACGTGACAGGAGGGCCCCGGTTTGTCAATCGTCGTAGAGCACGAGAAGCGCAAGAAGGAGATCCTGGAGCGCGCTTTGGACGTCTTCACGGACGAGGGATACGAGGATACCACCTTCCGGAAGATCGCCGAGCGCTGCGGGATCACCCGTACCATCCTGTACCTCTATTTCAAGAACAAACGCGAGATCTTTTCCTACAGCATCAAGCAGTTCACCGTGGGGTTGGAGGCGGACGTCCGGGAGTTCGCGACCCGGGAGGACCTCTCCAACGCGGAGAAGATCTCCGCCATCCTGGACATGGTCCTGGCCCGCTGTGCCGAGGAGAAGCGGCTCCTGACCGTCATCTTCGGCTACCTGGACCACCTGCGACGTTCCGGGGGAGACCCGGACGAGAGGGTCCGGCGCCGGACCATCCGCATGCGGCACATCCTGTCCACGCTCCTGATCGCCGGCATCCAGGCCGGGGAATTCCGGAAGGTTCCCGTCCGGGCCGCCACGGACCTCCTCTATTCCCTGATCGAGGCGGCGATCTTCCGGATCGTCATCCTGGGCAAGTCCGAGGCGGGTACCTTGGTCGACTCGGGGCACCTGGTCGTGGAGGGGATGAAACGGTGACCGGCCCGAAGCCCGCCTGGCTCCGGGTGCCCATCCCCTCGGGCCCCGAATGGAGGAACATGAGCCGGCTCCTGGACCGGCGGGGCCTCCACACGGTCTGCGATTCCGCCCGCTGTCCGAACAAGGCCGAGTGCTGGGGCTGCGGGACCGCGACCTTCATGATCCTGGGGAACACCTGCACCCGGAACTGCCGGTTCTGCGCCGTCGCGACCGGTCGGACCGGGGATTCGGTCAACCCCGACGAGCCGGGCCAACTGGCCCAGGCCGTCGCGGAACTTCGCCTGACCTACGCGGTCCTGACCAGCGTGGATCGGGACGACCTGCCGGACCGGGGTGCGGGACACTTCGCCGCCTGCGTCCGGGCGATCAAGGCGGGCAACCCGGGCGTCCGGGTGGAGGTCCTGGTGCCCGACTTCCGGGAGGGTGAGATCGACCTCGTCCTGGCCGCGGGCCCCGACGCGGTGGCCCACAACGTAGAGACCGTGCCCCGGCTCCAGCGGGTCCGGGACGCCCGGGCCTCCTACGAAGGTTCCCTCCATACCCTGGAACGGGCCGCCGCCGCGGGGATCGAGGTGGTCAAGTCCAGCCTGCTCCTGGGGCTCGGGGAGACCCGGGAGGAGGTGCTCGGAGTCCTGGACGACCTGCGCCGGATCGGCTGCGGCAGCGTCGTCCTGGGCCAGTACCTCCGACCGACGCCCTCCCAGGTTCCCGTGGCGGAGTACGTGACCCCGGAGACCTTCGCCGAGTACGCCCGGGAAGCCCGTGCCCGGGGATTCTCCGCCGTGGTGTCCGGTCCCCTGGCCCGGACCAGCTACCACGCCCGCCAGGCCTTCGAGGAGGTGTCGTGACCCTCCGCAGGATCGTGAAGATCCCCGCCGGGAAGCTCCTCAAGCTGACCGCGGACGTCGAGAACGGCGTCCTGAAGTCCGTCGCCGTCCGGGGGGACTTCTTCGCCCACCCGGAGGAGGGCTTCGACCGGGCGGAGGAGAGCCTGGTAGATATCCCCGTCGGGGAGTTCCGGAGCGCCTTTTCCGCCGCCCTCGCCCGGGAGGGCGTGGAACTCTTCGGCCTCTCCGCGGACGCGGCGGCCGACGTCTTCGAGGAGATGCTCCATGACCTTCCGCCTGCTTGAAACCGGGGTCTCCCCGGGAGCCTTCAACATGGGCCTGGACGAGGCGATCCTGGGCGCCGTGGCGGAGGGCCGCCAGCCTCCCACCCTGCGCCTGTACGGATGGAATCCCCCCACCGTGACCCTGGGATACTTCCAGGGACTGGACGAGGAGGTGGACCGGGAGGCCTGCGCCCGGATGGGCGTGGATGTCGTCCGGCGGATCACCGGGGGCGGGGCGGTCTTCCACGACGCGGAGCTGACCTATAGCATCGTCCTGCCCGAGAGCCATCCCCGGGCCCGGCCGGGCATCCTGGACTCCTACCGGGTTCTCTGCGCGGGGGTCGTGGAAGGCTTGGCCCGGCTCGGCCTGTCCGGGGAGTTCGCGCCCATCAACGACGTCCTCGTGGGGGGACGGAAGGTCTCCGGAAACGCCCAGACCCGGAAGCGGGGCTGCATCCTCCAGCACGGGACCATCCTCCTGGACGTGGACGTGGACCGGATGTTCGCCCTTCTCAAGGTGCCCTCGGAGAAGATGAAGGGGAAGCTGATCGAGGACGTGAAGCAGAGGGTCACGAGCCTGCGTCACCAGCTCGGCCGGAGCGTGGGCCTTCCCGAGGCGGCCGCCGCCTTCGCCGCGGGGTTCGCCGCCGCCCTGGACGTCGTCCTGGACCCCGCGCAGCCCTCCCCGGAGGAGCTCGAGGAGGGCCGCCGTATTGCACGGGAGAAGTACGGCACCGAGGCCTGGACAGGGAGAAGGAAGTGAATGGGTGAATAGTGAATCGTGAATAGGACGGTCGGGGTAATAGCTATGAACTCCATCGGCCGGCTCTTCACCCATTCACCCATTCACTTATTCACCTATTCACCTATTCACCTACTTTCATTCCACCTTCGTCCCCCGCGTCCCGTCCTTCGCCGCCGCGATTCTCCGGGCCAGCACCTGGGCCTCGAAGAGGGCCTCCAAATTCGAGGCGTACTTGGTGATCCGGGAGATGTAATCGAGGGTTTTCCGGGGCGTGCCGCCCTTGGATACCCGGCCGTACCCGGCGTTGTAGATGGCCAGGGCCGCCACTTCGTTCCCGCCCTCATCCAGGCAGTAGGCCAGATGGGCGATCCCCTTCTTCGCGTTCAGGACGGGGTCGTAGAACTGCTCGATGGTCATGTTCGGGAAGGACTTGGAATTAAGCTGGAAGAGTCCTCGGTCCACGCTCTCGGCGTTGCGGTTGATCGCCCGGGGGTGGAACTGGCTCTCCTCGAAGGCCAGGGCGAAGGCCAGGGAGACGGGGACCGAGTACTCGACGGCGTTGTCCAGGATGGCCTGGGCGATCTCGGTGGACTTGGTGATGCTGGAGAAGAAGGCCAGGACCGATTCCCGGTACAGGGGGTTCCCGTAGCCCGCGGCGATGAAATCCTCGGGGGCGTGGCTCCGGAAGGCCTGGACGTACTCGGTCTCGTCGTAGGAGGAGAACTTACGGAACTCCTCGGGGACGTAGGCTTCCGGTTCCACGGCGGTCACGGAGGACATGCAGGACGATACGACGACCGTGAGGGAAGCGGCGGCCAACGCCGCGGCCAGGACCGCCAAACTGCGAAACAGGGTTCGAGAAGTGGGAACGGGCATGCGATCGATGCTCCTGACGATTTGGAATCGGGCCCGAGGGGACCCGCTGCATTTCGAAATAGGGCCGGCCGGGGGGCCGGAGGAATCGGGGCCCGGAGGCCCGCGCGACGGGTCCCCATTTTATGGAGATTTCGGAGATCGTCAAGCCCCGCCCGCGGGAGCCCGGCGCCCTTGCGCCCGGGACCCGGGCATCGTACACTGGGGCCCGGAGGAGATATGCTGAACCGCGACGAAGCCATCCGGCTCTGGAGGACCCACAATCAGGACGAATCCCTGTTCCGGCACGCCCTTTCCGTGGAGGCGGCCCTCCGGCGGTTCGCGGTCCGGTACGGCCGGGACCCGGACTGGTGGGGCCTCGTGGGGCTCCTGCACGATATCGACTACGAGAAGTGGCCCGAGGAGCACCTGAAACACGCCCGGCCCATCCTGGCCGAGGCGGGCCTGCCGGAAGAGTTCATCCGGGCCGTGGAGAGCCACGGCTGGGGCCTTTGCACCGACGTGGAGCCGAAATCGGACATGGAGAAGGTCCTGTACGCCGTGGACGAGCTCACGGGCTTCATCGCCGCCTGCGCCTTCGTCCGGCCCTCCCGGAGCGTCCTGGACATGGAGGTGAAGAGCGTCCGGAAGAAGTGGGGCGCCGCGGCCTTCGCCGCCAAGGTGGACCGGTCCGTGATCGAGAAGGGAGCCGCGATGCTCGGCCTCTCCCTGGACGAGCTCATCGGCGAGACCATCCTGGCCCTCCGGGACGCCTCGGAGGCGGTGGGCCTTAAAGGAACCTTGTGATCCCGGGTCACTCCGGGCGCTAGGAGTTTGTCGGGCCCGCCCACGAAAACCAAAGGAAAATCGCATACTTGCGATTTTCCTACCTCGCAAACTCCCAAAGGAGCCCGATAATCGGGACTTTTTACGCCTACTGGCGTAAAAAGTCCACAAATCCGACAGGCTCCTAGACGCGCCCGCCCGGGACGGGACATACTCGCATCCGCCGCGGCCGTCGCGCCGGCAATACCCTTTCCGCGAGGAATCCATGCTCGAACGGCTCACCCAGAAATTCGGGGACGTCCTCCGCACCATCGGCGGCAAGTCGTCCATCAGCGAAAAGAACATCGAGGAGGCGGTCGAGCAGATCAAGCTGGCCCTCCTGGAGGCGGACGTCAACCTTCGGGTGGTCCGCCGCTTCGTCAATTCCACCATCGAGGAAGCCAAGGGCGAGAAGGTCCTCCGCGCGGTCTCCCCGGGCCAGCAGTTCGTCAAGATCGTCCACGACAAGATGGTCGCCCTCCTGGGGGACACCCGCCAGGAACTCCAGCTCCGGGGCCCCGACGTCGTCTCGGTAATCCTCCTCCTGGGCCTCCAGGGCTCCGGAAAGACCACGACTGCGGCCAAGCTGGCCCATCATCTCAAGGGCAAGGGACGAAAGGTCCTCCTGGCCGCCTGCGACCTGGTGCGCCCCGCCGCGGTGGAACAGCTCTCGGTCCTGGGATCGCAGATCGGCGTCGAGGTCTACAAGGAAGACGGCGCCAAGGACCCCGTGAAGGTGGCGCGTGCGGCCCTGGATCGAGCGAAAAAGGGGCTCTTCGACACCCTGATCGTGGATACCGCGGGCCGCCTGGAGATCGACGAGGCGATGATGGACCAGCTGGTCCGGATCCGGGACGCCGTCAAGCCCGACGAGGCCCTCCTGGTGGCGGACGCCATGACGGGCCAGGCCGCGGTGGACATCGCCAAGGTCTTCGACGAGAAGGTGGGCGTGTCCGGCGTCATACTCTCCAAGTTCGATTCCGACGCCCGGGGCGGGGCGGCCCTGTCCCTGAAGAGCGTGACCGGGAAGGCCGTCAAGTTCATCGGCGTCTCCGAGCGTCCCGACGGCCTGGAGCCCTTCCATCCGGACCGGATCGCCGGCCGAATCCTGGGCATGGGCGACATCGTCTCCCTGGTGGAGAAGGCCCAGGAGCAGTTCGACGCCCGGGAGGCCGAGGAGCTCCAGCGTAAGATGTCCGAGGAGGGGCTCACCCTGGAGGACTACCTGGACCAGCTCCGGCGCATGAAGAAGATGGGCTCCCTGAAGGGGGTCCTGGACATGATCCCCGGGGCCGCGGGCCAGATTTCGGAGGATCAGATCGACGAGGGAGAGCTCCGGCGGGAGGAAGCCATCCTGACCTCCATGACTCGGAAGGAACGGGCCAACTATCTGATCATCGGGCCGTCCCGTCGCTCCCGGATCGCCCGGGGCTCCGGGACCTCCGTGGCGGAGGTGGCCCGGCTCCTCAAGAAGTTCGAGAAGACCCGGACCATGATGAAGAAGATGGCCCGGGGCCGGGGCCGGGAAGCCCAGGCGTGGGCGAAGATGTCGGTGAACGGTGGACGGTGAACAGTGGACGGAAGCGACACGATGGTTCGGTCAGAAATCCCGCCAAGGCGGGGTGTGTTTCCGCAGTCTTCTGCCATTTCCGATCACTGTCCACCGACCACCGTCCACGGACCTACTTTACACTCCCCGCCCTCATCGCTATACTACGCGAACCAATTCGCACAACCGGAGAAGACCGATATGGCTAGACGATGCGATATCTGCGGGAAGGGCACCACCTTCGGACACAACGTGTCCCACGCCAAGAACAGGACCAACCGGGTCTGGAAACCCAACCTCGTCCAGGTGCGGACGCTGATCGAGGGCACCGTCCTGACGGTCAAGGTCTGCACCCGCTGTCTGAAGGCCGGCAAGATCGTAAAGTACGTCTGATCGAGCCTCGGACCGCGTGAAAAGCCGCCTTTTAAGGCGGCTTTTTTCTTGTCCTCGGTACGGCGGGCCCGGGCAAAAAAGGACCCCGGCCGGGGATCCCGGCCGGGGTCGAACCTTCGTTCGGCGTCGTCGGGGACGCCGGAGCGGCTTACCAGCGGCCGCGCCCGCCGGGCATCATGCCCCGGCCCATGGGGCCGTAGTCGCCGGCCGGGCCGTAGGCGCCCATCATCCCGCGGCCGTAGCCGAAGGACTGGGAGAGGTCGATCTCCCGGCCGCCGACGGTCAACTTGACGACGTGGAACATCGCGACGTTCGTCGCGTACGGCAGGGGCTGCTCGTACCCCTCGAGCTTGACCTGGGCGCCTTCCTTGAGGCCGTCCACGAAACCGAAGAGCCGGCCGGGGATGCCCACGTAGTAGGTCTTGTCCTTCACGACCACCGCGGGGTGGGCGTTGACCAGGGCGAGCTTGCCTTCGATCTTTACGGTCTCGGCGGGGGCCGCGGGGGCGGCGTAGGCGCCGGGGCCGGGGCCGCGGAAGCCCGGGGCCCATCCCTGGGCGGACACGGCGGAGGCCGCGACGGCGACGGCCAGGACTACGATGATTGCGCGCTTCATATGGAACTCCTTGTGGTTCACTCAGTCCCGATCCTCAAGGATCGGTGCCGGTTTCCTTCCGACACCTTATATATTGCAATCGCCGTGCCAAGTCGAATTTTTTGAAAAAATCAGAACAGGATTTTCATGATGTACAGGATTAACAAGATTAAGAATCTAAATATTTATAGAAATGGAATAAAAATATAAACATGAGAGAGAATAAGAATCATGTTAATCTATATGAAATCATGATCATCCTGTTCTGATTATCCTGAGAAATTGGCGTGATCAAGCGCTTTTTTAGTATTTCGTACGATTGTTCCGGGAAGTTTTTCCACCCCGGTGGGAAATTATTTCCCGTCCGGACGTTCCGCCTTCGGCCGGGATGTACGGGTGACCAGCATCCGGATTCCCGAGGCCCCCAGAAAGACGGCTCCCGACAGGACCACGACGACGGCTCCGGAGGGCAGGTCGGTCTCCCAGGACAGGGCCAGGCCGCCCACCGAAAAGACCGCGGACAACAGGGACGCCAGGACCATCATCCCCCGGAGATTCCGGGCCGCGAACCCCGCGGTTCCGGCGGGCAGGGTGAGCATGGCGATGACCATGACGATGCCCACGAAGGTCTGGAGGACGACCACGGATACGGCCACGACGGCCAGGATCGCCAGGAAGACCGTGTTCGTGGGGACGCCCCGGGTCCGGGCGAACTCCTCGTCGAAGGAGGCCGCCTCGATCTGGGGATAGAATCTCACGGCCCCCGCCACGACCAGGACCGAGAGTACGGCCATCAGGACCAGGTCCTGACCGGAAATCAGGAGGATGTTGCCGAAGAGGTAGCTCATGGGATCCGCGTAGCCCGGGGTCTTGGCGATGAACAGGACCCCGACGCTCATGCCCACGGCCCAGATGGCGTTGATGACCGTGTCCTCCCTCTGCTTGGCCTTCAGGGAGACGACGCCGATCAGCCCCGCGGACAGCACCGCGAAGACCAGGGCTCCGGCGATCGGGGGCAGGCCGGGCACCAGCCCCTTGGCGGAAAGGAAGAGGGCCAAGCCGATGCCTCCGAGCACCGCATGGGAGATGGCTCCCGCCAAGCCCGCGATCCGCTTGACGGTGACCACGGAGCCCAGGACGCCGAAGAGGACGGAGGAAAGAAGGCCCGCCAGAAGGGCGTTCCGTACGAAGGGAAGACCGGGATCCAGGAGGGCGGACAGGAAACTCACCTCATTCCCCCTTCCCGCAGCAGTCCTCGGGCGGGATCTCCGTGTCGTGCAGGACCTGCCGGGCGCCGCCTCCGAAGGTCCCCGGAGCCAGGCCGCGGGCCACGGGTACGGAAGCGTGGCGGACCACGGATCCCGGCCGGCCGTCCCGGTCCCCGACGCAGAGCACCGCGTCCGTGAGGTCCGAGACGAATAGGGTGTCGTGGGTCACCACGAGGACCGTCGCTCGCCCCTTCAACTCGCCCAGGGCCCGGAAGAGTCGGGTCTCGCTCTCGGCGTCCATGTTGGCCGTGGGTTCGTCCAGGACCAGGAGCCGGGGACGTGCGGCAAGGGCCCGGGCCACCAGGACCCGGCGTCTTTGCCCTCCGGAGAGGGCGGAGTAGGGACGGTCCCGGAGATCGGCGACGTCCGCCTGCTCCAGGGCGGCGTCCGCCGCCCGAAGGTCCTCCGGAGAGTACCGGCCCCGGCCTCCCCGGAGCCGGCCCATGCGCACCACCTCGACCACGGAGATCGGGAAGGCGGGGTCGAAGGCCGCGTTCTGGGGGACGTAGCCCAGGGACTCGAGGGCCGTGTGGGGCGGAGCGCCGAGGACCTCGATCCTTCCCGAGGATGGGGTGGCCAGGCCCAGGAGGAGCCGGAGAATGGTCGTCTTGCCGGAGCCGTTCGGGCCGATCAGGGCGGCGAACTCCCCCTCGTGGATATGGAAGGAAACTTCGGAGAGGACCGCATCGGATCCGTAGGCGAAATTGACCTTGTCGAACAGGACGGCCATCGGCCGGCCGTGAAGGGGGTGGGAGGGGGCCGAATCCGTTTCGCCCCGGTCGTCGCGTTCGCTCATGCCGCCGTATATCCTAGACCCTTTGCGATCGGCCCGCAAGCGGGCGGGGTTTCCGGAATCCTGGGAGACGGCTCAACGAGCCGCGGCTTTCAGGGCGTCCCCCATCCGTTTAAGGTTCGCGAGCCAGTCCGGGGCAAGATCGTCGATTTCCGCCACGACTCCCCCGATGGCCCCCGCGACGGTACGGGCCGCGGTCTTCGAGAACTGGGGCTGGACGAAGATCACCCGGGCGTTTTCCCTCCGCGCCCTCTCGATCAGGGCGGCCAGGTTCTTCTGGGTGGGTTCCTTCCCCCCCGCCTCCACCGCGACCTGCTCGATGCCGAATTCATCCAGGAAATACCCGAAGGCGGGATGATAGACGAATACCGGCCTTCCCCGCAGGGGGGTAAGGGTATCGGCGAGATCATCGAACACGGCGTCGATTTCACGGATCAGGGCGTCGTGGTTCCGAACGTACAGGTCGGCGTTCCCGGGATCCAGGGCCGTGAGTACGTTCCGGGCATGCCGGGCCTGGGCGACGGCCCCCTCCCTGCCCAGCCAGACATGCACGTCCTTCCCGTCGACTCGATCCGGGCCGCCCTCGTGGCCGAGTTCGTCCGCCTCGTGGGAATGGGCCGCCAGTGCGCGGAATTTCAAGCCCTCGGTGGTGTCGACAAGCCTCAACCGGGGGTACAGGTTCCTCACCTTCGGTGCGAGACCGTTTTCGAAGTCCACCCCGATGGTCAGCCAGGCCGTCGCGGCGCCCAGGTCCGCCATCTGCCTCGGAGTCGGCTCGTAGGAATGGGGATTCTGTCCGGGCCCGACGAGCACGAGGACCCGGGCGGCCCCTCCGGAGATCCGGTCCACGAAGTATTTCTGGGGCAGGATGCTGACCGCCACCCGGGGCGTCTGGGCCGAAGACAGGGGGACCGCCGCGACCGCTAGAACCGCCAGAAGGAGGAAACGATGACGGGCGGTCGGGACTCTGGTTCTGGGTATCATGGATGTCCTCCGGACATGGGGGGCGTCATGGAATCCTAATGTAATACGATGTAATACATTCGTCAATCGGCGGTACGGTCGTCCCGGAATTCGAGCTCCATCCCGTCCCAGGCGGGGCGGACGGTACAATCCGGTGAGGACAGATCCGAGCAGAGCCCCTCGAGGTCCCGGTGGGAATGGTCGTGGCAGATATGGATGATCCAGGCCTCCCGGGCGCCCAGGGAGCGGGCCGTCTCTGCGGCCTCGGGAATCGAGAAATGGGTGGGGTGAGGACGCATCCGGAGGCCGTCGACGGCCAGCACCCGGACGCCCTCCAGGAGCGGCCGGCTCGTTTCGGGAATGCCGGAGCAGTCCGTGAGGTAGGCGAAATCACCGAAGCGGAAGCCCAGGATGGGTAGGATCCCGTGCAGGATCGGGACAGGACGGACCTCGACGCCGCCGACCCGGATGCCATCCGGAGGCATCTCCCGGAGCAGGATCCGGGGAACCCCGCCCCCCGGCTGGGGAGGGTCGAAGGCGTAGGCGAATCGGACCTCCAGTTCTGCCCGAGCCGCCGGGTCCGCCCAGACGGGCAGGGGGGCTTCCCGGGTGAGGGGCCGGACGTCGTCCAGGCCGTGGATGTGGTCCGCGTGGGCGTGGGTCACCAGGACGGCGTCCAGGCGGTCGATCCCGGCCCGGAGGGCTTGGAGTCGGAACTCGGGCCCCGGGTCGATGAGGATCCGCTCCCCCCCGTCCCCGCGGACCAGGAGGGACGCCCGATTCCGGGAGTCCCGGGGATCCGCCGACCGGCAGACGGGGCAGGGGCAGCCCACGACGGGCACGCCGTGGCTGGTGCCCGTTCCCAGGAAGAGAACTCTCACGCGGGATCGCGCTTCACGTCCACGCCCCGCTCGGTCACCGTCCGGCCCCGGGTCCGGAATTTCCCGGCGGCCTCCCGGATGGCGTTGGTCGTGTCCGCGCTCTGGCGGGAGAGGTCGGAAAGCTCCGTGGCGGAGCGGTCGATCTCGGAGATGCCCAGGGTCATTTCCTGGGCGGCGCTGCGGTTTTCCGCGGACAGCCGGCGTACGTCCTCCACGGTTCGGCCGATCACGGCGGTCCCGGACTCCAGGCCCCCCGAGGCCTCCGACAGTGCCCGGCTGGTACCGGCCAGGCCTTCCAGGGCCGCGACGACCTCCCGGCTCCGGGATGCGGCGTCCATCAGGGCGTCCGAGGTGGAGGCCAGCTCGCCCATGAGTTCCTCCAGCCCGTCGATGGCGGACCCGATGGCCCCGTTGGCGGTCTCCGTGGACTCCGCGGCGTTGCGGATGGCCTCCGCGGTCTCCTCGATGGTGCGGCTGATGCCCTGGGCGTTTTCCGCGGTGCTCTCGGAAAGCTTGCGGATCTCCTCCGCGACCACCGCGAAGCCCCGTCCCGATTCGCCCGCGTGGGCCGCCTCGATGGCGGCGTTCATGGCCAGAAGTCCCGTCTGCTCGGCGATGCCGTTGATGATGTCCACCAGCTCCAGGGTCCGGCGGGCGCTGGCTTCCATGCGCTCCATGGCCGCGGCCGCGGTCTCCACCCGGTCCCGGCCCTCGGCTCCCTGGCCAGAAACCCGCCGGGCCGTCTCCGTCTGCCGGGATGCCCGTTCCGCCAGGGTCCCGAGCTCGGTTCCGATCTCGCCGATCAGTCCCCGGGTGTCCTCGACGGCCCTCTCCAGGTCCCGGATGGCGGTCATCACGGTCCCGGCCGCGTCCGCGATATCCTGCCGGGCCTTCTCGGCGTCCCCCGCCGCCGTATCCAGGGCCTCGGTCTGGTGCTTCATGGAGGCGATGCCCGCGGACATCTGGGTGATGGTCGCGGCGGTTTCCGCGGAATGGGCCGCCAAGGTCTCCGCCGCGGAGGCGCTCTTTTCCGCCGCGGCCTGGATATCCTCCACGATGGAGGACAACCGGTCCGTCAGGGCTTGGACGGCCGTCTGGATCTGGCTGACCTCGCTGGAGGATCGCCTCCTTGCGGATACGGAGAGGTCCCCGGTCGCCACCGCGGTGAGCACGTCCCGAAGTTCCCGGACCTGGACGGAGACCCGCCGAGTCACGGCCAGGATCACGAAGACACCCAGCAGGAACGCGGCTCCCGCCGCGGCTCCGCCCCCGGCCAGGGACCGGTAGAGGGGCCGCATGCTCTCCGCGACGGAGGTGTAGACCAGGATGGTACCCTGGATGCCCGTGTTTTTGGACAGGGGGCTGGAGCTGATGAACCAGGAGTCGGAGCCGGTCCGGATCTCGTCGTACCAGGTGGAGGAGGTCTCGGAGGAGGCGCTCACGGCGTCCACGGACCCGTGGGCCGCCGCGGCGGCCACCACGACGTCGCCGCTCTCCAGGGCGGGGATGCGCTCGGGTTTTCCGTCCACGTCCCGGGTCACCGGGAATTCCCGGGACAGGGCGATGAGGCTTCCCGAAGCGTCCAGCAGGGCGGCGTCCGCCCCGGACCCCTGGGCCGCCTCGGTGATCAGGGTTTTCAGGGCGTCCAGGGAGACGTCCGCCCCCAGGACCCCGACGATCCGGCCGGAATGGTCCTTGACGGGGACGTAGGGGGTGATGACCAGGCCCTTGGTCACGAAGTCCACGTAGATCTCCGTCCACCCGGCCTCCCCGGAGGTTTCGGCGGCCCGGTACCAACCCCGGGAGGTCGGGGCGAAGTCCGCGGCTTCCCGGAAAGCCCCGACGGAGCCGTCCGGCCCCAGGTCGTAGAAGTTGAGCTTGCCCTCCGTCGTGCCGTCCCGGATGCAGACGAGCCCCCCTCCGCCGGGGTTTCGGCTGATCAGGACCGTCCGGTCCGATCGGTCGCCGTAGTAGATCGTGGACGCCGCGGGGGTGATCCCGGCGAATTCGTACAGCATGGTCCGGAGGGAGTCGGAATCCTCGAGGTCCAGATTCCCGGATTCCGCGGCGGCCGCCAGGCCCGAGAGGAGGGACCGGGCGGCGGTGAAATACCCGGCCAGGCGGGCGTCGATCTCCCCCGCGGTCTTCCAGGTCAGGGAAATGGAGGCTTCCCGAACGAGCTTGCGGCCCGCCTGGAGGGAACTCCAGGCCACGGTGCCGATGGCCAGGAGGAAGGACAGAACCGTCGGAATGACGATCAGGACCAGAAGGGGAACGGTTTTTCCATGGTTCGTTCGGGCCACGACCTGCTCCTAATTGAATGGTTTCCGGAGGATCCGGCTGGGCTCGCATGCGCCCGGGGGCCATTGCGCAACGCTAAGTCTAGTGCCGGGCGGACGCTTTGTCACGGTCCGGCGGAACCCGGGACCGGCAGCCCCGGGGGATCGAAATCCGGGAGGGCGGGAATCCGGACCAGGTGGGCGAATTCGGAGGGATACCGGCGCAGGACGGCGTCCAGGCTGGTTTCCTCCGCGCTCTCGAACACGGCGACCTTGAACTCCCCCCCGGGTTCGAAGTAGGGAAAGAGCAGGGCCTCGTGGAAGTACTGCCGGAGCGCTACGTCCTGCCCCATCCGGCGATTGAAGGAGGCGATGTAGAAATTCCCGGGTTCCCGGACGGCAAGGACGTAGAGGAGGGGGCGGAGGCCGTCCACCCGGTACCCCCCGATCTCGAAATTCGCCGGATAGGGCTCGTAGGACTGGCTTCCGTTGGCGGGCTCCGAGCTGCCCCGGTCCACCAGGGCGAAGGCGGGGATCCGTACGTCGTTGTCCGTGACCCGATTGGTGCGGCTGGGGTACAGGGCGTCCGACACGGCCCGGCCCAGGTTCCAGGCCCAGTCCAGGCCGAAGAAGGGGTCCCGGGCCCGCTCGTAGGGCTGGGTGAAGGAGGATCCCCGGATGTCCTCGTGCCGTACCTTCAGGGCCTCCAAGGAAAGCCAGGATCCGGTCACGGGCTTCAGCATGCCGTCCACCACCCACTTCGCGAATCCGGAACAGTTCAGGCCGGGATCCCCCGCGGGAATGCCGCCGGCGATGAGGACCGGACGCCCGGTCTCGTCCAGGGCCCCGTCGTCCCGGTACCGCAGGCTTCCCAGCCGGTCCCGGACGGCCTGGGCGAGGGTCCGGAGGTTGCCGTACAGGCCCGGCGCCGGAGATAGCAGGTCCCAGTCCACGGAATCCCGGGTCCACCGGACGATGTCCCGGAGGGGGGACGCCAGGAGCTTTCGGAAGGGCACGGGCAGGACGATGTCGTGCCGGATCACGCCGCGATAGATCACAAGGTCCAGCTTGGATCGGTCCCCGAAGGGGTAGATCCGGAGGAAGGTGTTCGGGTCGTTCCGTAGGAAGATCTTGGCCTGGACGAAGCGGCCGTCGGCGAGGTCGCGCTTGATGATCCAGGCGCCCTGGCCGTAGAGCACCTCCCGGTCCGGCACCACGGCGATGTAGAAAGCCCGGGCGCCCCGAATGGTCTCCAGCCTCCACCTCCCCGCGACGTTGTCCTCGACGCGGGTGCGGAAGGCCAAGGCCCGGTCCCGGGGAGCCTCGATCAGCCCCGTCATCCATCGCACCCGGAGATCGTCGTTCTCCGGAATGGATTCCAGGGGCAGGTCCCCGCCCAGGGGGCCGGCCGCCCGGGCGGAACGGGGAAGACAGGCCAGAAGGGCCAGGATCAGGATGCCGACTCGGGCGCGTGCGGTCATGGAACCTCGCGGCGGTTCAGGGGCTCGGCGGGTCGGGGGCCCGAACGCCCCCGGAGAACCCGGCCTGCCTTTATACCATCGGAATATGCGCCCGGGAAATCGAGGGTCCCCTTCAGGAGGCTCCCCCGGGGACCGATACTGGAAGGACGGCTCCGAGCCGAAATCCCGCATCCCATTCGCAAGGACACCTATGCGCTTCCAGCTTCTGCGAACGGCTCTCCTGTCCCTCGCGGCGGCCGCCGCGGCCGCGGCCGCCTCCGCCGAGGGCGCCACCTCCCTGGGCGACCCCGCCCGCCCGGCCCCGGGGGCCGTTCCCGAGGCGGCCCGGGCGGAGCCGTACCGGCTGTTTCCCCGGGCCTATCGCCCGGATCCTGCGGCCGGGACCGACGCGCCCGCCGGGATGGTCGCCTGGGTTCCCGACGAGGCGGAAGCCGAGGCGGCCCGGGCCGCGGAACGGGCCCAACGCTTGCGCGTGCCCGTCCCGGCGAACACCGACATAGTATCCTTCTACGGGCATCCCTCCTCCAAGCGCATGGGAATCCTGGGAGAGTACCCCAAGGACAAGCTCGCGGGCCTCCTTTCCGGGTACGCCCAGCTCTTCGACGCGGCCAACGGGGACCGGGACGTGGTCCCCGCCTTCCACCTGATCTACGGGACCTGCTGGCCCGAGGGGGAGATAGGGTACCTTTCTTCCGCGGTCGTGGACGAGTACGTCCGATTCGCCGCGGAGCGGGGCATGCTGGTCTTCCTGGACCACCAGATCGGAAAATACACGGTGGAGGAATCCGTGCGTAGGCTCCTTCCCTTCCTCCGGTATCCCAACGTGCACCTCGCCCTGGATCCCGAGTGGAGGACCCTCTCGCCGATGAAGGAGATCGGTTCCGTGACCGCCGGGGAGATCAACCGGGCCCAGGAGCTCATCCAGGCCTACCTGGTGGAGCACGGCCTGCCGGGGGTCCGGATGCTGGTGGTCCACCAGTTCACGGAAAAGATGATCCAGGACCGTTCCCGGGTCCGGGCGGATCTCGACCGGGTCCTCCCGGTGCACGTGATGGACGGCTTCGGTAACCCGGCCCTAAAGCGGAATTCCTACGCCCAGAACGCGAAGGCCGGAAACCTGCCTCTCAAGGGGTTCAAGCTCTTCTTCAAGAGCGGATACCCCGGGGCCGGCTTCGACGAGCCCCTCATGACTCCCCGGGAGGTCCTGGGACTCGCGCCCGCCCCGGTGCTGATAATGTACCAGTAGATGCGGCCGGCGGAGCCGGTTGATGGTATATTATCTTTAGTCCGATCCGAGCCGTAACCAGCCCGGCGCCCCGGCGTTATCCTTGGGGGTGCCTTGTCCGCGGCGAGCCCGGTTCGGTCGGTATGTAAATCCATGATTGGAATCGCCCGTCGTTTCGGATACGGAAAACCCTCCCGGCAAAGGAGAGACCGATGAAAGCCATCCGTCCCGCATACCTCGTGCTCGCGCTGGCCGTCCTGGCCGCCGCCCCGTCCTCGGCGTACGACCCGCCTCGGGGCGGGGAATACGCCTCGCTCCTGACCTCGCCCTATCTCCTGGCGGGGGGGTCCTGGGCGGCTTCGACGGAATCCCCGGTATCCGACTATTTGAATCCCGCGGCCTCCGCGGGGCAGCAGCGGGTGGTTCTGGACGCCAACTACGCGGCCATCGTGGGGATGGACGCCCAGACCGGGTGGGGTTCGGCCTTCAACCTCGGCTTCACGATCCCCAAACCCTACGGGGTCTGGACCGCCTCCGCCCAGTTCCTCTCGGTCCCGGACTCCCTGACCAGCCTTCCCTTGGGCACCGCCTTCCGGGTGGAGGGATCCATCGCCAAGGATCTTTCCCCCAACTTCTACGCGGGCATCGGGGCGGGCCTCGTCATCGGGGACGACTGGGGCCTGGCCGCGGACCTGGGCATCCTTCACAAGGTCGGGAACCTAGCCTTCCTCAAGAATTTCCAGTGGGGCCTGGTCGTCTCCGGCCTGGGCAAGCCGTACGTACCGGACGGACTCGGCGCCGCGGGCACGGCGGCCACGGCCTTCCCCAGCCCCTACACCCTGACGGTCGGGGGGCGGGGCGATTTCGTGGATACCGAGAAATTCCGGGCCGGGCTCTCCCTGGACCTCTCGGCCCCGAGCTTCCAGAACCTCCTTGTGAACGCCGGCCTGGAGGGCTCCTTCCGGGAGAAGGTGATCCTCCGCCTGGGCTGGGGCCTCAATTTCCACGAGCTCTCCAACGGGCCCGCCGCACTCCTGCCCTCCTTCGGGCTCTTCGGGAAGTTCGAGCTGAACCGCAAGGCCGACGAGTCCTTCATCTCCAAGCAGGGCTGGGACCGCAGCGAACTCCGGCCCGGTTTCGCGGTGAAGCCCCTGTACGACGGGATCTACGCCTATTCCGCGGGCATCAACCTTCCCTTGGGCGTCGTGGACCGGGACGCCCCGGTCGTCCAGCTGACGTATCCGGAAACCCCCTGGGGCGCCTATTACCTGTCTCCCAACTCGGACGGGAAGAACGACGAGCTGGTCCTTCCCCTGACCATCAAGGAACGCCGTTACCTGGCGGGCTACACCATGACGGTGTACCGGGGGGATCCCGCCCCGGCCGGTTCCGCCGCGCCCGCCCAGGGCGCCCCCACGGCCCCGGCCGCCGGACCGGACGCCCCGGCCTCCGGGGTTCCCGCCGAGGGGACCGCGGTTAGGATCATCGGCAACAAGGAGAGCCGCCCGGAGACCGCGGGGCTCGCGGGGTTCTGGGACCGGGTCACCTACGTCAAGAAAGGCATCCCCGTACCGGAAAACCTGGTCTGGAACGGTTTCACCGAGGAAGGCAAGCCGGCCCCGGACGGTCGCTACACCCTGGTGGTGGAGGCGGTCGACGACAACGGCAACAAGGGACGGAGCGAGGTCTACGAGGTCTTCGTCGACTCGACGCCCCCCTCCGCGGAGATCGCCGCCCCCCGGGACCCGGCGGACCTCATCTTCAGCCCCGACGGAGACGGCGGCAAGGATACCCTGACGGTCCGCAAGTCCGGTTCCCGGGAGGACCTCTGGACCGCCCGGATCCTGGACGCCGCGGGGACCGCCGTACGGACGGTGGAATACAAGGAAGCCGCGCCCGCCGACTTCACCTGGGACGGCAAGAACGACGCCGGTGCCGTGGTACCCGACGGGGTGTATTCCTTCGTCCTGGAGTCCACGGACCGGGGCATGAACTCCATAGCCCGGCGCCTGGACAACATCGTGGTGAACACCCAGCAGCCCCCGATCACCATGTCCATCGACGTCTCGGCCTTCAGCCCCAACGGGGACGGGGCCCGGGACACGGTAACCCTCCAGCCCGGGGTTCCCATCCGGACGGGCCTGGCCTCCTGGAAGCTGGCGGTCCTGGACGAGGGCAAGGCGGAGAAGTGGAGCCGAGCGGGGACCGACGCCGCGTCCCTGCCGGACCGCTGGACCTTCGACGGGAAGGACGCCTCCGGGCGGCTCCTGCCCGAGGGCAGCTACCGGGCCTTCCTGGAGGTCCGGTACGTGAACGGCTACAAGCCGTCCGCCACCTCCCCCCTCTTCGTGCTGGACGTGACGCCCCCCGCGGCCAAGGCCTCGGTGGAAAGGTCGACCTTCAATCCCGCCGGGACCGCGGGCCAGAACGCCGCGGTGCTGACCGCATCGGGCAGCCGGGAGATCACCTGGACCGCGGAGATCTCGGATCCCGCGGGCAAGGCCGTCCGGACCTGGACCTTCCCGTCGGAGCCCGACGCCCGCATCGAGTGGGACGGTCGGGACGAGTCCGGCAAGATCGTCCCCGACGGCCGGTACGCCTTCCGGCTCAAGTCCGTGGACCGGGCCGGAAATCCCGGGGCCTCGGCCCCCGTCGAGCTTCGGGTGGACACCGAGAAAAAGGCCGCGGTCCTCTCCTCCGACGCCCGGGCCTTCAGCCCCAACGGGGACGGGGTCAAGGACGCGGTCCGCATCCTCCCGGAGGTCCGTTCCTCCGACGCCCCCGTCTCCTGGGAGGTCGTCGTGAAGGCCGCGGCCGGGGGAACCCCGGTCCGGTCCTGGAAGGGAACCGGCGCCGTACCCCGGGAACTCGTCTGGAACGGCAAGACCGACGGGGGCGCCTCGGCCCCGGACGGCTCCTACGAGGCGGAGCTGACGGTGCGGTTCGCCAACCTGGATACCGCCGTAGCCTCCTCCGGGGCGGTCGTCCTGGACACCGTGGCTCCGAAGGCCGAAGTGTCCGCGGCTCCCCTGCTCTTCAGCCCCAACGGGGACGGCCGGAAGGACGCGGTCGAGATCGCCCAGTCCGCGGCGGTGCCCGGGGACGACTGGCGTGGAACCCTGGCGGCCGCGAACGGGAGGATAGTCCGATCCTGGACCTGGCGGGGCGTCCTGGCGCCCGTCTCCTGGGACGGCAAGGACGAGGAGGGCAATCCCGTCCCCGACGGCCGGTATGTCTACATCCTGGCCAGCGAGGACGCCGCGGGCAACAAGGCCGAATACCGGATCGACGGGATCGCCGCGGATACCCGGGCGGTCCAGGTCTTCCTGACCTCCAACCGGGCGGGCTTCAGCCCGAACGGGGACGGCCGGTACGACGACATCCGCTTCAGCCCCATCGTGAACCTCCGGGAGGGGGTGGAATCCTGGAGCCTGGCCCTGACGGACTCCTCGGGGACAGCCCGGAGAACCTTCTCGGGGACGGCCATCGCCGCCCTGCCCCGGGAGATCCCCTGGGACGGCAAGGACGACCGGGGAGCCCCGGCGCCCCAGGGCGCCTACACCGCGGTGTTCACCGTGGTCTACGCCAAGGGCGACGCCCCCCAGGCCCGGACGAGCCCCTTCGCACTGGACACCGAGGGGCCCAAGGTGCGCCTGCGGACCAGCCCCGAATTCTTCAGCCCCGACAACGACGGGGTGGACGACGAGCTGACCGTGGCCATCGCCATCGAGGACGCCAGCCCCGTGGAGACCTGGCAGTTCGAGATCCTCGAATCCTCCGTGGAGGAAGGCTCGGGTCCCGCCAAGGTGCGGCTCTTCACGTCCTGGTCCGGGACCGGGAATCCCACGGAGCGCATCCTCTGGGACGGCCGCTCCAACAAGGGCGAGCTGGTCGAGGGCGCCACGGACTACCCCTACGCGATGACCGTCATGGACGCCTGGGGCAACTCCTCCAAGGTCGAGGGCAAGGTCACCGTGGACGTCCTGGTCATCCGGGACGGGGACCGGCTCAAGATCAAGGTCCCCTCCATCGTGTTCCGCTCCAATTTCGCGGACTTCAAGGACCTGCCCCAGGACAAGCTGGACCGCAACGACCAGGTGCTGAAACGGATCGCCCAGATCCTCAACCGGTTCCGGGACTACAAGATCCGGGTCGAGGGCCACGCCAACAGCATCGGGAAGATCTACGGATACTCCGCGGCCCAGGTGAACAAGGAGGAGACCGAGGAGCTTCTGCCCCTGTCCCTGGCCCGGGCCGAGGCCGTCCGGGACCAGCTCATCAAGTTCGGGGTGGACGCCCGACGGCTGTCGGTCCGGGGCCTCGGATCCAGCGAACCGGTGGTGGACTTCAAGGACGCGGATAACCGCTGGAAGAATCGCCGGGTCGAGTTTATCCTGATCAAGGAGTGAGCCCGCGACGGCGGGCCCCGAACCGGGCCCGCTGCGGATTTCTCGGGATCCGGCGTCCTCCTCCCTTCCGGGGACGGGGACGCCGGATTTATTTCAGGATTTGTTCCTGAAACCTGAATACCTGTATATTGTCTAAAACGTAGAACAGAATCCGCGGTCCGAGCGCGGCCGGGGACGGGGAGGAGCGGTGCACGAACTCGACGGACATCAGATCTACCGGGTGTTCCGGGCGGGAGCCCGACGGGTCCTGGGGGTGCGCAGGGAGCTGGACCGGATCAACGTCTTTCCCGTGCCCGACGGGGATACGGGAACCAACCTGGCGGCCACCCTGGCCACGGCGGTGGAAAGCTCCCGGCCCACGGATTCCGCCGTCAAGACCATGGAGAACATCGCCGACGCGGCCCTCGCCGGAGCCCGGGGTAACTCGGGGGTCATCTTCGCCCAGTTCATCTCGGGATTCTACGAGGCCCTCACGGACGCCGCGACGATAAGCATGGAAAAGTTCGTCGCCGCGGTGGAGAACGCCTACACCCGGTCCCGCTCCGCCATCTCCAATCCCCGGGACGGGACCATCCTGTCCATGATCGGGGACTGGGCTGCCGCCCTCCGGACCGAGCTCGGACGGGCCAAGAATTTCCGGGAACTTCTGGGGGGCACCCTTCCCGCCCTCCGGAATTCCCTGGCGGACACCCCCAACCGCCTGGCGGAGCTCAAGGCCGCGGGGGTCGTGGACGCCGGGGCCAGCGGTTTCCTGGCCTTCGTCGCGGGAGCCCACGCCTACGTGGACGGAGGGGAGGGGGCGGAGGAGTCCCTGGACCTGTCGGACCTGGATTCCGGCGGGGAGGCCCCGGACCTGCACGACCTGCGGGAGCTCAAGTACCGGTACTGCACGGAGGCCCTGGTGGTGGGGGAATCCCTGGATCCCGAGGCCGTCCGGGCCGAGGTCTCCGACCTGGGGGATTCCCTGATCGCGGCGGGGAACCGAAGGAAGCTCCGGATCCACATCCACACGGACCGTCCCGCGGACCTGATCGAGCGGCTTTCGGCCCGGGGGGACGTCCTCCAGCAGAAGGTGGACGACATGCGGGAGCAGTTCCTGGCGGCCCACGCCCGGAAATACCCTATAGCCGTGGTCACCGACTCCGCCTGCGACCTTCCCCCGGAGATCCTGGAGGAATACCAGGTGCACGTGGTGCCCCTCCAGATCCGGGTGGGCGAGATCGAGTACCTGGACCGCCGCACCCTATCGCCGGAGCGGTTCTACGACCTGGCGGACCGGGCCCCCTCCTTCCCCAAGTCCTCCCAGCCCTCCGGGGCCGTCTTCCTCCGGACCTACCGCTTCCTGGCGGAGCACTACGAGTCGATCCTGGCGGTGCATCTGTCGGGGAGGCTCTCCGGCACCCTGGAGGCGAGCCGCCGGGCCGCCGAACAGGTTTCCGCGGAAACCGGGAAGCGCATCGACGTGGTGGATTCCCGCCACCTGTCCGGCTCCCTGGGCCTGGTGGTCCTGCGGGCGGCCCGGGCCGTGGCGGACGGGTGGACCCACGAGCGGATCCTGGCGGACCTCCCGACCTGGTCCGACAAGGCGGACATCCTGGTCTCCGTGCGGACCCTCCGGTACATGGTCCGGGGCGGCCGGGTGAGCCCCCTCCAGGGGCTGGCCGCGAAGGTACTCAACCTCAAGCCCATCGTTTCCTTGGAGAGGGACGGTTCCTCCAAGCTCTACGGGAAGGCCTTCAGCGTGGAGGCCAACCTGCGGAAGATCCTGGAGATGACGAGGGGAAAGCAGGCGGGACGAGGGCTCCGGAACTACGCGGTCGTCCACGCCCACGACCCCGAGGGAGCCCGGAACCTCGCCCGGCGGCTGGAGGATGCCCTCGGGTTCCCCCCGGAATACATCATGGAGATCTCGTCCGTGATCGCCCTGAACGCGGGCCGGGGCGCCCTGGCCGTCGTGTCCATGGCCGAGTAGAATCCCGGCTCCGGCGGCCCGGTGGCGTCCGGTCGCCCCGCCGGGCGAGCCCCGGCCCGTCCGGGCAGGATTCCCGGATTCCCCTATTCCTCTTCCTCAAGATCCTCCGGGGTCCGGGCCCCCAGGATCCGGGCCACCCGGTCCGGCTGCTTCAGAGCCTGGGCGATCAGGGAGAGGGTCCGGAGGTGATCCTCCGGGGACTGGGAGCTGGGGGCGCAGAGCAGGACGACGATGCGCACGGGCTCCTCCAGGGCCAGGAGCCGGAGCCCCGCGGGCTTGGCTCCGATCAGCACCCGGGGCTCGTCGATGATGTCCACGTGGGCGTGGAGCAGGAGGACCCCGGGCGCCAGCTCGATCGGCTGCTTCTGGGCGATGTCCGCGTAGAGGCCCGTCAGGCGGTTGACGCTCCGCCGGTCGCCCGGGAATCCCCGCTCCAGGAGGATGCGGATAACGTCCACGACCGCCGCGGCGGGCAGGTTCGGCAGGACCCGGCCGGCCCTCGCCAGGGACCGGTAGAACAGGTCCGGCGGGCCGGGAGGCTCGGCGGCGGGGCGGCCCGCGGGCGCCGGAGTCGGCTCCGGGGCTTCCCGGGCCTCGGGGGGCCGGAACTCCGCGGGTTCCGCGACGGCCGTCGAACCGGCCGCCGCAAAGTCCTTCGGAAGGCCCTCCTCGTCGGGGAGGTAGAACACCAGGAGGGTGGATTCCGGGAAGGCTTCCGCGGCGTCCCGGGGCAGCTGCTCCAGGGAGGGGTGCCAGGCCAGGCGGCCCGGGCGGGGACAGAGGAATAGGAACGCGGTGCCCTCGGGCTGCTTGTCGATGGCCTGCGGGAACTCCTTCCAGGTTTCCAGTTCCAGGATATGGGGCGCCGATCCCCGGACCTTGCGGAGGGAAGTCCGGACCCCCGACGAATCCGAGACGAGGGTGATGACCGTCAGCTTGGCGGGCACTCCGCCCAGGATCCGGCGCAGGAGGGCGTAGGCCCGGGCCGCCCCGGGGTTGCGCTCCACGAAGGGCGGGATGACCAGGACCAGGGAGGGGGATTCCGGCAGGGACCGGCGCAGGCGGGCCACGACGGTCAACTGACGGCCCGCCGCCACGACCTGGTCGATCACGTCCCCGAAGATGGCTCCCGAAGGCCGGGGCGGGCGGTTCCATCCCACCAGGACCGTGGTGGCTTCCTGCTCCTGGGCGGCTTGGAGGATACCCTCCGCGGCGTTGAGACTTACCCGGGTGGAGGGCCGGACCGGGATCCCCTCGGCTACCCCCTGGGCGATCGCCTGGGCCAGGACCGTCTCCGCCTGTTCCAGGTCCCGATCCGCGCCGGGGGAATCCTGGACGACGCAGACCGGCAGCACGGGTTCCGAGGACTTGGGATCCCGCATCAGGAACGCGAAATCCGCCAGGGGCCGGAGGGTCCCGGGGTTGGAGACGGCGATCAGGATGCGTTCCCCGGGAAAGCCCGCACCGCCGGGACCCCGGGAGGTCTCCACCGCCAGGCCCGTCGCCGCCCTCCGGGTTACGATCGGCCCCAGGACGCAGGTCGCTATGAACATGACCACGGTTCCCGCCAGGACCGAGTCCCCCAGGATGCCCAGACGGTAGCCGACCAGGGCCGCGGCCAGGGTGGACGCCGTCTGGTTGACCGAGAGCCCGAAGGACAGGTTCACCTCCCCCAGGGAAAATCCGAACAGGGGCTTCAGGATGAGGGAGGAGGAATATTTCGAGACCAGGATGACACCCAGCATGACGGCCGCAAGGCCCGCCATTCCCGGGTCCGTGACGAGGGCCCGGGCGTCGGTCAGGGCACCGATGTAGAAGATGCACAGAGGCACGAAGAGGGCGTCCCCGGCGAATTTGAGCAGGGACATGAGGCCGCTCCGTTCAGGGATGTACCGGTTCAGAAGGATTCCCGCGGCGAAGGCGCCCACGGCGGGCTCGATGCCCGCCCGGCCCGCGGAAGCGGCGCAGAACAGGGCGACCGCCAGGGCGAACAGGAATTCCGAAGGACCGCCGGACTTGATCCGCCGGAAGAAGCGCCGGATGACCGGGGGCAGGAGCAGGGCCGCCCCGACGGTCCAGGCCGCGAGGATCCCCACCGTTCGAAGCCAGAACCTCCAGTCCGGTCCGGAACCGGCGGTGGTCAGGGCCAGGGCCGCCATGGCCAGGATGTCCGTGATGGTCGTGGCTCCGATGGAGGCGTAGACCGCCCGGCTGCCCGCGAGCCCCATCGCCTGGACGATGGGGTAGGGGAGCATGGTGTGGGACGCGAAGAGGCTGCCGAAGAGGATTGCGGGTACCGGAGGAAGCCGGAAGACCCAGATGCCCGCGGCGTATCCCAGTCCCAGGGGGATCAGGAAGGTCAGGGCCCCGAACGCCGCGGCGTCTCCGCTCTTCCGGCGGAGCTTCCGGAGGTCCAGCTCGAGTCCGGCGGTGAAGAAGATGTACAGCAGCCCGAATCCCCCCGCCGCCTCCAGGAATCCCGTCGCCTCGAGCACCCCCAGGCCGCGGGGCCCCAGGAGGATGCCGGCCAGCACCGTCCCCACCAGCCCGGGAAGGCGGACCAGCTCCGCCAGGATGGGAGCCGCGAACAGGGACGCGAAGAGTACGAAAAACACGCCGACCGGATCGGTGACGGGGAGGTCCATATATAGATGCTAATGCGAGATAGCGGGGAGCGCAAGCTGTAAACGGTGGACGGTGGACGGTGGACGGAAATGTGAGACCGTACGCGGGCGCATCCCACGCTGATGCGGGGAACGGGACGGTCCTCGTGTGCCGTCCCCGTCCACGTACCACCGTTCACGGTTCACCGACTATAACCACCTCCGGCTCCAGTTCATACCCGAACCGTTCCCGGGCGTCCCGGCGGGCCAGGTCGATCAGGGCCCGCATGTCCGCGGCCGTGGCCCCCCCGGGATTCACGAAGATGTTCGCGTGTTTTTCCGAGACCGCCGCGGTGCCCAGGCGCCGGCCGCGGAATCCCAGCTCGTCCAGGATCTTCCCGGTGGGTCGCCCGAAACGCCGGTCGTTCTTGAAGACGCTCCCGGCGCAGGGAAAGTCGAAGTGGCCCTTCGCGGCCCGGTCCGCCTCCAGTTCCCGCATCCGGGCCCGGATCGCGGCCCGGTCCCCCGGGACCAGGCGGAACCCGGCTCCCAGGACGACGGACCCGGAAAGGCGCCCTCCGGGCATGAAGGGGGTGCGTTTATAGGCCCATTCCCCGCGGTCCGGGGATAGGCGGCCGAAGGTCCCCCCGGGATCCAGGTAGTCGATCCGCACCACCACGTCCGCGAACTCCCGCTCGTAGCACCGGGCGTTCATGTAGGCGGCCCCTCCCACGGAGCCCGGGAGGCCCGCCGCGAACTCCAGGCCCGAGAGCCCCGCCTCCGCCGCGGCCTCCACCAGGTCCGTTACGGCCGCGCCGGCATCCGCCCAGAGGCCCTCCTCGGACCGCCGGATGCCCGCCAGGCCCTTCAGGGCCACGACGAGGCCCCGGATGCCTCCGTCCCCCACCAGGAGATTGGCCCCGCCCCCCAGGATGAAGACGGGAAGCCCCTCGGCGCGGGCGGCGGAGAGCAGGGCGGCCAGGGATTCCCGGGACCCCGGCTCGACCAGGGCCTCCGCGGGTCCGCCGATCCGGAAGGTCGTGCGCCCCGACAGGAGCTCCCCGTAGCTCACCGGGCCGTCGAACTTGATTTTTTCCAGGAATTCCCGTACCGTAGGCATGTCCCGAATTGTACAGGAATTCGTTCCCGGCCCGCAACGAGGCCGTCCCGGCGCCGCGAGGAGGCTCCCCGTGCACCCGATCCGGCTCTACAACACCCTCGGAAGGGAACTCCAGGAGTTCCGGCCCCTGCAACCCGGGAAGGTCGGTTTCTACGGCTGCGGACCCACGGTCTACAACTTCGCCCACATCGGAAACCTCCGGATGTACGTCTTCGAGGACACCCTTTCCCGGTCGCTCCGTTACCTCGGATACGACGTCCGACACGTGATGAACATCACGGACGTGGGGCACCTGACCGGGGACGACGACACCGGGGACGACAAGATGGTGGCGAGCGCCCGGGAGCGCGGCCAGAGTGTCCTGGAGATCGCCCGGTTCTACACGGACGCCTTCTTCCGGGACACCGAGCGGCTGAACATCCGCCGCCCCGACGTGGTCTGCAAGGCCACCGAGCACGTCGGCGACATGATCGATCTCATCCGGCGCATCGAGGCCAACGGCTATACCTATTTCGCCGGGGGCAACCTCTATTTCGACGTTTCCAAGTTCGACTCCTACGGCCGCCTCGCCCTGCTCAACCTCCAGGACCTCAAGGCCGGAGCCCGGATCGAGGTGGACGCGAACAAGCGGAATCCCTACGACTTCGTGCTCTGGTTCACCAAGGGCAAGTTCGAGAACCAGGCCCTGGTCTGGGACAGCCCCTGGGGGACGGGGTACCCGGGCTGGCATATCGAGTGTTCCGCCATGAGCATGAAGTACCTGGGGGACAGCATCGACATCCATGCCGGCGGAATCGACCACATCCCGATCCACCATACGAACGAGATCGCCCAGTCCGAGGCCGCCACGGGAAAGCCCTGGGTCCGGTATTGGCTCCACGGGGAGTTCCTGGTGATGGACAAGGGCAAGATGTCCAAGTCCTCCGGAAGCTTCCTGACCCTCCAGTCCCTGGTGGACGCGGGCTACGAACCCCTGGACTACCGGTACTTCTGCCTGGGGGGGCACTACCGGTCCCAGCTCCAGTTCTCCTTCGACGCCCTGGACTCCGCCCGGGCTTCCCGCCGCTCCCTGGGGGACCGCCTGCGGACCCTCCGCGCCCAGGCCGATCCGGCTCCCGTCCTTCCCTCCGCGGGCAAGGCCCGGATATGGCTCGACGCCTTCGCGGACCACATCGCCGAGGACCTGGCCTTGCCCCGGGCCCTGGCGGACCTGTGGGGGCTCCTCCGGGATCCGGACGTCGCCCCCGCGGACGCCCTGGCCGCCGCCTTCGACATGGACCGGGTCCTGGGACTGGGACTCCGGGAAGCCGCCGAGACGGCGCCGGACGGGAAGGTCGCCTCCCCGGAGCTGGCCGCGGAGATCGAGGGGCGGATCGCGGAGCGGACCGAGGCCAAGAAGGCCAAGGATTGGGCCCGGGCGGACGCGATCCGGGATGAGCTCAAGGCGCGGGGCGTCGTCCTGACGGACGGCCCCGCCGGAACCACGTGGAAGCTCTCGTAAAGGCGTGTAACGATCGTGAGCGGGGCTTTGTTTAACAGGGAGGAAGGCTTCGGCCCGGAGCGGATTCGCGCGCTCTACGACTCCTCGTTCACCCTGCTCTACCGGATCGCCTATCGGATCACCGGTTCGGAGGAGGCGGCCCAGGACGTGGTGCACGACTCCTTCGAACGGCTGATGGAAAAGAAGATACCCTTCCCAACCCAGGACGACGCCAAGTACTGGCTGATCCGGGTCGTAAAGAACAATGCCCTGAATTGGGCCAAGCGCAAGGGCCGGGAGGCCCGGGCCTACGAGCGGTACTTCCGGGAGTCCGACGAGGAGTCCTCCTCCGCCGAGGACGAGACCCTCCGGCGGTTCACCGCGGAGGACGTGAAGGCGAAGCTGGAGAGGCTGCCGGGGAATCTCCGGACGGTCCTGATCCTCAAGGAATACGGATTGTTGAACTATAAAGAGATAGGAAGGGTATTGGGTATCAGCGAGGGGAACGTCAAGGTCCGGGTTTTCCGTGCCCGGGAAGCGCTCCTCTCCCTGTTCCGGGAGGGTAACCGGGATGTGTCCTGACCGCCAGATTCTTTCCGCCTTCGTGGACGGCGAGGTGCCGTCCCCGTGGAACGAGAAGGTTTCCGATCATCTGGAGTCCTGCGAATCCTGCGCCCGGATCGTCCGGGGATACCGGTCCGTTTCGGACGGCCTTTCCTCCGCTCCCGGTCCCGACCTCGCCGCCGCCCGGGAAGCCGGTTGGGCCCGCCTCGCGGAATCCTCCCGGCACCGGCGTTCGGAGCCCCTCTGGAAGGCGAGCTTCGCCGTCCCCCTTCCCCTCGCCGCCGCGGCTATGCTGGCCTTCGCGGTCCTGTCCACCCTGGTGGTCACCGCCCGACGGGAGAATGATACCCTCCGGATGGCCATCCTCACCTCCTCGGAACTGTCCCAGCCCGTCAGCCAGACCGCGTCCATGGAGACGGTCCTCAAGTTCCTGGAATCCCAGGATTCCCGCATCAGCGTGACCGTACAGCTTCCTCCCGGCGCGGGGGTCGAGTCCTACGGGAAGCCGGTCTTCATGAAGGCGCCGGACCTGGCCCCCATGGTGGGGGAGGGAGGAAAATGAGTCCCTCCCGGCCTCGGCCGGTCCGGGCCGCCTTCCCGGGCATGGCCATGCTGGCCTTCAGCGTCGCCGTGTCCTCCGCGGCCGCCCAGTCGGCTCCCGAGATCCCGGAAGCCCTCCGGGACAAGGCCCTGACCGTGACGGTCCAAACCCAGGTTCCCGAGAGCCCGTCGGCTCCCGCCTGGGAAGCCAAGGAAGTGAAGTACACCCTTCCGGGATCCGCGGTCTCCGTGAAGCTGGTCGGGGAATCCCTGGTCGTGCTGATCCACGTGACACCGTACCAGGGACCCGAAGGCCTCATGCTGGTGACCCAGGCCCAGGTCTGGATCAAGAACAAGGATTCCCTCCAGTACCATACGGCCCTCAACACCCTGAAGGTGGCCTTCGGGGAGCCCGTGGCCTTCTATCCCCTCGGGGAGGGGAAGGGGAAGGCGCCCCTGAGGGTGGTCATCGTCGTCCAGCCGTACATTCAGGCCGCACCCCCCGCGGCGCCGGTTTCCGACCCTCCCAAGGCTCCATGAGCAAGCCGTCCCCCTCCGCCCCCGGACTCACCCGGGGCGCCCGCCTGGCGGCCCTGGCGTTGGTCGTGCTCGCGGTCTCGGGGGCCGGGACCGGTCTCCATCTCTGGCTCCGGGAACGGGCGCGCCCCGTCATCTCCGCCCTGGACCCCTCCATCGGGGAGCCCGGAGGGATCGTGCGGGTGGTCGGCCGGAATTTCGGGGCCGAACGGGGGGAGAGCCGGGTCGAGATCGCGGGAGTGTCCCCCACGTCCTCCTCCTACCTGTCCTGGAACGATTCCCTGGTGGAACTCCGGGTCCCGGTCACGGTCAGCTCGGGGCTCGTCTACGTGCAGACCAAGAGCGGCCGGAGCCGCCCCCGGCTGTTCATGAACCGGGAGCGACTGCCCCTCCGGCCCCAGGGGGTTCTGGCGTCCAAGTCCGGACCCGCCATCGAGGGACTTTCCGCCGCGCGGGGCGTCGTCGGTTCCCTGCTCTCCATATCGGGGCTCAACTTCGGAGCCAACCGGGGGGCGGGCCGGGTCGAGTTCGCCTGGGTGGGGGACTCCGGCTTCACCAACCCGGGCCCGGAGGAGTCCTCGGCCTTCGTCCCCGCGGAAGAGCTTTCCCTGGCCTACGAGTCCTGGACGGACAAGGAGATCCGGGTCCGGGTGCCCGACGGGGCGGCCACGGGCGGGGTCCGGGTGGTGACGGAAAAGGGAGCCAGCGACGCCGTGTTCTTCCGGGTGGACGGCGGACCCGGGACGAAGTTCCTGCACGACCGAAAGACCTACGCCGTCTCCTATTTCGTCAGCCTGACCAAGGTCAAGGCGTCCGGGGAGAACGAGCTGTATCTCTGGATTCCCCGACCCGCGGAATCCGCCGGCCAACGGGGTGTCCGGGTGCTTTCCCAGTCCCATGTCCCCATGGTCCCCGAGTACCGGGGGGTGGCCATCTACCGCCTCCGGGACCTCCGGACGGACGCGCCCGTCACGGTATCCCAAAGCTACATAGCCCAGGTCTACGCGGTCAGCACGGATATCCGGTCCGATTCGGTCCGGCAGCCCCCGGATCCCGCCCCGGCCCTCTACGCCCGGTTCACCGCGCCGGACGGCCGCGTTCCCTCCGGGGATCCCACCCTGGTCGGGGCGGCCAAGAAAGCGGTCGGACGCGAGAGAAATCCCCACAAGATCGCGGAATCGTTGTATTCTATGCTCCTCAAGGAAGTGAAGTACACGGCGGACCATGTCCACGAATCCCCCCTGGAGGCGTGGAAGGACAAGACCGCGGACGCCTACTCCATGGCCGTCCTGTACTGCGCCCTGCTTCGGGCCTCCGGGGTTCCCGCCCTTCCCGTGTCCGGATTCCTCATCGGGACCGACCGGAAGGCGGTACGGCATTTCTGGACCGAGTACTACCTGTACGGCCTGGGGTGGGTCCCCGTGGACCCGGTCCTGGGATCGGGCGCGGAGATCCCGGGGTTCGAGGCTCCCCTGGAGGACCGGACCAAGTACTTCGGGAACCTGGACAATCGGCGGCTCGCGATTTCCCGGGGGGTGGTCGAACTGGCCCCCATGACCCCCGGCGGCCGAACCGCGGTCAAGGAGAGGCAGTTCGCCCTCCAGGACCTATACGAGGAGGCGTCCGGGAAACTGGAAGCCTACAGTTCCTTCTGGAGCGATTTGGAAGTCACGGGGGTGTACTGATCCCGGCTCGCGTCGGGACGGGACATTCCCGAAAAAAAGGAGCGACCATGTCCCATATCGAATCGTACGATCCCGAACTCTGGAACGCCATGAGCCTGGAGCGCAAGCGCCAGAGGGAAAAGCTCGAGCTCATCGCAAGCGAGAACTACACGAGCCCCGCGGTGATGGAAGCCGTGGGGTCGGTGCTCACCAACAAGTACGCCGAGGGCTATCCCGGCAAGCGGTATTACGGCGGCTGCGAATTCGTGGACATGGCGGAGGACCTCGCCCGGGACCGGGCCAAGGCCCTGTTCGGGGCGGACCACGCCAACGTCCAGCCCCATTCCGGAAGCCAGGCCAACATGGGAGTGCTCTATGCGGCCCTCAACCACGGGGACGTCATCCTGGGCATGGACCTGGCCCACGGCGGGCACCTTACCCACGGGGCCCCGGTCTCCTTCTCCGGCCGGCAGTACAAGGTCGTCCGGTACGGGGTGAACCCGGACACCGAGACCATCGACTACGACGAGCTGGCCCGGATCGCCCGGGAGTCCAAGCCCAAGCTCATCATCGCCGGCGCCTCCGCGTACTCCCGGGTCCTGGATTTCCAGAAATTCCGGGCCGTCGCGGACGAGGTCGGAGCCTTCCTGATGGTGGACATGGCCCATATCGCCGGTCTCGTGGCCGCGGGCTACCATCCGTCCCCGGTCGCCCTGGCGGACTTCACCACCACGACCACCCACAAGACCCTCCGGGGCCCCCGGGGCGGGATGATCCTGATCGGGAAGGACCGGGAGAACACCATCGGCGCCGTGGCCCCCAAGAGCGGCCGGGCCAAGCAGTGGTCCGAGGTCCTGGACGGCATGGTCATGCCGGGCATCCAGGGCGGCCCCCTCATGCACGTGATCGCCGGGAAGGCCGTCGCCCTGAAGGAGGCCCTGGAGCCTTCCTTCAAGGAGTACATCCGGCAGGTCGTGGCCAACGCCAAGGTCCTGGCCGCCTCCCTGGCGGAGGGCGGGGCCCGGATCGTCTCCGGCGGCACGGACAACCATCTCATGCTGGTGGACCTCACCCCCCTGGGCATCACGGGCAAGGAGGCCGAGACCTGGCTGGACGCCGCGAACATCACGGTGAACAAGAACGGGATTCCCTTCGACCAGAAGAACCCCTTCATCACCTCGGGCATCCGGGTGGGCAGTCCCGCCGTGACTACCCGGGGCATGAAGGAGCCCGAGATGCGCCAGATCGCCGGGTTCATCGTGGAGGTCCTCAAGTCCAAGGGAGACGAGAAGGTCCTCAAAGCCGTCGCGGAGAAGGTCCTGGGCCTGACCAAGCGCTTCCCGGTCCCCGCGGAGGCCTGATCCGGAAGCGGGGAACGGACAGGTCTATTGACCTTACCACGGAGTACACGGAGGGCACGGAGAAAGCGATCCCGGAACCATAGATCCAACAGGATGTACAGGATGGATCAAGATTTACAAGATGAAAACGGATGAATCGATCCATCTTTGATTTAATTATCTTGTTCATCTTTTTATTGATCTTGTCCATCTTGTTGGTACGATGGTTCCGTAGTTTTCTCCTCTCCGTGATCTCCGTGGTTGATTCCTGCAGGGCGTTTCGGCGGGCGGGCGCGATTGACAGGTCCGATGGGGGTATCTATACTTGATCCGAGACAGCTCGGTCATACGGAAGGCGGGATGGAAAGTCCTCTCCAGCTGACATTCGTAAGCTTTAAAAAAGACTCATATATCGTGGTGGAAGGCAAACAGAACGCCGACCGCTTCTACATCATACGGCAGGGCAAGGTCCGGGTTTCCAAGGACGTGGAGGTGGTGGAGGAGGAGGGGGGCAACATCTTCGGCCCCGGCGACTTCTTCGGCGTCGTGTCCACCATGTCCAACCACAGCCACATCGAGACCGCCCAGGCGGTGACCGACTGCGTCCTCATCTCCGTGGCCCGGGAGCAGTACGGCACCCTTATCGAGAAGAACACCCCGGTCGCCATGAAGATCATCATGGCCTTCTCCAAGCGCATGCGCTACCTGGACGAGGCCCTGACCCGCCTGACCCTCAAGAACACCGCGGAGGCGGATCCCTCCCACCTGTTCCGGGTGGCGGAGTACTACGCCAAGCAGAGCCAGTACAACCAGGCCTTCTACGCCTACCACCAGTACCTGAAGTTCTGTCCCAACGGACCCCACGTGGCGGTGGCCCGGGAACGGATGGCCAAGATCACTCCGTACTCCAAGGCGGTCTACCTGGACGGGTCCGCCGAGGAGTTCAACCGCTTCTACCCCAAGGACACGATGATCTTTTCCGAGGGCATGACGGGCTCGGAGCTCTACATCATCCAGAAGGGCTCCGTGAAGATCACCAAGATCGTGGACAACAACGAGGTTCTCCTGGCGGTGCTCAAGACCGGGGACATCTTCGGGGAGATGGCCATCCTGGAGAACAAGCCCCGGAGCGCCAGCGCCATCGCCTTCGAGGACGCCTACCTCCTGGCGGTGAACAAGGCGAACTTCGAACGCATGGTCCAGACCCAGCCCCAGATCGTCACCCGCCTGACCACCCTCCTGGCCGAGCGGATCTGGTTCATCTACAAGCAGCTGGCCAACACCCTGATCGCGGATCCCCTGGGGCGGATGTACGACGCCCTCCTCATCCAGCTGGAGAAGAACCGGGTGCCCCTGAAACCCGGGGCCTCCTACACCTTCGATTTCGGTCCCAAGGAGCTGATCAACATGGTGGGCCTGCCCCTCGGGGAAGGCAACATGGTCATGCACAAGCTCCTGGAGAACAACAAGGTGCGGGTGGCGGACAACAAGATCCTGCTCTCCGACGTGACCGAGGTGGAGAAGCAGACCGAGTACTACCGGAAGATGCAGAAGATCGAGAAAGCCCGGAAGGCCGCCCAGGCCCTCCGGTGACCCGGCTTTCCTCCCGGCCTTGACCCTCCGCGGCGGTCCCGACGACCTCCTCACCCGCCTCCTGGCCGACGCCTTGAGGTCGAGAGGCGTCCCCGCCTTCGGGTTCCTGGGCCGTGCCCTCCTGTCCCGGGTCGCCCGGGACGTGCCCCCTTCGATCGCGGCCTCCTACGGCCTGGACGCGGCCCGGGGCGCCCTGGTCGCGGCCCTCCACTACGACACCACCGGCTCTCCCGCGGGGGCGATGGACGCGGACCGCTTCCGGGACCGGGAGGGTCGCCCGCTGGCGTCCCTGGGCTGGTTCGCCCGGGCCCACTGGTACCGGGAACTGGCGGACATCCTGGCCGCGGCTTCCCGGAGCCCCGGCCTCGCGGCCGCCGGACCCCGGAAGGCCTTCCGGATCGGGGTGAACTCCCGTCTGCCGGAAAAGGCCCTGGCCGTCGCAGCGGGGCTGGGTCCCGTCGGCCGGAACACCCTGGTCCTGGAACGGACCGGAGGCCCCGGCTGCGTCCTGGGGGTCCTCCTCCTGCCCTTCGAGCCCGTCCCGTCCGGGGAACTCGCCGGCCGGGACCCCGGGTCCCCGGTCTCCGGGAGTCCGGGCGCCGAGTGCGGGACCTGCCGCGAGTGCGTCCGGGCCTGCCCGACCGGGGCCGTGCGCGGGGACGGCGGCATCGACCGGCTCCGGTGCATCCAGTACTGGGCCGGGGCGGAGGGGCCGGTGCCTCCCGGGATCGAGGAAGCCTGGAGGGGGAACCTGTACGGCTGCGACCTCTGCCTGGCGGCCTGCCCCCGGTTCCGCCCCGGGGTCGAGCGCGGGGCCTCCGCGGGAGTCCTGGGACCGGGCCTGGACCCCGACGCCCTGCTCCGGGCCGGGGACGGGGAGATCCGGGCGCGGTTCCGGGGCACGGCCCTGGGCCTTTCCTGGCTGAGCCCCGGGCGGATCCGCCGCAACGCCCGGCTGGCACGGGATTCCCGGATCCGGAAATCGGGAATCGATGTCGTTTGACTCCGCCCGGTCCCGCGGATACACTCTAGGACAGGAGGCGGAACCGTCATGGAAGGAACCACAGCCAACCAGTACCTGACCTTCACCCTGGAAGGCGAGCAGTATGCCATCGGCGTCGCCAAGGTCCGGGAAGTCCTGGAGCACACCAAAATCACCAAATTGCCCAAGACCGCGGAGTACATGAAGGGCATCATCAACCTTCGCGGTATGGGAGTTCCCGTCATAGATCTCCGGCTCAAGTTCGGCATGCCGGAAACCCCGGTCACCAAGGATACCAGCATCATCGTGATGGAGGTGGACGGTCTGGAAGGTTCCGTGGTCGTGGGCGCCCTGGCGGACGCCGTCCACGAGGTCGTGGAGATCGACGCCGGAAGCGTCGAGCCCGCGCCCAAGTTCGGGACCCGGCTGGCCGCGGAGTTCATCCGGGGGGTCGGGAAGAGGGAGGAGGGCTTCGTCATCCTCCTGGATATCGACCGGATCTTCAACTCCGAGGAGATGACCGTCCTGCGGGCCGCCGAGACCGCGGAAGCCGGCGTCTAGGATCCCCGGAACCGTCCGGACGGGAAGCGATGGAAACCAGACTACTCGAGGAGCGCTCGAGGATCCTCACGGAGACCCGGGCCTTCTTCCTCCGCCGGGGGTACCTGGAGACCGACACGCCGGCCCTCGCCCCGTCCCTCATCCCGGAATCCTGCCTGGAGGTGTTCCGGACCGAGTACGACAATCCCTTCCTGGGACGCATGGACCTCTGGCTGGTCCCCTCCCCGGAAGTCTGGATGAAGCCCCTCATCGCCCGGTACAAGCGAAGCGTGTTCCAGGTCTGCAAGTGCTTCCGGAACTCCGAATCCGTCGGCCGCCTGCACAACCCCGAGTTCACCATGCTGGAGTACTACACGGTGGGGGCGGATTCGGGAACCTCCCGGGAACTCACGGAGGAGCTCTTCCGGGCCTGCGCGGGACCCGACACCCCCGCCTGGGCGCGGCCGCCCTTCCGTCGCATGACCATGGCCGAAGCCTTCCGGGAGTACACGGGGCTCGACCTGGAATCCCTCCAGGACCGGGAAGCCCTGGTCGAGGCGGGTCTCGGCAAAGGCCTCCTGGTTCCCCGGGAGGCTTCCTGGGAGGACGCCTTCAACCAGGTCTTCCTGACCCTGGTCGAGCCCTCCCTTCCCCAGGACAGTCCCCTGGCCCTGGAGCGCTACCCCGCCCAGATCGAATGTCTGGCCGCGGATATACCCGGAACCCCCTGGAAGGACCGGTGGGAGCTCTACGCGGGAGGCATGGAGCTCTGCAACTGCTACACCGAGGCCTCCGACCCCGGGGCCGTCCGGGCGTCCTTCGAGCGGGAGTCTGCGCGGAAGAAGTCCTCCCGGGTCCCCCACCGGGTGGATCCGGGGTATCCCGAGATATTCACGGACTTCCCCCCCTGTTCCGGAGTGGCGATGGGTTTCGACCGCTTCGTCCTGGCCCTTACCGGGGAGCGGGACCTGTCCCGGCTCCTGCCCTATCCCTTCGCTAGGATCCTCGAGGAAAACAAGGGAGTCCTTCGAACACCATGAAGTCGATGTTCCGGAGCCGCCTCTTCCGCCAGCAATTCCTCGTGCTCGCGGTCCTCACGGTCTGTTTGTTCGCCTTCATGGTGCTGGGGATCTACCTCCGGACCCAGTCCGCCATCGAGTCCCGGGAGATGGAAATCGCGGGATTCTATCGGGACGCGGTCATGCTGGCCCTCCAGGACTGGCTGGCCGAGCGGGAAAGCGACATCGCCTGGCTGGCTTCGATCCTGGAAACCGACGCGGTCCGGGCGGGGACGCCGATTCCGCCGGAGCCCCACGAGCGGTTCCGGTCCCTCCTGGAAACCAAGGGATCCTTTTCCGACGTGATCATCCTGGACCTGGAAGGCTTCGTGGTCTACGGGCGCACCGGCCCCTCGGCCCGGAGGATCAGCCTGGCGGACCGGGATTATTTCCAGGCCGCCCGGGACGGCCGGTCCTTCGTCTCCGGAGCCTTCCGGAACCGCCTGACCGGGAGGTACGCCTTCGCGGTGAGCCGGCCCCTGCGATACCGGGGGGAGATCTCCTCGGTGCTGGCGGGCACGGTCCTGCTGTCCGACCTCGTCCGGATCGTGGAGGGGATGGAGCTCGGGGACCTGGGGGCCGTGTTCATCACGGATACCGAAGGTCGGCTGGTGGCGGCCTCCGCATCCGCGGAACTCCCGGTGCCGAACCCGGATTCCACGGAAACCGGGCCGATCCTGGACACCTTCGCGGTTCGTCAAGCCGCGGAGCGCCGGGAGGGGGTCGGGAAATACGTAGGCGTTACCGGCAAGACGGTCATCGGGGCCTACGGCTGGTGCCCCCGGCTGGCCCTGGGACTGGTCGTGGAACTCCGGAGCGACAAGGCCCTCCTGCCGATCACCCGGCTCCTGGAGTTCTTCGCGGAGTTCGCCGCGGGACTTCTGGTCCTTCAGCTCGTCCTGGCCTACGTCCTGAGCGCCCGCCTGGTCCGTCCCATCCGGGCCCTGGCCGACGCCGCCGGGACCCTCGAGGAACGGGAGTTCCCGGAGGTCCGGGTACCCCCCACGAACACCGAGCTGGACAGCCTCGTGGAGGCGTTCAACCACATGGCCAAGACCGTGCGGGACCGGGAAGGGTTGCTGCAGGAGCGGGCCGCCCGGGACAGCCTGACGGGCCTGTATAACCACGCGAAGATCGAGGAATTCCTGGATTTCGAGTTCCGGCGGAGCCGGCGGGACGACCGGCCGGTCTGCTTCGTCATGATGGACATCGACCACTTCAAGACCATCAACGACACCTTCGGCCACCAGGCCGGGGACACGATCCTGAAGGAGACGGCGAACCTCCTGCTCCGGTCCGGCCGGGACGGCGACGTCGTCGGCCGGTACGGCGGCGAGGAGTTCGCCGTGATCCTGAACGCCCGGAGCCCCGAGGAGACCGTTTGCTACTGCGAGCGCATGCGGAAGGCCGTGGAGGACACCGCCTTCGTCCACGAGGGCACGGAGATCCGCATCACCATCAGCCTGGGATGCGCCTGCGGCCTGCCCTCCCGGCTGGGACCCTTCGAACTCATCCGGGCCGCGGACAAGGCGCTGTACGCGGCCAAGCAGGGCGGGCGAAACCGGGTGGTCCGGGGCGAACCCTAGGGCGGCCGGGATCCGGCACGCGCGGCTCGGGACCTCCGGACCGCGGCCGGCTTTACAAAACCATCCGAATTTGACATAGTGCTGTGTCCGCTCCGGGATCGGTTCCGAATTCCGGTCCGCGCGGGCGCCCATCCAAGGAAACCCCGGCCCCGTCCTCGAGTTGGAAGGTCCGGAGCCGAAATCCGAGAGGTATATCATGATCCGAGGCGGAGATATAGCCAAGGGCAGCGTCCTGCTCATCAACAGCCATCCCCACATCGTCGTGGACCGGGAATTCGTGAACCCCGGCAAGGGCGCCGCGTTCGCGCGGGTCAAGGCCAAGAACATGCGGAACGGGAACGTGGTCACCCAGACCATAAAGACCCAGGACGAGGTCGAGGACGCCCAGGTCGACCTGATCGACTGCCAGTACCAGTATTCGGACGCCGAGCACTTCGTCTTCATGAACAACGAGTCCTTCGAACAGTACTTCATCCCCTTCCCGGGGCACGAGGACAAGAAGTTCTACCTACAGGAGGGGGAGACGTACTCGATCCTCTTCTACGAGGGCGAGGCCATCGACATCAAGATTCCCTACAAGATGGTCTTCACGGTCACCGAGAGCGAGAACTACGTCCGGGGCGACACGGTCTCCGGCGCCACGAAGCCCGTGGTCTGCGAGACGGGCCTGGTGGTCCGGGTTCCCCTCTTCATCAAGCAGGGCGAAAAGATCCTGGTCAACACGGAGACCAACGAGTACCAGGAGCGGGTGAATAGTTAGGTGAACGGTGAACCGTAAACGGTGAACGGGAGTGAGTACAGGTTCACAACCAGGTCCCACGCCTAAGCGTGGTCTCGGACAGTACACTTCAATCGCTTCCGTTCACCGTCCACCGTCCACCGTGTACCCTCAATCCCCCGCCCGGATACCTCCCGTCGATCCGTACGTCCACAAATCCGTCTCCTTCCGGTACTCCGGCCGGGATCTCCGGCTGGACCTGTCCCATGCCCTGTTCTCCTCCTTCGACGTGGATCGGGGCACGAAGCTCCTGCTGAAAGTCGTCGCCCGGTCGAGCCTTGCGGAGGGTGCCCGCTCCGTCCTGGACCTGGGCTGCGGGACGGGCATCCTGGGCATCGCCCTGGGATCGGCCCTACCGGGCGCGGAGGTCCACTTCCGGGATCGGGACGCCCTGGCCGCCGCCTTCGCGGCGCGCAACGCCCGGGCGAACGGCCTTGAGCCGGCTTCCTGCGGCACCGGGCTCACCCTGACGGGCCTGGCCGGGCGCCGCTTCGACCTCGTGGTGTCCAACGTTCCCGCCAAGGCGGGTCCCCCGGTGATCGAGGACCTCGTGAGGCGGCTGCCCGCCGCCCTCGCCGAGGGGGGGCGCTTCGCCCTGGTGGTGGTGAATCCCATCGCCCCGGCCGTTCGGGCCGCGGTCGCCGAATCCGGGGCGGAGATCCTGGCGGAGGAGACCGGCCCCGGCCACACGGTCATCGCCGGGGGCCGGGGAACCGTGCTTCCGCCCGCCGTCGACGAACTGGCCGTGTACGAGCGCTGCCGTTCGGACTTCGAGCTCGCGGGGGTGCGGTACGGCCTTTCCGGCTACTGGGGACTCCCGGACTTCGACACCCCCTCCCACGCGGCGGCCCTGGCGGCGGCGATCTGCGATCGGGCCGCGGGGGATTCGCCGGCCCGGGCCTGCTCCATCGGGAATCCCGGGCCCGGCCACCCGGCCCTGTACGCCTGCGGGAGGTTCGGGATCCGGACCCTCCGGGTCGTGTCCCGGGACTGCCTGCAGGTCGCCGCGACGGCCCGGAACCTGGCGGCCGTGGGCTTTTCGCCGGAGCTCTCCGCTTCCGACGGCCTCGATCCCGGGGAACCCCCCGGAGCCGGCTTCGACCTGATCCTGGAGTTCCCGGACCCGGTCCCCGAGTACGACTGGATCGGTCCCCTCTGGGACCGGGCATCCCGGTCGGCCGCGCCCGGGGCGTCCCTCGTCCTGGTCAGCCGGCCCACGGAGGCCGCGAGGTTCGACCGGCGTAAACCCCGGGGATGGGTCCGGCGGCTCGAGCGGAAGCGGGACGGCTTCGCGGGTCTTGCGTACCGGCGGGAGGACTAGGCCGGCCGATCGCCGGATGGGACGGCTTCGGTAACGGGGCCCTAAGCCCCGGAGGTCTCGGCGGGGAAGGGGTTGGCCCGTTCCAGGACCTCCCGGATGACCCGGTGCTCCGGTTGGAGGAGGCCCGGATCCCGGTCCACGATGCCCGCCGCGTCCTCGCGGGCAAGTTCCAGCAGGTCCGCGTCCCGCACGGGGTCCGCGAAGGACAGTCGCAGGGACCCGGACTGGGCGATGCCGGCGATCTCCCCGGGTCCCCGGATGCGCAGGTCCTCCTCCGCCAGGGCGAACCCGTCCGTCGTCTCCTTCATGGCCCGGATGCGCCGCTTGCCCTCCTCGGACAGGTTCCCGGAATAGACCAGAAAGCAATACGACTGGAGGTCGCTCCGTCCCACCCGGCCCCGGAGCTGGTGCAGGGCCGCCAGTCCGAACCTCTCGGCGTGCTCCACCACCATGCAGGTGGCGGCCGCCACGTCCACGCCCACCTCCACGACGCTCGTCGCGACCAGGTACCTCAGGTCCCCCCGGGTGAAGTCTTCCATGGTCGAGCGCTTTTCCTCGTCCGGAAGCCGGGAATGGATGAGGCCTCCGGGAATCCCGGGATAGACCTCCTCGGACAGGCGGCGGGCCATCTCCCGGGCGTTCTTCAGCTCCGACGCCTCGCTTTCCGCGATGAGGGGATAGACGAAGTAGGCCTGCCGACCGGCGGCCAGTTCCCTCCGGACGAACTCGTAGACCTTGGTCTCGTTTCCCTGCCGGGCCAGGTGGGTGACCACGGGCTTGCGCCCCGGGGGCATCGTGCGGATCGTCGAGACCTCGAGGTCCCCGTAGACCGTGAGAGCCAGGGTCCGGGGAATGGGGGTGGCGGTCATCATGAGGAGGTCCGGGACCCCTCCCTTCCGGGAGAGGGCGAGGCGCTGGAGGACCCCGAAGCGGTGCTGTTCGTCCACCACGGCCAGGGTCAGGCGCCGGTACTCCACGTCCTCCGAGAAGAGGGCGTGGGTACCCAGCACCAGGTCCACGTCCCCCGCGGCCAGGGCGGCCAGGAGCGGCCGGCGGGAGGCGTCCTTCAGGTTTCCCGTCAGGAAGGCCAGGCGCACACCCAGGGGTTCCAGGAGGCGGGCGGCGGTCTGGGCGTGCTGGCGGGCCAGGAGCTCCGTCGGGGCCATGAGGGCGGCCTGGCCCCCGGCCTCCACGGCCTTGAGGACGGCCAGGAAGGCGACCAGGGTCTTCCCGGAGCCCACGTCCCCCTGGAGGAGCCGGGCCATGGGCCGGGGCCCCTCCATGTCCCGGGCGATTTCCGCAGCCACCCGTTCCTGGTCCCCCGTCAGCCGGAAGGGCAGGCGTTCCCGGAGGCGGTCCCGAAGGCCCCGACGCTCCGGGGGGCCGGCGGGGCGGTCCGCGGGCCGCTCCGCCCGGGCGGCAGCCCGGCGACGGACCTGGATCTGGAGGTAGAAGAGCTCCTCGTAGGCCAGGGCGCGGAGGGCCCGCTCCGCGGCTTCCGGTGTGGCCGGGGCGTGGAGGTCCTCCAGGGCCCGGGCCTTGCGCGGCAGTCCCCGGGATTCCAGGATCCCCGGGGGCAGCTCGTCCTCGGTCCGCCGTCCGTACTCCGCCAGGGCCCGGGCGGCGAGCCTGCGCACCGTACCCTGGGCCAGACCGTCCGTGAGGGGGTAGAGGGGAAGGACGCCGGCCTCGGGTCCCTGTCCCTCCGCGGCCGCCTCGATCTCGAAGGACGTGGACTGGAGCTCGTTGAACCGGAGGGCCAGGGATCCGGTGACCCGGACCCGGGATCCCGGGGGGTGGCGGTCCGCCAGGAAGGCGCGATGGAAACACACCAGGGCGGCCGTCGCGGTCCCGTCGTCCACGAGGATCTTGAGGGTCCGGGACCGTCCGTACCCGAACCAGTCGTGGTCCGTCACGGTTCCCACGGTGTTCGCCGTACCCCCCGCCCGGATCGCCTCCCGGAAGGATACCGCCCGGGAACGGTCCTCGTAGCCCCGGGGAGCCCGCAGGAGGAGGTCCGCGACGGTGTAGATCCCCAGCCGGGCCAGGCGGGCGCAGACCGAGGGCCCCGCCCCCTTGAGGACCGAGACGCTCTGGGTCAGTTCCCGGAGGTACATGCCGAGACCCGCCGGGACCCGTTCAAAGGTCCGAGGCCTTCCGGAGCCACCGGTAGAACTCGAGCCCCGTGACGGGATCGAGGGGCCGGAAGCTGCGGCCGTCCGGGAGTTCCATGATCTCCCTCTCCACGCAGCCCAGGACCGCGTCGAACCAGGGCGCCCCCAGGGGCACGTCGGGAACCGGGCTCGCGGGGTTCGGGCGGGCCAGGTATCGGTCCGTGTACCGTCGGAGGAGGGACCGGTCGTTCAGGCGGTTGGCCGCCAGCCGCCAGAGCAGGAAGGCGGCGTCCCCCCGGCGGGCGGGGGAGGAACCCGGGGCGGCGGGATCGGGGTAGAAGCCCCCGGCCCGGAGACGCTCGAAGAGCACCCCGGGGGCCCAGGCCTTCCCCCCGGTCAGGAAGTCCGCCAGGGAGCTCTCCGCCTGGACCAGGGCGGCCAGGTCCTGGAGGGACGCGGGGCGGTCGGTCAACAGGGCGGGCCCCGAGGCCGGGGGAGCGGCGTCCCGGAGGGCCAGGGCCGTTCTCCGTTCGGACCCGTAGGCGCGATCGTAGGGGTCCGGGAGGAAGGGCAGGGAGGCGTCGAAGGCGGCCAGGGCGTCCGCGTACCGGCCCTCGGCCAGGAGGATCCGGCCCAGTTCGGCCCGCAGGCGGGCCTGGGTTTCCGCGGTCCTGAGGGCTTCCTCGACCAGGGCCTTCCGCTTCTCGGGGCTGCGCTCCAGCCGGGCTTCCAGGACCCGGGCGACCTCGTCCGCGGGGTTGAGGGACAGGGCCTTCCGGAGGTCCCGGTCCGCCGCGGCCCGGTCCCGGGCCAGGAGGGCCGCCCGACCCGAGAGGGCGGCCAGCCGGGCGGCCCAGGCGCGTTCCAGGACGGGCCGGGTTCCGGCTTCGGCCAGCCGGGAGCGGAGGAGGTCCAGGGCGGCCGGATCCTCCGCGGCCTCCAGGCCGACCAGGTCCCGTTCCCAGCCGTCCAGGACGGAAAAGGCGTCCACGGGAAGGCTCTCCACGGTGCGGTCCCTCTGGACCGTCGCGCAGGAAGCCGTCAGGATCGCCGCGGCCAGGATCGCCGGGCGGAGGGTCTTCAGGGCACGGTTCATCGCGATCTCCTACGCGGTCAGGGTCCCCGGAAGGAGGCGGCCCGGATGACTCCGTCCACCCCCGCGGTCACGAGTTCCGGCCGCCCGTCCCCGTTCAGGTCCGCGAAGGCCGGCTTCCCGGTGCCCGGGACGGGGAACCCGGTCAGCGGTTCGAGGTCCGCGTCGAACCCGTACAGGGCGTTGCCGTCCCCGGATACGAAGATCTCGGGCCGCCCGTCCCCCTCCACGTCCCGGGCCACGAGGACGGGTTCCCGGCTCCCCAGGCCCCGGACGTCGGTCCGTGCCCGGCGCCCGTCCAGTCCCACCCGGTAGAGGGATCCGGATTCGGAAACGGCCCACAAAGAGTCCGCGGCGAATAGAGGGGTGCCCTAGAACACCCCTTCCAATTCGACCGGGAAGCCGGGCACGGGTTCCCCCCGCTCGTTCCAGCAGGACAGCACGCCGGCCTGGGTCAGGAAGGCGGCGCGGAAGGAGGAGCCCAGGGGAAGGAGCACGGGGGATCCGTACCCGATTCCGGCCACCGGGACGGGCCAGCCCGGGAGGGCCGGGCCGCCGGATTCGAGGACCCAGAGGGTCCCCTCGAAGCTCTTGGGATAGACCGCCAGGAACCCGTTCCAGAAGGCGATCGGGGCGGACACCGGATTCTG
>CALMRC010000115.1 GCA_937873275.1 uncultured Spirochaetota bacterium
CCGGGGTTTCCGGCCTTGGGGGACAGAAGGCCGCCGTAGGCGACCCGGTTCTTGTCCATGGGCCAGTTGAAGTCGTAGTAGGTGGTGAAGCTCCCGTCCTTGTTGAAGATCACGCCCTTGAGGGTCTCGATGGTGGGCTGGTACTGGGAGGCGTAGGCTTCCTCGTAGGCCAGGTCCGCGTCCCCGTCCTTGGTGGACCAGTCGGTCTGGAATCCCAGGGAGTAGACGAAGTCCGCGAGCCCGATCTTGTTCCCGTCGTGCCAGACCGAGTCCTTCACGGTGTACTTCGCGGTGGAGTAGGCTTTGACGCCCGCGCCGACCTTCTTCCAGGTCTTGGTGGCGGAGTCGTACTTGATCGCGTCCGCGGGCACGTCGATGAGCCCCTCGGGCTTGCCGTCCCCGGTGGTGTCCGGGCCGACGTTGGACTGGACGTCCTTCAGGTCCCACTGCACCAGGTAGGGGGTGTCGATGGCGGTGTTGGGCGCCTCGAAGTACTCCCGCATGGTGCACTGCTCGACGATCATGCTGACGTAGTTGTCCGAGAAGCCGCCCGTGCCCACGGGGTCCCAGGCGCTCATGAACAGGCCGCCCTTGGCGGAGTACTGGGTGGCGCGGAGGATCTTCTCGCCCTTGTCGTTGGGCTTCACGTCCGCGGTGATGAAGGACCAGCCGTTGAGGCCGTCCCCCAGGCCGTACACGAAGCGGTTGGTGACCCGGTCCTTGTTGGCGATGTAGTACTGCATCTGGGAGCAGACCCAGATCCGGACCGCCTCGGTCAGGCCCAGCTCCTGGGCCTTGAGGTTGTCGTTCCAGTACTCGTCGGCGGTGAGGAACCAGCCGTTGTAGCTCTTCATGGCGAGCTTGTCGATCTCGTCCTGCTTGTAGTTCCAGAAGCCCTCGGTGGCGCCGCCGGGCATGTAACCGTAGTAGGGAGCGTACATCTGGGAAATGGAGACGTCCCACCAGCGGCGGGTGGCTCCGGCGCCCCAGCCCTCGGTGTACATGGTCCAGTCGTAGTCCGCGGGATCTCCGCCGTAGACCATCCGGCCCGCCTTGGAGCGGTCGTACAGGAGGCGCTCGACCTTGATGCCCGCCTTTTCCAGCTGGTCCGCGACGTAGTTGCCCGCGGGAAGGCGGCCCTGGGGATCGTCCACCCGGATGATGAACTTCACGGTGATGGGCTCGCCCTTGTAGGTCCAGAACTGGCCGGCCTTGCGGAGCTTCCCGGCGTTCTCGGGAAGTTTGGCCGCGGCTTCCAGGGCCGTGGTGATCTCGGCGATGGCCTTCTTCTCGTCACCCCGCTCGGTCATGCCCAGCTTGGTGGCGATGATGTTGTAGCGATAGGTTCCGGGCTGGCCGGGGGTCATGGAGGTGAAGGCCGGCTCGCCGCCGCCCAGAAGGATCTCGTCCACGATCTTCTTGCGGTCGATGAGCCAGTTGATCGCGTACCGGACCTCCCGGATGGCCAGGGGGTTGAAGTATTCCTTGCCCGTCTTGGTCTTCCAGACGTAGGGCGCCTGGTTGGGGATGGGGTTCATGAGGTAGGACCAGGATCCGGACGGGATGGTGTAGACCGAGAGCTTCTCGCGGTCCGCCTGGGGCAGCCCGAAGAAGACGCTCGCGTCCATGCCGTAGGCGAAGAGGTCCGTCTTCCCCTCGATGGTATCCTTGGCCGCGATGGACTGGTCCATGCGGACGTCGATGATGATCTTGTCCACGATCGGGCCCGTGTCGCCCTTGGCGACCCCGGCTCCCGCCCCGGCTCCGCCGCCGCACCCGGCCAGCGCGAGGGCCGCCGCGGTGACGATGGCGAGGGTGATCAACACTTTCCTGCTCATCTCAACTCCTCCTTGTGGAATTAGAGAAACATGGGTGTATTATGGATCAGAAAAAATGGGAAGTAAAGAAAAAGTGTGGTACGCTGTCGGGCGCGGCTGAAATATCTGTTGTTACTGTAAACAGATACAGGGCGGCCGCAAGGCGTCCGCCCTGTATCCGGGGCCCGGCGCGGGGCGCCGGACGGTTCGGTTTTCGCTTGCGCGAAAACCGTCTGCCCCGAATTTATGTTCCGGCGCGATTCGTTGACCTCAGTACTTGAACTCACTTTCTCCGATAAATTCTCTCAGAATCGAATTCCCCGGCACGAACTGCGCCGGGGGAATTCCTGGCCCGGCGCGTCCGGCGCTCCGCGCCGGACGGTTCGGTTTTCGCTGGCGCGAAAACCGTCCGCCCTTGATCCCGTGCCCGGAGGAAATCGTCAAACTCAATACTTGAATTCGCTCTCGCCGATAAATTCTCTCAGAATCGAATTCCCCGGCACGAACTGCGCCGGGATCGGCGAGAAATTCGCCAGGAAGGATAGCAGGCGCCCCGCCTCGGCGTACTCGGGCTCGACGGGCTTCACGGACCGGAGCACCGGCTCCGCGTAGATTTTCAGGACCCCCAGTTCGTAGTCCAGGGCGGAGTTGAAGGCCGCGTCCGCGGAGTTCTGGAAGGGGAAAATGTGCCGCCGTTCCCCCCGCTGTACCGAGGCCCACATCTTCAGGGTGTCCAGGGCGGACTTGCCCCGGAACTGCCAGTCCCGGACGATCCGCCGGAGCAGGCGGTTGTCCGTGGTGGAGATCCGGTTGTGGTCGTCCAGGTTCAGCTGGGTCAGGGCGGACACGTACACCTTGAACTTCTGCTCCCGGGGAATCCGGGGGGTCAGCTTGTCGTTCAGGCCGTGGATGCCCTCCATGACCACGATCTCCCGGCCCGTGGAAAGCCGGAGCTTCTTGCCCGAGGGGCGGCGGGTTCCGGTCTTGAAATCGAAGGCGGGCAGCTCGATCTCGTCCCCCCGGAAGAGCTCGACCAGCTGCTCGTTCAGGTACTCGACGTCCAGGGCCTCCAGGCATTCGAAATCGTACTCGCCGTTCTCGTCCCGGGGGGTGTGGTCCCGGTCCACAAAGTAGTCGTCCAGGGCGATGACCACGGGCTCGAATCCCATGACGCGGAGCTGGATGGCGAGCTTCTTGGACGTGGTGGTCTTCCCGGAACTGGAGGGGCCCGCGATCAGGAGGGCCTTCACGGTGCCCGCCCGGGCGGCCACCTGGTCCGCGAGCTCCGCCATCTTCTTGTTCTGGAGGGCCTCCGCGACCTGGATGTATTCCTTGATTTTCTTCGGGGAGTTGATGCTGTTCAGGGCTCCGACGGAGGATACCCCGAGTATCTTGGCCCGCTCCCGGTATTCCTTGGCGATGCGGTAGAGCACGGGATCGTCCTGGAAGGGCGGGACCTTCTCGTCCTCCTTGTGGGGGTACCGCAGGAGGAAACCGTCGTGGTAGGGGGCCAGCTCGAAGACTCCCAGCACCCCGGTGGAGGGAACCAGGGGGGTCACGTGGAGATCCCGGAATCCCGCGCACTCGTTCAGGGCGATCCGGGGATCGTTCATGTGCTCCAGCAGGGCCAGGGTGTCGGTCTGGCCCTGGGAGCGGAAGTATTCCACGGCTCCCGAGTAGGACATCCACTCCCGGTGGATGGGGATGTCCCGGGTTACCAGCTCGCGCATGCGCCGTTCCAGGGCCGCCAGGTCCTTCGGGTCGTCCGGCGCGTCGTCGTCGAAGAAGTGGAAGAATCCCGTGCCGATGGCCATCCCCGCCACCAGCCGACGCTCCGGGAAGAGCTCCCGGGACGCCATGGCCAGGAGGAAGCAGAGGGAGCGGCGGTAGGTGACGGCCCCGAGGTTCGTGTCCACGGTGACCGGGGCCAGGCTGCAGTCGGTGGTGAGGAAGTAATCCAGGGGACAGAGCTCGTTGTTGATGAGCACCGCGGCCAGGGGGCGTCGCAGGGCTCCCAGGGGCTCCAGGGCCTCGGAGGCCTTAACCAGGAAGGGATAGGAGCGGACCTGGCCGTCGGGATAGGTGACCCGGATCTCTTTCATCTGAAAGGCTCCTTCTATCAGTTAATCCGTCCCAGGCGGGAGGGAGGCCAAAGCCGGAAGACGGCGTGGCCCTCGATGAACTTGAGCTTGACCGCGAAGGGTTCCAGGATGGAGACGTACCGTACCGAGGCGGGATCCGCGGCATCCAGGCTCCGGGTCCCGGGGGTTTCCCGGAACCGGAAGTCCAGGGAGTTGTACCGGTTGTCCCCCATGGCGAAATACTCGTCCCGGGCCAGGAACGCGTCGCCCCCGGGAAACTCGGGGAAGTTCCGGTTGTCGTAGAAGCCCTGGAGGTAGATATAGAGCTCCCGGGCATCCGACAGGCCGCGGATCCGCTCGGGATCCCGGGCGGCCGCGTCCAGGGGGGTTCCCGAGGCCAGGAGGCCGAGGACGCGCTCCATACGGGCCAGGAGATTGGCCTTCACCAGGAGGTTCAGGGCCCGGGAGCCCCGGTCATAGGCGTTCGACCCGGGAACCGCCGCGGCCGCGACGGCACCCTCCGCATAGGCTTTCAGGGCCGAGCGGGCCTCCGGGGAGACCGCGGCCGCGAGGGCCAGGGACAGGTCCTCCCCGCCCGCCCCGGCCTCGGCGTAGGGATTCTCTCCCCGGATCGCCCGGGCCGCGGCCTCGTCCCGGCGGGTACGCAGGGCGGGGTCCGTCCGGGACATGTCCGGCCCCGAGACAACCTCCCGGCCGGCGGCGAGCCGGCGCAGGGACGACTCGATCGACCCGAGGGAAGCCCCGATGTCCGCCGCCAGGGAGGCGGGGTCGGCACCGTTCTTCCGCTCGTCCCAGCGGGTCAGGAGAGCCCGGGTCTGCTCGTCCAGGGGGATGTGCTGGATGCGCCTCCGGATTTCCGGGTCCTGTCGCCAGAGGTCCGTGGCGGCCCAGGGCTCCTCGACCTTCCGGAACCCGGGATCCCCCGACCTCCGGGCGTACAGGACGTCGTCCACCATCATGAGCTTTTCCCCCGGGACTCCGGTGATGCGCTTGACCAGGGGGTCGGATTTGGGGGTCCCGTCCGGCAGGGTGGAGTCCAGGTGGACCGCCGTGAGGGTGATCATGTAGACGAACTGGGATACCTGCTTCTTGAGGGAGACCCGGTGGTTATCCGGGTACCGGGGATTGGCGATCGTCACCACGTCCCCCCGGCGGGGCAGGCGGAGGAAGGGCAGGCGCCATTCGGTCAGGGGCACCCGGGGTCCCGATGTGAGCTTTACCGTGAAGGGACGGTCCTTGACCAGGAAGGCGGGCACCATGGACTCCGAAGGGACCTCGTAGAGCTGGAAGACGAAGATATTCACCACCAGCACGGCGATCGCGGCCCAGGCGATGGCGTCAACCCAGTCCAGGACCACGGCCACCGGACCGTGGGGGCGGCGTTCCCGGGCGCGGCGCTTCCTCAAGGTCCGGTCGGAGACCTCCTCCGGGTCGATGACGCCCGCCGCCGCCTGGACCTCGGGACGTCCCGCCAGGAAGAAGGTGAGGAATCCCGCCGTCGAGGCCGAGAGGGTCAGGGCGAACAGGAAGACGACCTTGCCGGGGCCGATGAGGTCCGCGTTGCTCCACTCGATCCGCGGGATGGCGTGGACGAAGTAATAGACCGGGATCGAATATCCGGTGAACTTCTTCCAGGCGGGGAAGAGCCGGGTGCGGCCGTTCCGGAAGATCGCGCGCAGGAAGGCCAGCTCCCCCGCCGCGATGGCCAGGGTCGTTCCCAGATAGACGGCGTAGAGGAGCCCGAGCCGGGAGAACCCGGTCAGGGGTATGGATCCGATCAGGATCCCGACGTAGACGAGGGCCGGTATCCGGGGCTTCCGGACCGCGGGGCCCGGGGAAGGATCGGCGGGAGGGGTCGTAGGAGAGTGCTTCATCTTGGAAAGGAGTATCGAAGAGACGGGCCCCCTCCGTCAATGCCGCCGGTCCGGATCGGTCCCGCTTCCCTTGACCGCCCGACGGACCCGGGGTAGACTCGCCGCCAGCGTGATACCTTCGCTCTTCCTGCGGGCCCTGTCCGCCCCGGATGCCGACCGTCCCTCGGTCCTGGAAGCCTTCCTCCGGGACCGGGGCGTGATTCCCCAGCGCACCTTCCTGGCCGGGAGCCTCCACCTGGCCGTGCGCTTCCCCGACCCGGCCTACGATCCCCGGTTCCGTACCAAGCTCCTGGTGGCCCATCACGACCGCCGGGCCGGGGGGGCCGGGATCCTGGACAACGGGGCCGCCTGCCTCCAGCTCGCGGACCTGGCGGTCCGGCTAGCCTCGAGGACGGAGCCCCACAACACGGTGATCCTCTTTACGGATTCCGAGGAAACCTCCTCGGCGGACGCCCAGGGGTCCTACTCGGTCGCCCGGGCCCTGGCCGGGCGGCCCCGGTCCCTGACCGGGGAGGAGGAGCCGCCGGCGGTCTTCGTCTTCGACGTAACCGGCCGGGGAACCGTACCGGTCCTTTCCTCGACCGCCCGGGACCTCCTGGCCTCCCGGGGCATGGGGACCGGCGACCTGGCCGCCCGTCTCCGGGACCTGGATTCCTGGGCCGGCCGGGCACTCCGCCGTGTCGCCGGCTCGTCCCCGGCCCGTCTACCCGTGCCCTGGTCCGACGATCTGGGCTTCGCCCTGGGCGGGGTTCCCGCGGTCACCGTCACCCTCCTGCCCGGTCCGGAGCTCGACGCCTACCGCGAATCCCTTGCGGCGGTCCGTCGTCGGGGCGACGACGGAACGGGAATTCGGGCCCGGGAAATCCCGGAGGACGTTCCCCGGACCTGGTCCCTCCTGCACGGCCCGGGGGACAACCTCGACGCCCTGGAGGAGGAGTCCTTCGAGGTCATGGCACGGATCCTGGACGCCTTCGGGGAGTTGAGGATACCGAGGGTGAGGAGGATACGGTGAGCGGCGGACGGTGGACGGTGGACGGTGGAATACCGGGAAGACCTAAACGGCATCCGTTAGAGAGTCGGGGTTCTTGATCTCTGAGGACAAATTCCGTTCACAGTCCACCGTCCACGGATTACAGGCTCTCGATCACCTGCCCCAGCACCACCGTGATGTCGTCCTCGAAGACGGGGTCCTTCATGAACTGGATGACCCCGGTGATCAGGGCGTCCGCCAAGGACTCCAGGTCCGAGTTCCGGTTCCGGATCACAGTCTCCTCGATGCCCTGGACCCCGAACATCCGGTCCCGGGCGTCCCGGGCTTCCTGGACGCCGTCGGTGTAGAAGCACAGGAGGTCCCCGCCCGCCAGGGGAACCCGCAGGTCGTGGTACTCGCAGTCCTCGGTCATGCCTATGATGGGATCCTCGGAGGGAAGGCGGGTCACGCTCCCGTCGGCATGGACGATCAGCTGGGGCGGGTGTCCGGCGCCGCAGTAGGTGCAGGTCATGGCCTCGAAATCGAAGATGCCGTAGAAGGCCGTCACGAAGTGGTCGGTGTTCACGATCTTGGAGAATTCCTCGTTGATCCTTCGGATCACCTCCGCGGGGGATTCCTCCCGGGGGTGCAGGTAGTCGAAGAGGCTCCGGATCATGGCGGTGATGAAGGCCGGAGCGACCCCGTGTCCCGACACGTCCGCGATGAGGACCCCCACCCGGTCCCCCTCCATCTTGGACAGGGCGAAGAAATCCCCCCCCACCATGGCCAGGGGTATGTACCGATGGGTGAAGGCCGCGGAGGGGGTCGCGGGATAGGCCTTGGGGAGCAGGGACTTCTGGAGCTCCACGGCGAGGTTCAGCTCCTTGATCATCTGCCGGTTCCGGGACTCCAGGATCTCCAGGGCCTTGCGGAGCTTGTGGGTCTGGCGCTTGAGCTTCTCGTTCACCGCCTCGAGCTCCTGGGCGTGCTCGGCCAGGGTGCGTTCGTGCAGGTCCTCCAGGGCCCCGTAGATGAGGAGCTCGTTCACCAGGAGGTGCTCCCGGGCCCCCGGGACCAGGGCCGGGAAGGGATCCCGGTCCGGCGGGATCCGGCGCAGCCCGAAGGGCCGGGCCCGGCCGTCGATCCCCTCGAGGTAGACGATCTCGTTCCAGGCATCCCGGCCGTCGAAGACCCGGACGTAATTGGCCCGGAAGAGGGTGTCCAGCTTCCGCCCCAGGACCTCCTCCCGGGTGCGGCCCAGGAGGGGGAAATCGGGGGGAAGGAAGCTCAAGACGGTACCGTCCTCCCCCAGGGACAGGAGGTGTTGGTGGGCGGAGGTCATGACCGCGGCCAGCACGGAGTCGCACAGGCCGTCCAGGGGCTCGGTGTCCATCGGGATAATTGTAGAACCCCCGCCCGAGAATGGAAAGCCGCCCCGGGCATTTTTTCGTGCCGGGCGCCGGTCCCCCGGGTCCCTCAGCAGGGTGTTGAAAAAGGCTGCTGAACCTTTTTCAGCACTATCTTGATGTCGCAATTGCGTAGAGAACCGTAAGGTTCTCGAGCAAGTGCATAGCAGGTTGTTGAAATGCTTCAAGTATTTCAACAACCTGCTAGACCTCGCAGTAGAGGAGGGACACGGGAGCCCCGGCGGCCCGGACCTTCCGGGCGACGAGCCCGGCGGGCGGGAGATCTCCGGACCGGCCCTCCGGCCCGTCCGGGGGTTCCCGGGCCAGCCGTTCCGCCAGGGCGAGCTTGGCGGGGCCCCGGAGGAGGTAACGGAGGTCCCGGGTCGAGGCGAGGGCCCGGGGGCTCAGGGTCATCCGGGACCGGGGTTCCGCGGGAGCCCGGCTGGGGAGGGCCAGCCGTTCGGATTCCGAGGTCTCCGGCC
>CALMRC010000116.1 GCA_937873275.1 uncultured Spirochaetota bacterium
CTCGGGGCGCATCGCCCCGGACAGGTCGTCCCAGCGGGGCCCCCCGACGGCGCCCAGGAGCACCGCGTCCGCGGCCTTGCAGGCCGCCAGGGTCTCCGCGGGAAGCGGCACGCCCTTCTCGTCGATGGCCGCGCCCCCCAGGAGGGCCGTCTCGAAGCGGAAGGAGACGCCGAACCGGGCTCCGACGGTCTCGAGGACCCGGACGGCCTGGGAGGTCACCTCGGGACCGATCCCGTCCCCGGGCACCAGGGCGATCGAATTCCTCACGATGCACCTCCCTTCGTCCCGCCCGCCGCGGCAGCCTTCCCCTCTTCCTCCAGCCGGACCCGGACGTACTCCGTGAGCCCCCCGGCCTCCATGATCCTCCGCATGAAGGGCGGGAAGGGGGCGGCCTTCCAGGAGGCGCCCTTCGTCCCGTCCGTGATGGTTCCCGCCTCGAAATCGAGGGCGATCCGGTCGCCGGTCTTGATCGCCTCCGCGGCCTCGGGGCATTCCAGGATGGCCAGCCCGATGTTCACGGCGTTCCGGTAGAAGATGCGGGCGAAGGAGGCCGCGATCACGCAGGACACCCCCGCGGCCTTGATGGCCGCCGGCGCGTGCTCCCGGCTGGAGCCGCATCCGAAATTGCTCCCCCCCACCAGGACGTCCCCGGGCTCGACCGCCCGGGCGAAGGACGCGTCCAGGTCCTCCATGCAGTGGGCGGCCAGCTCCGCGGGGTCGCTGGTGTTGAGGTACCGGGCGGGGATGATGGCGTCGGTGTCCACGTTGTCCCCGTACTTGAAAGCCCGTCCCGCGGCGGTCATCGCGCGCCTCCCGCCGGGGCGGCGGTCCGGGACTCCCGGCGCTCCGGGGGTCCCAGGAGCCGATCCCGGGCCGGGGGATCCATCACCTCCGAGGGATCGCGGATCCGACCCGTCACCGCGGCGGCCGCGGCGACCGCGGGCCCCGCCAGGTAGATCTCCGACTCGGGATGGCCCATGCGGCCCACGAAGTTGCGGTTGGTCGTGGCCACGGCCCGCTCCCCCTCGGCCAGGATGCCCATGTGGCCCCCCAGGCAGGGCCCGCAGGTCGGGGTGGACAGGACGGCCCCGGCCTCCACGAAGTCCTCCGCCAGGCCCTCCCGGACCGCCTGGAGGTAGATCTTCTGAGTCGCGGGGAGGACGATGCACCGGACGCCCCGGGCAACCCTTCGGCCCCGGAGGAGGGCCGCGGCGATCCGGAGGTCCTCGATCCGGCCGTTCGTGCAGGACCCGATCACCACCTGGTCCACGGCCACGTCCCCGGCCTCCGAGGCGGGCCGCACGTTGGACGGGAGGTGGGGGAAGGCGACCATCGGGGCCAGACGGGACAGGTCGATCCGGACCTCCCGGGCGTAGACAGCGTCCGGGTCCGCCCGGTACTCCCGGTACCGCCGGTCCGACACGGAGGCCGCCCAGGTCCGGGTCGCCTCGTCCACCGGGAAGATCCCGTTCTTGGCCCCCGCCTCGATGGCCATGTTGGCCACCGTGAGGCGTTCCTCCATGGTCAGGGACTCCACGCCGGGACCCTGGAACTCCAGGGACCGGTAGAGGGCCCCGTCCACCCCGATCCTCCCGATCAGGGTCAGGATGAGGTCCTTGCCCCCGGCCCATCCCGAGAGGGAGCCGGAGAGCTCGACCCGGATCGCCTCGGGCACCTTGAACCAGAGCCGGCCCAGGGCCATGCCCGCGGCCATGTCCGTGGAGCCCACCCCCGTGGAGAAGGCTCCGACGGCCCCGTAGGTGCAGGTGTGGGAATCCGCCCCGATCACCAGGTCCCCGGGCAGGACCAGGCCCCGCTCGGGGAGGAGGGCGTGCTCGATCCCCATCTCGCCGACCTCGAAGTAGTGGGTCACCTCCTGCTCCCGGGCGAAGTCCCGCATGCACTTGCACTGCTGGGCGGCCTTGATGTCCTTGTTCGGCGCGAAGTGGTCCGGCACCAGGACCACCCGGTCCCGGTCGAAGACCGTCCGGGCGCCCATCTTCCGGAACTCCCGGATCGCCGGGGGCGCGGTGATGTCGTTCCCCAGGACCAGGTCGAGCCCCGCCTCGAGCAGCTGCCCCGGCTCCACGGACTCAAGCCCCGCGTGCGCGGCCAAGATCTTCTGCGTCATCGTCATCGGCATGTTCCTCTCCAGTCTCCCGTCGGGTCTCGGATTGCGTGTCCTTGAAAAGCTTGTACTCGTAGGAATCCACCAGGGCGATCCAGCTGGCCTCCAGGATGTCCGCGGACACCCCGACGGTGGTCCATACGTCCCGGGAATCGGAACTGTCGATCAGCACCCGCACCACCGAGGCCGTCGCACCTGTGCCGGGCAGGACCCGGACCTTGTAGTCCGCGAGGTGCATCCCGGCCAGGGAGGGATAGAACCCGACCAGGGCCTTCCTCAGCGCCTGGTCCAGGGCGTGGACCGGTCCGCACCCCTCGGCGGCGGAGATCTCCCGCCGTCCCTCCACTTCCAGCTGTACCGTGGCGTGGGCGCAGGCCGACGGGTCTTCCGCCGGATGCTCCCCGGTGGTCCGATAGCGGCGGAGCTTGAAGCTGGGAACGTAGGATCCGGCGGCCTTGCGCAGTAGGATGTCCAGGCTGGCCTCGGCCCCTTCGTACTGGTATCCCAAACCCTCCATCTTCTTGAGGGCTTCCGCGGCCCGGACCACCTCGGGCGAATCCTTGGCGGCGTCCGGCAGGATCCTCCGGAACCGGTCCATCAACACGGACCGGCCGCCCACCTCGGAGGCCAGGAACCGTCTCTCGTTGCCCACGGCTCCCGGGGGAACGTGCTCGAAGGAAGCCGGATCCTTCCGGACCGCGTCCACGTGCATGCCCGCCTTGTGGGCGAAGGCCCGGCGGCCGACGTAGGGCATGCCCTCGTCCGGGGTGAGGTTGGCGATCTCCGTAACCCGGCGCACCGCCCCGGCCAGGCCGGCCAGGGCCCCCGGGCCCAGGCAGTCCCGGCCCATCTTGAGCCGGAGGTCCGCCGCCACGGTGGAGAGGTTGGCGTTCCCGCAGCGCTCCCCGAAGCCCGCCAGGGTGCCCTGGACGTGCACGGCCCCCGCCTCGACGGCGGTCAGGGAGTTGGCCACCCCCAGGCCCGAATCGTTGTGGGCATGGATCCCCAGGGGCGCGCCGACGACGGCCGCCCGCCGGGTGAACTCCGCCACCCGGGACGGGAGGCTCCCCCCGTTGGTGTCGCAGAGCACCAGGCATTCCGCCCCGGCGTCCCGGGCGGACCGGAGGCTGGCAAGGGCGTAGTCCGGGTCCGCCGCGAAGCCGTCGAAGAAGTGCTCCGCGTCGAAGATCACCCGGCGCCCGGCGGAGCGCAGGAAGGCCACGCTGTCGCCGATCATCGCCAGGTTCTCCTCGGGAGAGACCCCCAGGACGGTGCGGACGTGGAAGGTCCAGGACTTCCCGAAGAGGACGACGATCCCGGTTCCCGCGGCCAGGAGGCTCGCCAACTGGGCGTCCGATTCGGGGCGGGTGTCCCTGCGCCGGGTGGAGCCGAAGGCGGCCAGGGTCGACCGCGCCAGGCGCAGGCCCCGGGCTTCCCGGAAGAACTCCGCGTCCTTGGGGTTCGACCCGGGGTTGCCCGCCTCGATGATGTCCACCCCCAGGGCGTCCAGTGCCCGGACCACGGATATCTTGTCCGTCACGGAAAAGCTGACCCCCTCCCCCTGGGCTCCGTCCCGGAGGGTGGAATCAAGAAGCGTTACACGAGGGAGCGAGTTCATCGACCACCTCCTCCGCTCCCGGTTCGCCGGGAAGGTCGGACTCGCCCTTCGACTCCAGGTCCTCCGACATCGCGTTGATCGCGTCCAGGTAGGCCCGGACGCTGGCCTCGATGACGTCCGTGGACACACCGTGGCCGTTGTACGCCCGGTCCCCCAGGCGCACCCGGACGTGGGCCTCCCCCTGGGCGTCCTTGCCGCCGGTCACGGAATCCAGGGAAAAGTCCTCCAGCACGGGATCCCGGCCCACGATCTTGTCGATGGCCTTGAAGGACGCGTCGATGGGCCCGTCCCCGGTGGCCACCCGCTCCTCCCGGCGACCCTCCCGGGACGCGAGGCTCACCGCGCTGGTGGAGGTGATGGAGTTCCCCGAATTGATGATGAACCGCTCGAGCCTCCAGAACGCCTTCCGGTCCGGGGCCCAGCCCCGGGCCAAGGCTTCGATGTCCCGGTCGCTCACCGTCTTCTTCTTGTCCGCCAGGGCCTTGAAGGCCTTGAAAAGCTCCGCGGACCGGGCGGCCCCCAGCCGGAACCCCAGTTCCGCCAGGCGCTCGTCGAAGGCGTGGCGGCCCGAATGCTTGCCCAGGACCATCTTGTTCCGGGGCAGGCCCACGGACTCGGGGGTCATGATCTCGTAGGTGTCCGCCCGGGCCAGGACCCCGTGCTGGTGGATCCCCGACTCGTGGGCGAAGGCGTTCTCCCCGACGATGGCCTTGTTCGGCTGGACCCGGCAGCCCGTCACCTGGGTGACCAGCCGGCTGGCGGCGTAGATCTGGGTGGTGTCGATCCGGCACCGGGCGTCCAGGGCGTCGGCCCGGGTACGGAGGATCATGGCGATCTCCTCCAGGGAGGCGTTCCCCGCCCGCTCCCCGATGCCGTTCACCGTGCATTCCACCTGGTCCGCCCCGGCCTCCACGGCGGCCAGGGAATTGGCCACCGCCAGCCCCAGGTCGTCGTGGCAGTGCACCGAGAAGACCGCCTTGTCCATGTCCGGCACCCCGGCCTTGACCCTCCGCACGAGGTCTCCGAAGGGACCGGGCAGGGCGTAGCCCACCGTGTCCGGCAGGTTGACCGTGGAGGCTCCGGCCTCGACGGCGGCCTGGAAGATCCGGCAGAGGAAGTCCGGATCCGAGCGGGAGGCGTCCTCGGCGGAGAACTCCACGTCCGGACAGAGCTTCCGGGCGTACCGGACCATGGCCACCGCCTGTTCCACGACCTCGTCGGGCTTCATGCGGAGCTTGTACTCCATGTGCAGGGGGGAGGTGGCGATGAAGGTGTGGATCCGGGGCCGCTCCGCGGGCCGCAGGGCCTCCCACGCCGCGTCGATGTCCTGGGGCACCGCCCGGGCCAGGCCCGCCACGGCGCATCCCCGCACCTGGCGCGCGATCTCTCGCACCGAGGCCAGGTCCCCCGGGCTCGCGATCGGGAAGCCCGCCTCGATGACGTCCACGCCGAGCTTCTCGAGCTGCCGGGCGACCTCGAGTTTCTCGCCCAGGTTCATGCTGCAGCCCGGAGCCTGTTCGCCGTCCCGCAGGGTCGTGTCGAAAATCGCGATCTCGCGCGCCATATCGCCCTCCTACTTCTTGTCCCGGGTCCAGCTCATCATCGCCCGCAGTTCCGCCCCGACCTTTTCGGAGGGATGGGCGGCCTCGATGGCCCGCATGCGGTTGAAGCCCGGCCGGTTGGCCTGATTCTCCAGGATCCACTCCCGGGCGAACTGCCCGTTCCGGATCGCCGCCAGGACCTTCCGCATCTCCTTCCGGGTCTCCTCGGTGATGATCCTCGGGCCGACGGTGTAGTCCCCGTACTCGGCGGTGTCGGAGATGGAATAGCGCATGAAGGAGATGCCCTTCTGGACCACCAGGTCGATGATCAGCTTCATCTCGTGGATACACTCGAAGTAGGCGCTCTCGGGCTGGTAGCCCGCCTCCACGAGGGTATCGAAGCCCGCCTTCATGAGGGCGGTCACCCCGCCGCAGAGGACGCACTGCTCACCGAAGAGGTCCGTCTCGGTCTCCTCCTGGAAGGTAGTCTC
>CALMRC010000117.1 GCA_937873275.1 uncultured Spirochaetota bacterium
ATCCCCGCGTCGACCTCGTCGAAGATCAGGGTGCCGATGGTGTCCGTGTCGGCCAGGGCCGTCTTCACCGCCAGCATCACGCGGCTCATCTCGCCGCCGGAGGCGATGCGGGCGAGTTCCCGCAGGGGCTCCCCGCGGTTCGGGGAGATGAGGAAATCGATCTCGTCGATGCCGTTGGGGCCGACCACGGCCTTCCCCCCGTCGGTTTCCTTCCGGGCTAGCCGGATGGAGAGCCGGGCGTTGGGCATCCCCAAGGTCTGTAGGACGGCGGCTATCCTCCGCTCCAGGTCCGCGCCCGCCGCGGCCCGTGCCTTGGAAATCGCCAGGGCCCGGTCGTAGACTTCCCGTTCCAGGGCGGCGATCTCCGCCTCCCGGGCGGCCTTGTCCTCCTCCCAATTCGAGAGGCGCTCCAGCCGCGCGGATCCTTCCTTCCCGTAGGCGATCACCTCTTCCAGGGTGTCGCCGTATTTCTTCTTGAGCCTCTGCAGCTCCGCGATCCGGGATTCAACCGCCTCCAGGCGATCCGGACTGAATCTCAGGGTATCCTGGTAATGCCGGAGGGTTTCCGCCACGTCCTCCAGCTCGTAGTACCCGTCGTCCACACGGCGGGCGAGATCGGATACCTTGGCGTCGATGGCCTGGGCGGACTCCAGCAGGGAGCGGACCCTCCGGAGCGCCGGCAAGGCGCCGGAGGCCGGATCGGACAGGAGGTCCCGGGCTCCCTCCACCGCGGAGGCCAGCTTCTCGAACTGGGACAGGAGGCGTTCCTCCTCCTCCAGCTCCGCGTCCTCCCCGGGCTTGAGCTTGGCCTTGGAGATCTCGTCCACCGCGAAGGCCAGCAGCTCCGCTTCCCGGGCCCGTTCCCGTTCCGACGCGGCCATGCTCTCGAACTCCCTCCGTCGGGCTGTAAGCAGGGCGAATCGCTCGCCGAAGGCCTCCACCTCCGACTCGATCCGGGCGAAACGGTCCAGGAGACGGCGCTGGGAATCGGTTCGAAGCAAGGACTGGTGTTCGTGCTGACCGTGGACGTCCACCAGGAGGCCCGTGAATTCCGCGAGGTCCTGGCGCAGGGCGGGGACGTTCTGGATGTAGATCGCCCCCCGGCCGGTGCTCTTCAGGGATCGCCGGATCACGACGGTCCCCTCCTCGTTGTCCATCCCGTGGGATGCCAGCCAGGCTGCGGCGTCGGGATTGGAGCGGATGTCCAGGATGCCGGAGACCAGGGTTTCCTCCGCCCCGGTCCGGATGATCCCGGTGTCCGCCTTGCCTCCCAGGAGAAATCCGAGTGCCCCGATCAGGATCGACTTGCCGGCGCCGGTCTCCCCGGTCAGGAGGTTGAGTCCCGGGCCGAAGCGGACGCTGACTCGGTCGATCAGGGCGAAATCCCGGATCGTCAACTCCTCAAGCATCCGGCCCCCCCGACCAGTTCAGCTTGTGCCGGAGAACGTCGTAGAAGGAGGCCCGGCCGGCGCACCAGATGCGGGCCCGGGACTCGGATCTCCGGAAGAGGATGCGGTCCCCCGGGACCAGGTCGAAGAAGTCCTGGCCGTCCAGGGTTAGGATCAGGGAACTCCGCTGCCTCTCCGCCACGTTCACTTCGACCTCCTCGCTGCCCGGCAGGACCAGGGGGCGGTTGGAAAGGGCGAAGGGGCAGATCGGGTTGAAGACCAGGGCGTCCAGGTCGGGTTCCAGGATGGGTCCCCCCGCGGCCAGGGAGTAGGCGGTCGAACCCGTCGGAGTCGCGACGATGGCTCCGTCGGACTTGTAGGAGCATAGGGGGGCGCCGCTCACGGTGACCCGGAGGTCCAGGATCTTGGCGCTGCCGGAACCCGAGACGACTCCCTCGTTCAGGGCCGTGAACCGCGCCTCCGTGCGGCCGTCCCGGACCACCTCCACGTCCAGCATCACCCGTTCCGAGAGGGTGAGCCGGCCGGCGAGGCATTCCTCGATCCGATGCCGCCAGTCGGCCTTGCGGATCCAGGCGATGAAACCCAGGCTTCCCAGGTTGACGGGAAACACGGGCACCTTCCAGGGAGCGGTGATCCGGGAGGAATAGAGTACGGTGCCGTCCCCGCCCAGGGAAACGGCCAAGGCGGCTCCGGCCACGACGGGCGCCTCCTCGGGCTTGCCCGCGAAGGCATGGACGTCCACCGTGTGCCCCCGCTCCCGGAGGAAATGTCCGATCTCCCGGGCGACCTCGCCGGCGTCGTCCTTCAGGAGGTTCGCTATGATCAGGACACGTCCGGGATCGGTCTGCACGGGAAGCCTCCTCTAGGGCAGGGTCGCCAGGACCTTGGAAACCTTCTGGGCCGCGGACTTTCCGATGCGGGGATGGAGAGGGAACACGAGGCACCGGAGGGCCAGGGAGGCCGCCCTCGGGCAGGATCCCTCGGGCACCCGGGAACGGGCGACGCAGGATCCCTCGAAGGCCAGGGCCGTATCGACCTCTTTCTTCCGGGCGTAGGCCCGGACATCCTTGACCCCCGAGGGCAGGACGACGGGAAGTCCGAAGTACGCGGGCTCCCCGTCTCCCGGAAGCCGGAGGACAGTGTGCTTGGAGCGCGCCAGGGAATCTTCGAACAACCGGGCCAGTTCCCTCCGACGTTCGAAGGTCCTTTCCATGGAACGGATCTGGGAAAGTCCCAGCGCCGCGTTCATGTCCGTCATGACGAGCTCCGGCGGCAGGGAATCTCCCAGGTTCTTGAGCACCTGGGCCTCCCGGCGGCCGTTGGCGTAGACCAGGGCGCCGCCCCCGGCCGTCACCAGCCCCCCCTGTTCCAGTCCCAGGATCGTCATGGCCCCCAGGGAGCCCGCCTTGGTCGAGCCGATGAAGGCTCCCAGACTCTCGGAGACGTCCTCCACGACGGGAATACCCAGGTCCACATAGTCCGCAGGATCCGGGAAGATCCCCGCGCCTTCGTACAGAAGGAGCAGACGTGCGGCCTCCCGGGCTTTGGCCAGGGACCCTTTGTCCGGACACCCCGTCTCGGGCTGGATATCCATCCAGAACGGGGTCAGACGCTTGTCCGCGATCACGTGGGCGTAGTAGGCCGGGGACAAGGCGGAGAGGGCGACGGTGGAGCCTTCGGGAAGGGAAAAGCAGTCCAGGACGGCCCCCAGGGCCGTGGCGGGACTTCGGAAGGCGGCTCCCTGGTCGAATCCCAACTGCTCCTTGGCTACGCGGAGGAACTTGGAGAGGTACGAACCCGGATCCGCGGCGTCCTCGACGAGACAGGACAGGACGGAGTCCATATCCTTGCGGCGGATGTAGGAAGAACGGACGGGGATGATCATCTACGGCGGTCCTATTTTCTTAGATCCTCGATCTTCTGGAGTTCCCGGGCGTTGAAGAGACGGCGAATGTCCAGGATGATCAGGTAACCGCTTTTCTGGTTCACGACACCCTGGATGTATTCCGTCCCGATCCCGCTTAGTATCTGGGGAGGGGGCTGGATCTCGTTCGCCTCGATCGGGGTGACCCGCTCGATCTTGTCGATGATGACCCCGAGCTTCATTCCCGCGACTTCGATGATGATGAACCCGGACAGGAGCTCCGCGTCCTCGCCCAGGGCGGGGCGCTTCAGATGGAATCGCTTGTGCAGGTTGATGATCGGGATGATCTCTCCGCGGAGGTTGTACAGCCCTTCCACGTAGACCGGAGCGTTGGGTATCGCGCGGATCTCCTGGATCCGGACGATTTCCTTCACGTCCATGATGTCGATACCGTACAGCTCCTCGCTCAACTGAAAGGTGACGAGCTGGATCTGGTTTTCCGTTTCGGACATGACTCCCCCGTTTTTATCGAACCTGTACGCGCGCGTCGTCCATCTACCGTGGAGTGTAGCATTTTTTGCCCTCGGGAGCAAGTTTCGTGAAGCCGGCGGTACCGCCGGCTTCACGGCGCCGAAGCGAAGCTTCGGCGAATCCCAGGATTGGCGAACGGCGGACGGATCCGGCAATCGAACGCGGTCGAATCGCACGTTTATGCGTCGGGGGAGCCCGTGCA
>CALMRC010000118.1 GCA_937873275.1 uncultured Spirochaetota bacterium
GGATCCGGCCCGCCTCGATCAAAATTGGAATGCTGTAATACGGGGGGTGGAAAACGAGGGGCCGCCCTCGGGCCGGCCCCTCGCGACGTTCAGTACGTCTCTCAGTAACCCTTGGAGTACATCTTGAACCAGTTCGGGTTGTTCTCCATCGGGTGGAAGTAGTAGCCCTTCACCCAGTCCTTGAAGTACTGCTGGCGGATGGGCTGGTGGAGCATGATGCCGGGGACGTCCTGCTGCCAGATGTCCTGGAGCTTGAAGTAGGCGGCTTCGCGCTTCTTGGGATCGGTCTCATAGAGGCCCTGCTCGATCAGCTTGTCGGCTTCGGGGTTCACGTAGGAGCAGCGGCTGGCATAGAGCCCGCCCTTGGAGTACATGTAGGTGTAGATGAAGTTGTGCGGATCCGCGAAGTCGGCGCCCCAGCCGATGTAGAAGATCGGGAGCATGCGCTTGTTCTGCTGGTTGACGAAGGTCGCCCACTCGACGCTGCGCGCCTGGACCTTGAACTTCGGGTTGATGGCGGAGAGGCTCTCGGCCAGCATCTTCATGGTCTGCTCGCGGACCTGGTTGCCCGTGTTGTAGGTCAGGTCCAGGGTGAAGCCGTTCTTCCACAGCTGGCCCTTGAAGGCCTTCTTGAAGTGGTCGGCGGCCTTCTTGAGGTCATAGGGATACGCCTTGAGCTTGGGATTGAAGTAGGGCAGGCCCATCGGGATCGGGGTCTCGGCGGAGATGCCGAAGCCCTTGTTGATCTCCTTCAGGTAGGTGGGCTTGTCGAAGGCGTAGGTGAAGGCCAGGCGGACGTCCTTGTCGGCGAAGAAGTCCGGGGGAACGCCCTTGCCGTCCAGCTTGCCGGAGCCGATGTAGGGGTTGTCCGTGGCGGCGATCTTCTGGTTGAAGGAGATGCCCCGGTTTCCGAGCTCGACCATCTGGGGCTGACCCTTCTCCGGATACCGCTTGATCCCGGGCTCCTTGTCCATCTCGGCGTAGTACATCGGGTCGACCAGAGCGTAGTCCACGTCGCCCTGGAGGAGCATCAGCTTGCGGGTGCTCCACTCCTCGACGATCTTGAGCATCGCCTTGGCCATGGCGGGCTTGGGACCCCAGTAGCCGTCGAAGCGCTCGAAGACGACTTCGCTGGCCTTGTCGATGCGGACGAGCTTGTAGGGGCCGGTGCCGCTGGCGATCTCGGTCAGGGGCTCCTTGCCCTGCTCGGGGCGGTTCACCCGGGCGATGTCGGCCTCGGTGCCCTTCCAGTCGCCGTTGGCGATGGCGAAGTCCTTGTCGATGATGGAGCCCCAGTAGCCGGCCATGACGGCCAGGAAGGGGGCGTAGGGAGTCTTCAGGTTGAAGACGACGGTGTCGCCCTTGACCTGGATGACCTTGTCCAGCTCGGCCAGGGTGATCTTCACGTTGGAGCCGTCCCCGCGGATGTCCGTGGAGGTGGTGCCGATCCCGAAGAGGGGCTCGTACACCAGGGGGATCGCGCCGCCGTCGCAGTCGACGACCAGGTGCCGCTTGATGGAGTAGGCGACCACCTCGGGGGTGAGCATGTTGCCGCTGTGGAACTTGACGCCCTTGCGGATCTTGAAGGTGTAGGTCTTCCCGTCCTTGGAGATCCCGCCGTTGGCCACGGTCGGAACCTCGGTGGCCAGCATCGGGACGAACTCGGTGGTCGACGCACCCTTGTAGTCTACCAGGGTCTCGTAGATCTGCTGAAGGCAGCCGCCCGACGCGTTATCGTACGCCTTGGCGGGATCGAGGCTGTCGATCGTGCCGTAGGCCGCGTAGATGAAGGTGTCGGGGTTCTTGATGGCCCCCTGGGCGTAGACCACGCCCGCGAAGGCGGCGAGAGCGAGGAGCGCGAACAGTACTCTCTTCATATAACCTCCCTTGTGAGTTGAGGACGGCGAAAATACTAGCACGGAGGAACCCTCAGGTAAAGCAATATTTCCGAAAAAGGATCCTCCGGAGGCCGAATTTGATCGATTTTTTCGGGAAATCCCCGTCCGGAGCGACGATCGCCCCGATCCGCGGAAGGTGAGGTATTTATTTGATTCTACAAGAAATAACACCGAATGTCCGGCCGGAGGCCCGGTTCTTGCCATCTTATGGTCTCCGGCCGCGGGGCGGAGCCTCCCGACCCGACCTAGACCAGGTCCGTCCGGCCTTCCTCCTTGAACCGATCCACCGCCTGCCGGACGAGCTGGGAGGCTCCCTTCCGGAGCACCAGGGCGGCCCCGTTGCGGATGACCACGACGAGGTCCGAGACCCCGCAGAGGGCCACGGGGATGTCGGAGTCGACGTAGCAGCCTTCGGATTCGACCGCCACCGCGGAGCCGGAACCTTCGGGGAAGAGCCGGGCCATCTCGTCCCAGGATCCCACGTCCTCCCAGGAGAAGGAGGCCGGGACCAGGGCCACGGAGGCGCACTTCTCGCTGACCGCGTAGTCCAGGGAGATGGAGGGGGTCCGTTCGTAGGCTTCCGTCCGGCCCTCCCAGGCTTCCACGATACGGACGCCGCCGTGCTCGACCTCCCGGGGGCGGTCGATCAGGGAGTCGAAGGCCCGGGCCACGTCCGGAGCGTGGGCCGCCATCTCCCGGCGCAGGAAGTCCGAGCGGAAGGCGTACATGCCGCTGTTCCAGTAGTACCTTCCCGCCGCCAGGAAGCGTTCCGCCGTCGCGGCGTCCGGCTTCTCCCGGAAGCCCGCCGCCCGGAGACCCGGTCCCAGGGCTTCGGCCGCCTCGATGTATCCGTACCCCGTGGCCGGATACCGCGGGGGGATGCCGAAGCAGACCAGGTGACCCGAGGCGGCCAGGGTCTCCGCCTTGGCGGCGTCCGCCGCGAAGGCCGCAAGGGGCTCGATGAGGTGGTCGCTGGTCATGAGGAGGAAGGTGTCCTCCGGGCGGCCGCCCCAGGCCTCCGCGGCGGCCAGGGCCCAGGCCACGGCGGGGGCCGTGTTTCGGCCGGCGGGTTCCGGCAGGATCCGCACGGAGCCCCGGCCCGGGATCCCGGGGGGGAGGCCGCGGCATTCCTCCGCCACCGCGTCCGCCATGGACGAGCCGGTCACGACGATCACCCCTTCCCGGGGCTCCAGGGCCAGGGCCCGGTCCAGGGCCCGCCGCAGGAAGGTGGTCCCGTCCCCGAGCCGGAGGAACTGCTTGGGCCGGGCGGAGGTGGAGGCCGGCCAGAGCCGGGTTCCGGCCCCTCCGGCCAGGACGATCACGTAGGCATACATGGGGATACTATACGACAACCGGAGTTCCGGGGCCAAGGCCCGGCCCGCCGGGACCTGGACCCGGTTCGTCGACCCCGGTCAACGAACACCCTTCTCGGAACGAGCCCGGGGCGGCTTGAATATATGGTAGAACATCGGATTTTCGAAAAAATGCGCATATTTATTGGATATTTTCTTCCACAAATCCCGGGCTTCCTGGTATACTGGGGCATCTACCCGTAAGGAGCATCCATGGTCATCCTCACACTCAACTGCGGAAGTTCTTCCGTCAAGTATCAAGTCTACGACTGGGCCGCCCAGTCCATCCTTGCCAACGGCATCGTGGAACGGGTCACCCAGAGCGGATCCGTCATCAGCCACAAGGTCCCGGGCCGCCAGGAGTTCACCCAGAACCACGAGTGTCCCAACCACACCGTCGCCATCGAGCTCATCCTGAACACCATCACGGGGGCCGAGACGGGCGTGATCCAGGGCATGTCCGACATCAAGGCCGTGGGGCACCGCATGGTCCACGGGGGATCGAAGTTCGCCCGGTCCTGCCGGATCGACGACGAGTTCCTGGCCACCTTCAAGTCCCTGAACGACCTGGCCCCCCTGCACAACCCCGCCAACCTTTTGGGCGTCGAGGCGGCCCGGGCCGTTCTGCCCAAGGTGCCCCAGTGCGCGATCATGGACACCGCCTGGCACCAGACCATGCCCGAATCCAGCTACCTCTACGCGGTGCCCTACGAGTGGTACGAGAAGAACATGGTCCGCCGCTACGGCTTCCACGGGACCAGCTTCCTGTACAACGCCAAGCGGGCGGCGGTCCTCCTGGGCAAGGATCCCTTCAAGACCAACCTGATCATCGCCCACATCGGCAACGGGGCCTCCATCAACGCCGTCAAGGACGGCTGCTCCTTCGACACCTCCATGGGCCTCACCCCCCTGGAAGGCCTGGTCATGGGAACCCGCTCCGGGGACATCGACCCGGGGATCGTCTTCCACATGATCCGCCAGACCGGGATGTCCGCCGCGGACGTCGAGAAGAAGCTGAACAAGGAGAGCGGCGTCCTGGGCGTGACCGGCAAGTGGGCGGACCGGCGGGACGTGGAGATGGGGGCCGAGAAGGGGGATCCCCGGGCCCTGGCGGCCCTGCACCTGGAGTCCTACCGGATCAAGAAGTACATCGGCGCCTACTACGCCGCCCTGGGGCACGTGGACGCCCTGGTCTTCACCGCCGGCGTGGGGGAGATGGGCCCGGTCATCCGAGCCCTGGCCACCGAGGGCCTTGAGGAGATGGGCATCAAGATCGACCCGGAGAAGAACAAGCTGGCCAAGTGCCGGAACGCGGAGCTGGAGATCACGGGAGCCGGTTCCAAGGTTCGGGTCTTCGTGATCCCCACGGACGAGGAGCTCGTGATGACCGAGGACGCCTACGCCCTGATCTCCGGGAAGTACGACGTCCACACGAA
>CALMRC010000119.1 GCA_937873275.1 uncultured Spirochaetota bacterium
CTACCGCAACGTCTTCGAGGATTCCGAGGAATTCACCCGGCTGACCGCCCGGATAAAATCCGCCTGCGTGGCCGAGAACGGCCGGGTCATGATGGAATTCGGCCGACTCATGATCGAGGCGGAGCGGCTCTGCCGGGATCACAAGGTCCGGTTCGAGGATTACGTCGACCGGGTCCTGGGCCTGCCCCGGATCACCGCCACCTCCGCCATGAAGGCCGCCTCCTACCAGGTCCCCACCGAGATCGGCTGGGACGCCATGAAGCTGGTGTCGGGGATCAAGGACCCGGACCGGCGCCACGCCGCGGAGGAGGCGTTCCGGGCCGGAAAGAGCCCCGAGTCCGTGAAGGCCCTGGTCCGTGCCTCCCCGCCGGATACGGACCCCGGGGAGCGCCTGGCCAAGGAGCGGGAACGCATCGAGCGGACCATCGCCCGGCTCCAGGACCGCCTGGCCCAGCTGGACGAGGAGCTCCGGAGGATGGGGGCGGAATAGGCTCCCGTCCGGACCGCGTCCCGGAAATCCGGACCCGGTCTGTACAGGACGGGGCGGCCGCCTCATACTCTGTTCCGTGCCCGTCGGACGGGCACGGGAGGGGCCATGGACTCGGAGGACACGTTCCGGGGCGATTCCTACTGCGGCCTGTACTGCGGGGCCTGCGAGGTGCTCACCCTGTATCGGGATAGCCTGACGACGGGGAAAGCCGCGAGTTGGGAGGATCTCCCGAAGCCGCTGCAGGAGGTCATCCCGCCGGACTATTCCATCGTCTGCCGGGGGTGCAAGACGGACCTTGTGTCCCCGGGCTGCCGGGGATGCGAAATCCGCGCCTGCGCCCGGAAGCGGAAGGTCGACGCCTGCGTCCTCTGCCCCGAGTATCCGTGCCGGCTCGTCGAGGAACGAAGGGCCAATATGGCGGACGACCTGGAAGACATCCTGCCCCATATCCGGTCGAAGTTCCCCCCTCCCGAACCGATACGGGCCGTCGGCTTCGAGGCATGGCGCGGGGAACAGGCGCGGAGATGGACCTGCCCGGACTGCGGCACGCCCTTCACCTGGTACCAGGAGAACTGCCGGGAATGCGGCCGGAAGCTCGATGCCCTCAAAGAGTACGCCGCACGGAACCGGTAGACCAAGACCGGTCCCGGCGACCGCGGCCGTCAGACGCCCAAACCGAACAGGAACGGCACCAGGACCGGCACGGACAGGGAGAGCAGGGCCCCGCTGGCGAAGCTCGCGGGAACGCTCTCGGGTCCCACGCACTGTTCGATCAGGGGAAGGGTCACGTCCATCGCCGTGGCTCCCCCGGCACCGATGGCCAGGTAGGGCCGGGACGTCCGGGCCAGCAGGGGAATGGTCACGAAGGCCAGGGATTCCCGGAAGAGGTTGGCCAGGAAGGCCGCGGATCCCAGGACCGGGTTGCCCAGGTTCGCGATCAGGACCCCCGAAAGCGTATACCAGCCGAACCCGGCGGTCAGGGACATGGCGTGCCCCGCGGGCAGACGGAAGACAGGCGCCAGGGCGAGGCCGCCCAGGATGGAGCCGACCGCCGTCGCCACCGGGATCATGAGGGTGTCCGGCCGGAGGAAGACCGCCTTGAAGGAAATCCCCGACTGGGCGAACTGCATGCCCACGAAGAAAAGGAGGGCGTTCAGCACCCACCCGGTGATCGCCCCGAGGTCGACTCCCTCGAGGGGCGGCAGGATCACCCCCGCAAAGCCCCCCCCGGCCACCACGGACAGGAGGAGGAGGGAGGTCCGCAGCTGGGAGCCCGCACCCGCCGCGGGAGAATCTCCCGAAGCCGCGGGATCCGCCCGGGACCGCCGAGCCGCCCTCGGGACGTCCTTCCGGATCAGGCCCAGGAGGGCGTATCCGGCCAGGATGGCCGCGATGGTTCCCGCCAGGGAGGCCGCCGCGGCGGCGGCCCCGAGGATCCCGATCCGGCCGATCCGGGAAGCCACCTCCGGATCGTTGCCCGTCCGGAACCCCATTACGAAGAGCAGGGCCCAGAGGGCGATCTTGATGAAGATGTCCGTGACCTTGGCGGGCGGCGCCCAGCGGAACTTGACGCAGAGGGCGCCCCCGGCCAGGAAGGCCGTAAGAACAAGGATTTGAAGGATGCTGTCCATAGCGGCAGTATATCGGTGGTCGGTGGACGGTGGACAGTGGTCGGGCGGGATTCTGGACCAACAGCCGAATCCCATCCAAATTCCTGAAAATTGCCACGAGTCGTCTTCCGGTCTGTTTACTGTTTACTGTCCACTGTTTACCGCTATACTCCCCCCATGCGCCGATTCGACACCCCCGTGCTGGAGAACCGGGAACTCTCCCGGGACTACCGCAGGATCGAGGTGGAATGGCCCGGGGACGCGGGGACGCCCGCACCGGGGGCCTTCCTGACCGTCGGGGTTTCCGGGACCACGGACCCCCTCCTCCGCCGCCCCTTCGCCTTCTCGGGATACGATCCCCGGGAAGGGCGGGCTGCCTTCATCTTCCAGATCCGGGGTCCCGCCACGCGCCTCCTGTCCGAGCGCAGGCCCGGAACGGTCCTGGACGTCCTGGGTCCCCTGGGATCGGGATTCCCGGATCCGGCTCCGGGATCCCTGCCGGTCCTGGTGGGGGGCGGCATCGGCCTGGGCCCCCTGGTCTTCGCCGCCCGGGAATTCCGGCTCCGGGCTGCCGCGGGCGGATGGGAGGCTCCCGTCCTGGTCCTGGGATTCCGGACCGCGGACCAGGTCCCGGCCCTGGACCTGCCCGAGGGAAGCGTCCTCTGCACGGACGACGGGAGCGCCGGGTTCCGGGGCACCGCGGTGGAGGCCGCGGAACGGGCGGCCGCGGGCGGGAGGTACGGCCCGGACGCCCCGCCCGTATTCTACGCCTGCGGCCCGGCGCCCATGATGGCGGCCCTGGACCGACGGGCCGCTTCCCTGGGAGCATCGTATTGGGCCGCCGTGGAGCAGTGGATGGCCTGCGGCGTGGGAGCCTGCCTGGGCTGCGCCGTCCGGCTCAAGGACGGCTCCTTCGCCCGGGCCTGCGCGGAGGGCCCCGTCTTCGACGGGACCTCGATCGACTGGGGGGCGATGTGAATCCCGACCTCTCCGTCCGGATCGGCAACCTGGTCCTTCCGAATCCCGTGGGGGTCGCCAGCGGGACCTTCGGGTACGGGTCGGAATACGAGTCCCTGATGGACGTGGACGCCCTGGGCGCCCTGTACACCAAGGCGGTCACCCCGGAGCCCCGGCCCGGGAACGAGGTCCCCCGGATCGTGGAGACCCCCTCGGGCATGCTCAACTCCATCGGCCTGGCCAATCCGGGGCTCGAGGCCTTCGTCCGGGACAAGCTTCCCGAGCTGCGGAGACGCCGCTGTCCGGTCCTCGTGAACGTCGCCGGGGCGTCCGAGGACGACTACCTCCGCGTCCTGGAGCGCCTGGAACCGGAGGACGGAATCTCGGGCTACGAGATCAACGTGAGCTGCCCCAACGTCTCCCACGGGGGCCTGGCCTTCGGGACGGACCCCGCCCTGGTGGAGCGGCTCACGGCACGGCTGAAACGGTCCCTCCGGAGCGCCCGCCCCCTGATCGTGAAGCTGTCCCCGAACGTGACGGACATCGCCGAGATCGCGCGGGCCGCCGAGTCCGGCGGGGCGGACGCGGTATCCTGCATCAACACCCTGGTGGGCATGGTCATCGACGTGGACCGCCGCCGGCCCCGGCTGGCCCGGGGCACCGGGGGTCTGTCCGGCCCGGCGATCCGTCCGGTCGGGGTGGCCTGTGCATTCCGGGTGTCCCGGGCCGTGGCGATTCCGGTCGTCGGAATCGGGGGCATCCTGGAGGCCCGGGACGCCCTGGAGTACCTCCTGGCCGGGGCCCGGGCGGTGCAGGTGGGCACGGGGAACTTCCGGGACCCCGGGACGGCCGCCCGGGTACTCGAAGGCATCCGGGACTGGATGGTCCGGAACGGGGCCTCCCGGATGGAGGACATCCCGGGCATGCTGGACGCCTAGCCCGCCCGGAACCGCGGACGATCCTGCCGAATTTCTGACGATTCTCGTATGCTCGGGACATTCCGGGTGCCTATACTTGAACCATGAATTTCAAGGAATTCTTCGAATCCTATTCCACCCTCCTGGCCGCCTGCCCCCGGGAGGCGATCGCCGCGGATTCGCGCTACGTCTTCCTGAGCGACTTCCACATGGGCGACGGGGGTACCCGGGACGACCTGGCGCACAACCGGGAGCTCCTGGAAGCGATCCTGTCCCGGCACTACCTGGAGCGGGGGTACGTCCTCGTCCTCAACGGAGACATCGAGGATCTGTCGAAATTCCGGTACCCGGACATCCGGGCCGCCTGGGCATCCCTCTACAAGGTGATCGATGCCTTCGCCCGGGCGGGCCGCCTCCGGAAGATCGTCGGAAACCATGACCTCGGATTGTTCCGGACGAAGGACTACCCCTACCCGCTGATCCACGGTCTCGTCCTGGAGCACGGTCCCGATCGGCTTTTCGCCTTCCACGGCCACCAGGCATCCCGGTTCTTCACCCGGCACGACTACCTCTCCCACTTCGCGATCCGATACCTGGTCAAACCCCTCGCGATCAAGAACGCGAACGTGGACGATCGCGGGAAGCGGCGCTTCCGAATCGAGCGGAGGATCTATCGGGCATCCAAGGCCCTCGGCATCGCGGCCCTCATCGGGCACACCCATCGGCCCCTGTTCGAGTCCCGGTCGAAGTACGACAGTCTCCGCTGGGCCATCGAGGAGATGGTGGCCGAGTACCCCTCCGCGACGGGAGACCGCCGGGGGGAGATCGTGAATCTCGTCGACCTGTACCGGACCGAGCTCTCCCAGATGGGACGGAGGGAGGTGAACCGGGACCTGGCGGGAAGCCGGTACGATCGGGAAAGCATCCTGGTGCCCTGCCTCTTCAACTCCGGATGCGCGACGGGCCGCCACGGGATCACGGCCCTGGAGCTCGAGAACACATCCCTGTCCCTCGTGCATTGGACGGGAAAGGACGGTCCAAAACCATACCTTCTCCGGGAAGCCCTGACGTCGGAACGGATGGAGGACACCCCGAACACCCGGCACCTCCTGCGCAGGACGGAACTGGACCACATCTTCGCCCGGATCCGGCTTCTGGGGCGGTGATCGACCGGGCGCGGCAGGACCCGGTCCCGAGCGAGAGCGGATCCTTTCCGGCCGATTCGCGCCTCCCAGCGGCGCGGGTATTAACCGTATACTAACAATTTCCACGTCAAGACCTAATCGTCCGCGCGTAGGGTATGCGCGGGTTCTCAAGGACCCGCAGATTCCCACGGGAGGAAACGGATGAAGAAGAGAATCGCGGCCATCGTGCTGGCCCTCGCGGCCCTCGGCGCCTTCGCTCAGATGAGCGGAACCTACACCTTCGGCGGCTCCACCACCGTCGCCCCGATCGCCTACGCCGCGATCGAACAGTTCCAGAAGGACAACCCGGGCGTCAAGATCTCCTACGAGGCCATCGGTTCCGGCGCCGGACTCAAGTCCCTCCAGGAGGGAAAGATCACCCTCTCCGGATCCTCCGCCGAGTACGACGCGGCGGCCCTAAAGGGTATGGTGGCCCATCCCATCGCCCTGGACGGCCTCACGGTGATCATCAACAAGAAGGTCACCGGCGTAAGGAACATCACCCTGGACAACCTGGCCAAGATCTACCACGGCGACATCACCAACTGGAAGGACGTCGGCGGTAAGAACATGCCCATCGTGGTCGTGAACCGCGACGAGTCCTCGGGCACCTACGCCTCCTTCTGGGAGCTGGTGTGCCAGAAGCCCTTCGGCAAGAAAATCGCCTATACGAAAAACGCGATCGTGACCAAGGAGAACGGCGAGGTGGCCGTGAAGGTCCTGGCCACTCCCGGCGCCGTCGGCTACGTGGGCATGGCCTTCGCGGAGGAAGTGGTCAAGGCCGGCGGCCTCGAGCTCTACGTCGAGGGTGTTCAGCCGACCACGGCCAACGTGATCGCCAAGAAATATCCCGTGGCCCGCCACCTCTTCCTGATCACCCCGCCCGCCCCCGGGGCGGTGGAGAAGGCCTTCCTGGATTTCGTCCTGTCCCCCAAGGGCCAGGCGATCGTCAAGTCCACGGACTACATCCCCCTTCCCCGCTGAGCGCGGAAGCTCGCCTAGAATCTCCGGTCCGGCGGCCGTATCGGCCGCCGGACCGTTCGCGCGCGGGTTCGCGAAAGGAGAAAGCTTGGTCAAACGTAGGCTCTTCGAGCGGGGCGTTGAGAAGGTACTGTTCGCCTGCGCCTTCCTGTCCGTGGCGGCGGTTCTCTTCATCACCGTATTCCTCTTCCAGAGGGGTATCCCGCTCTTCCGGAAAGTATCCGTCCTCGAATTCCTCTTCTCAACCCGGTGGGAACCCACCGCGGAGAATCCGGGATACGGAATCCTGTCCTTCATCCTCGGATCGCTCTGGGTGACCCTCCTGTCCTTGGTCATCGCGGTCCCGGTGGGCCTTTCCGCGGGCATTTACCTGGCGGAACTCTCCGACAAACGCTCCTCCACGGCTATCCGTTCCGCGGTGGAACTCCTGGCCGGGATCCCGTCCGTCGTCTACGGTCTGTTCGGGATCGCGGTCATCACTACGATCTCCCGTACGGTCTTCGGAGGATCGGGGTACAACGTCGCCTCCGCCGCCCTGGTTCTGTCCATCATGACCCTGCCGACGATCATCAACATCACGGAGGTCTCCCTCCGGGCCCTGCCCCGGGAACTCAAGGAAGGGTCCTTGGCCCTGGGGGCGACCCACTGGCAGACCATCGTGAAGGTCCTGCTCCCAGCCGCCCGGTCCGGTATCCTGGCGGGCGTCATCCTGGGTATGGGCCGGGCCATCGGGGAAACCATGGCGGTTCTCATGGTGGGCGGGAATGCCCCGATCCCGCCCGAGGGCCTTTCCGGGATGGTGCGAACCCTGACCATGAACATCATCACGGACATGAGCTACGCCGTGGGCGACCATCTGACCAGCCTCTTCACCACGGGCATCGTACTGTTCCTGTTCATCCTTATCTTGAACCTGATCGTACAACTCGCCTTGAAGAGTTCGATCTCCGGAATCGAGGGGGACACCGGTGCGTAGCGAAGGAAGCGCCGCGTCCCGAAAGCACACCGCGAGCGTACGGAGCCAGGCAGCCGCGTTTTTCGTGATCCGTGCCCTGTCCGTGTTCACCATCCTGATCCTGGCCTCGATCCTTTCGTTCGTCCTCTGGAAAGGTCTCCGGTACTCCAATCTGTATCGCTCCGAGTACATGCCGATCGAGGAATCCTCGCCGGGGGGCATGGCGATCGTCGTCAACGTCGAGCAGGACATGGAGAGCCTGGACTGGACCACCCTGTACGGGATGTTCACGGACGAATACATCAACTGGGCCAAGATCGACGGCTCCGACTACGATCTGCAACCCGTGGCGGTGGATCCCGTGAGCTCGGAAGGAACGGCCGCGGAAGCCTTCCTGTTCGGGAGCCCCGAAGCCGGGGGCGTTCCCCTCTGGGGCGACCTGGTGCGTACCGCGGGGAGCGTCGAGGAGGCCTTGAATATTGTTAGTTCCACCATCGGGGCGGTCGCCGTGGTACCCGCCGAGGCCGTCTTATCCCGACAAGGGGTAAAAACCGTACCCTTGCGGCGCGTCGTCCTGGCCGTGAACCCCGGGGTCACGGAGTTCGTGGAAAACGACCAGATCCGGGACCTGACCCGGTCGGAGACCCGGGAAGTCGCGGAAGGCAAGGTCGGAAGCTGGAAGGCCTTCAACGGTCCGGACATCCCGGTGGTCAACCTGGCCCCTCCCCCGGGATCCGACCTGGACCGGCTCTTGAGGGAATCGGGCTATACCGTCGCGGGCGAACCCGCCGCGGACACGGCCGGGTACGTTCGGGCGCTCTCCGAGACCGGGGGCGCCGCGGGCTATCTGTTCGGACTCGAGCGGAATCTCGCGGGTCTGCCGGCCCTCGTGCAGTCCGGTCGGGATACCGGCTGGAACCTGACCCTCCGGTACCTGGTCGAGGCGCCGAGGCTTTCCGGGCGTGTCGGCGGGATCTCCACGATCATCCTCAACACGGTATTCATGCTCATCCTCACCGTACTGTTCGCGGCTCCCGTGGGGATCGCGGCGGCGGTTTACATGGTGGAATACGCCCGGCAGGGACGCCTCCTTCGCATCCTCCGGCTCGGCACGGAGACCCTGGCCGGCATCCCCTCCATCCTCTTCGGACTCTTCGGCTTCATCTTCTTCGTGAGCGTCCTGAAGTTCGGATTCGGACTCCTATCCGGCTCCCTCACCCTGACCCTGATGATCCTGCCCACGATCGTGCGTACTTCCGAGGAAGCCCTGAAATCCGTGTCCCGGGCCCTGCGGGAAGGGTCCCTGGCCTTGGGCGCGAGCAAGCTCCAGACCATCGGGAAGGTCGTGATACCCGCGGCGATCCCGGGCATCCTGACCGGGGTGATCCTGGCGGTCGGCCGCGCCGTCGGGGAGACCGCGGCCCTGCTGTTCACCATGGGATCGGATTACCAATTGGCCAAAGGACTTTTCTCATCCTCCCGCGCCCTGGCGTCCCACGTGTATCTGTTGTTCGCGGAAGGCATTTCCTTCGACCGCGCCTTCGCCACGGCGACGGTCCTGGTCGTCGTCGTGCTGGTATTCAATTTCACCGCCCGGTCCCTCATCCGCAGGATGAACCGGAACCGGTCCGCGTAAGGAGCCGACCCATGCAAGAGGACAAACCCGTCACCATCTCCGTAAAGGACCTCGACCTCTGGTACGGAGCGACCCGGGCCTTGAACAAGATCAATCTGGACATCGAAAGCCGGAGCATAACGGCCCTGATCGGACCCTCGGGATGCGGGAAATCCACCTTCCTGCGAACCCTGAACCGGATGAACGACCTCATCGACGGCGTCCGGATCGAGGGGTCGGTCCGGTACGACGGCCGCGACATCTACGCCCCGGAGACGGACGTCATCGACCTTCGGAAACAGGTGGGCATGGTCTTCCAGAAACCGAACCCCTTCCCGATGTCCGTCTACGACAACATCGCCTACGGCCCCCGGGTCCACGGCATCCAGGACCGATCCGTATTGGACGAGATCGTCGAGCGGAGCCTGGTCCAGGCCGCCCTTCTGGAGGAGGTCAAGGATCGTCTGCACAAGTCCGCCCTCGGCCTCTCCGGGGGACAGCAGCAAAGGCTCTGCATCGCCCGGGTCCTGGCGGTGGAACCCGACGTCGTCCTCATGGACGAACCCACCAGCGCCCTGGATCCGATCTCCACCGCGAAGATCGAGACCTTGTTGGAAGACCTGAAAAAACGGTATACGATAATCATCGTGACCCACAACATGCAGCAGGCGGGCCGGGTTTCCGACAAGGCGGCGTTCTTCCTCACCGGGGACCTGGTCGAGTACTCGACCACCAAGGACCTCTTCTTCAATCCCAAGGACGAGCGGACGGAAAACTACATCTCCGGGAGGTTCGGCTGATGAACACGCGCATCCAGTTCATGGAAGAGATGACCCGCCTGCACCACGACATCCTGGCCATGGGGACCCGGGTGGAGGAGGACCTGCGCCGGGCCCTGGAGGCCCTGCGGACGGGAAACCTGGACCTCGTGCAGGAGGTGAAGGCCGGGGACGAGGTGATCAACGCCCTGCAAATCAAGATCGAGGACCAGACCGCAGTCCTGATCGCCACCCAGCAGCCCGTGGCCCGGGACCTCCGGGAACTCGTCACGGTCTTCAAGGTGACGGACAACCTGGAGCGGATCGGGGACCACGCGGTCCACCTGGCCAAGACCGCCCGGCGCCTGGCCCAGGAACCCTACGGGCAGTCCCTGGAACGCCTCGAGAGGATGGCGGAGCTGGGCTGCACCATGGTTCGGGACGCGGTGACCGCCTTCCTGAACAAGGACGCCCCCCTGGCCGTGAGCACCGCCAAGAGGGACGACGAGATCGACGAGGACCACAAGGCCTTCGTGAAGGAGGTCCTCCAGTTCCTCGCGGAGCATCCGGACCGGGCGGCCCAGGCCACCAAGCTGATCGCCACCTCCAGCTTCCTGGAGCGCCTGGGCGACCACGTCACGAACCTCTGCGAGGCGGTGGTCTTCATGGTGGAGGGCCGCCACGTGGAACTGAACGAGTAGACCATGGCCAAGGCATCCATCCTGATCGTGGAGGACGACCCGGAGATCCGGGAACTCGTCGGTTTCCACATGGGCCGGGACGGCTACACGGTGATCCAGGCGTCCAGCGGGGAGGAGGGTCTGCGTCGGGCGGCCCAGTCCAATCCCGACGTCATCGTCCTGGACGTGATGCTCCCGGGACTGGACGGCTTCGAGGTCCTTCGGCGCCTCAAGGCCGATCCCGCTCTGAGGAGAATCCCGGTCATCCTCACCACCGCGAAGGGCGAGGACTCGGACGTGGTGACCGGCCTGGAGCTGGGGGCGGACGACTACGTCACCAAGCCCTTCAGCCCCAAGGTCCTGATCGCCCGGGTCCGGACGGCCCTGCGCAGGACCGTGGACCTGACGACCCATCCCTTCGGGAAGGAGGTCCAGGTCTCCCTCCACGGGATCGCCCTGGATTCCGCCCGCCACGAGGTGACCTGCGGAGGCGGCCGGGTGGGCCTGTCCGCTACGGAGTTCGCCCTCCTGGAGTTCTTCCTCCGGAACCCGGGCTGGGTCTTCTCCCGCTCCCAGATCCTGGACGCCGTCAAGGGCCGGGACTACCCGGTGACGGACCGGGCGGTGGACGTGCAGATCCTGTCCCTCCGGAAGAAACTCGGGGACTACGGGGAGTACATCGAGACCGTCCGGGGCGTGGGGTACCGCATGAAGGACGCCGATTCGTGAGGAGGGGCAGCCTCCTCCTGAGCATCCTGCCTCCCCTCCTGGCGGTCTCCGTCCTGACCCTGGCGGGGACCTCCGCGGTGGGATTCTGGGCCCTCCGGGCCCTGTACTACGACACCAACCGCTTCGCCCTGACCGAGACCGTCCAAGCCCTGGCCAACGGCCTGGATTCCGAGACCCTGGGCTCCGGGACCCGCGCCCAGGAGTACTGCGTCCGGGCGTCCCGGGGAACCTCCTTCCGGATCACCCTGATATCCCCGGACGGCACCGTCCTGGGAGACTCCCGGGCCGAACCGGCGGAGATGGACAATCACGGGAGCCGACCCGAGGTCCGGTCCGCCCTGGACGGAAATCCGTCCTTCTCCCTGCGAAGGTCCGCAACCGTCGGGGTCGACATGCTCTACGTGGCCGCACCCGTTCCCGGGGACGGCACGGTCCGGGGAGTCCTTCGGGTTTCCCTGGCGGTTCCCGAAATGCGGGAACGCCTGGCCCCCTTCTACGCGTCCGCCGGGATCGGGGCCCTCCTCCTGCTCGGGGCCGGGACCCTGGTCAGCGTCCGGCTGGGCCGGCGGATCTCCCGCCCCATGGCCGGCCTGGGTGAGGCGGCCCGGTCCTGGGCGGCCGGGGACTTCGGCCGCCGGGTGGGCCGCCTGGAGCCCGCGGAGCTGGACCGGCTGGGGGCCACCCTGAACTCCATGGCCGCCGAGCTTGCCCGGCGGATCGCCCTGGACGCCGAACGGACCCGGGAGCTGGCCGCCATCCTGGACGGTATCGGGGAGGCCGTGGTCGCGGTGGACGGGGAGTTCCGGGTCCGCCGGGCAAATCCCTCGGCCCGGGTGCTGTCGGTCCTGGAACCGGGGGAGTCCCTGGAAGGACTCACCCTCCTGGAAGGGTTCCGCAACTCCGAGATCCAGGCCGCCGCGGAGGCCTGCATGGCCTCGGGGGAACGGGTGGAGGCGGAGATCTCCGTGTACCGGGATTCTCCCCGCCACTTTTTCCTCTGCGCCGAACCCCTCGCCCCGGCCCCGGGGGATCCCGAGCCGGGGGCCGTCCTGGTCCTGAACGACATCACCTCCCTGCGGAGGCTGGAGCAGGTGCGGAAGGACTTCGTGGCCAACGTCTCCCACGAGCTCCGGACCCCCATCACCCTGATCAAGGGTTTCGCGGAGACCCTCCAGGATCCCGGGGTCCGGACTTCCCCGGAGGCGGACCGCTTCCTGGGCATCCTCCATCGCAACGCCGAGCGCATGGAAGCCCTGGTGGACGATCTTCTGACCCTGGCCCGGCTGGAAAGCCCCGACGCCCCGCCTCTCCGAAGGGAGGAGACGCCCATCCGGCCCATCCTGGAGGAAGCCGCGGCGGCGGTAGAGCCTCGCCGGGCGGCCCGGGGATCCCGGATCGTGGTGACCTGTCCGGAGGATCTCTCCGCCCCGGTGAACGAGGGGCTCCTGGTACAGGCGGTGCTCAACCTGGCGGACAACGCCCTGAAATACTCCGGGGACGGGGCGGAGGTCGAGTTGGCCGCGGAGACGGCCGACGGTATCCTGGAGGTCCGCGTCCGGGACGACGGACCCGGCATTCCCGCCCGGCACCTGCCCCGGATCTTCGAGCGGTTCTACCGGGTGGACAAGGCCCGGAGCCGCCAGGAGGGCGGTACGGGCCTGGGCCTGGCCATCGTCCGGCACATCGCCCTGGCCCACGGCGGGGAGGTTTCCGTGGAGAGCCGGGAGGGCTCGGGGAGCACCTTCCGGATCCGGCTGCCGATGGGGTGGACGGAGGACGGTGGACAGTGAACGGAAAAGCCCCCAGAGTCCCGGTCGGATACCATGCCTCAGCGTAGAAATCTACCGTGCCCTGCTACCACTCCCGTCCACTGTTCACTGTCCACCGTTCACAGTCCACTGTCCACCTTTACCACCCACACCGCGTCCCCGTCCTCCCCCACCTCCACGGAAACCCGGCCCCAGTCCGCGTACCACCGGTGAACCCCCGGGGGCAGGAACGCGTCCGCCCGGCCTTCCCCGTCCGGAGCCAGGGAGGTCCCGTAGGGGCTGGCCGGGGCCGCGGGCCCGGGCAGGACCGGAGTGCGGAGGGTCCGGGCGGGAAGCGGATCCAGCAGGGTCACCCGGAACGTCTCGGAAGCGAAGCTCTCCGCGAAGGTCTCCGGGGGCCGGAGCCAGGGATCCCCGAGACGGGCGAAGGCCTCCCGGGCGAACCGGTCCAGGTCGAACCGGGCCGGATCCGCCCCCGCGAGGATCAGGATCCGGGCGGCCTCGGCCCGGTAGCCGCCCTCCCAGGTCGTGACCAGGTTCCCCTCCCCGTTCGCGGGATACACGGCTCCCCCGGGTCGGAGCTCCCGGCCGGCCCAGACGGGAACGGCCAGGACGGCGACGGTCTCCCCTCGGGGCAGGACTAGACGGACCCGGGCGTCCGGGGCCGCCTCCGCCCGGATCTCCCCGCCGGACCAGACGGCGCGGACCTCCCAGGAGGGTTCCAGGCCGCACTCGGTCCAGGCGGGGAGCGGCTCGGGGACGCGGACGGTGACGGATTCCCACTCCGGGAAGATCCGGCAGGCCGCCCCCAGGGCCAGGAGAACCGCGGCCCCGGGGAATCGAAACGGTCGCGGGCGCCGGCGCACCTGCGGGTCTGTGCGGGGGCGGCCCCCGGCGGGGTACCGAGACAGCGATCGATTCATGCACGGGAATCCGCCGGCCCTAGGCCTCCCGCTTGCGTCCGGCCCGGAGAATCTCCCGCATCCGGGTCAGGGCTTCCGCGTATTCCGGGGTCCGGTAGTCCGGGTAGGTCCAGGGCAGGGGCTTCCATCCGCCCTTTTCGTACAGGAGGGTGAGTTCCGCGAAGATCCCGTCCCGGAGCGGTATGCGGTGCGCCCGGTCCTTGGTGGTGGCCAGGATCAGCCGGCTGGGGAAGAGGAGGCCCGGGTCCAGGTTGACCCGGCGGCGGCCCTCCCGGGCCAGGGCCGTCTCGACCTCGTTGGTGAGGATCTTGGCCTCCGCCAAGCCGGCGGGGTCCACGGGCTCCCGGAAGCAGCGCAGGGACCTCAGGATGGGAGCCCCCATCTCCCCGTCGTAGTAGGGGGACCAGGTGAAGGGGATTTCGGGACTCCGGAAGCCCTCGGGTCCCCAGACCGCGGAAAGCCGGGACCAGGCCTCCTCCGCGGGGGCCGGGTCCGAGGCGGGGTAGAGGATCCCCAGGAATAGGAGTGCGGACTCGAACGTCGCGGCGGTACCCATGCTTGCCTTCGGGGTCATTTTAGACCATACTGATGCACTATGGAAGGGAACGGCGACTACGAACGCATCCTGGAGGAACGGCTCCTGGCGAAGGCGGAAACCCTGGACCGGGTGGAGCTGCCCAAGCTCAAGGAAGCCTTCAAGCTCTTCCAGACCGCCTTCCAGGGCATCCACACGGTCCTGCTCCGCAAGGGCGTCATCCAGACGGATCCCTACAAGTTCGACCTGAAGATCTCGGAGGTCCAGACCCCCCCGGAAAGCCCCTTCGCGGAATCCGACAAGATCGAGCAGATCAGCATCCGCCTGTCCCAGTTCGACTCCTACCTGGATTTCCTCAACGGCTACTACCAGTTCAGCGTGGACTTCCTCACCATGGGCCGGGTCAAGCGGCTCATCAACCTGACCAAGTATTTCAACTTCCTCCAGTTCTCCGAGACCAGCACCCAGCTGAACACCCGGTGTTTCGCGGAGATCGTGGGCCTGGTCCGGAAGGGAACGGATCCCCTGTCCACGGGCATCATCGGGGAAGGACTCCTGAGCCTGGAACGGACCAGCCGGGAGATCTTCCAGATCCTGAAGAGCCTAACCCTCTACCACAAGGAGCGGTACAAGCTGGACATCCGCCAGCTCGTCCTGGCGGGGCTTCCCTTGAACCGGGAACGCGTCATCACCCACCGGGACGAGGTGATCCGGACCGTGAAGAAGAAATTCGCGGAGACCATGGGGGACCGCCCCTTCTACTCGGAGCTCGTGGAGGAGGTCCTTTCGGAGGACCATTCCTCGGACGGCCCGAACCTCCGGGACGATATCCTGGCCCAGCTCCAGGTCAAGGAGGAGAAGAAGACCGATACCGCCCAGGCCCGGAACTTCAAGGCCATCGTCCTGGACGGGGCCCGGGTCCTTGCGGGAGCGGGATACCAGTTGGAGGAGGCGATCCGGAAGCTCCGGGAGAACTCCCTGCTCCTGGAGAACCAGAATCGGACCTTCCTGGGGCAGATGCGCAAGATGATCCGCCGGCTCTTCAACCCGACGGAGGACAACGTGGTGTACCAGGTCGAGTATTCGGACCCCATCACGGCGGAGCACCGCCGGGAGGAGATCGACTTCACCCAGCTCTCCGAGGAAGTCGCCCGTCGGGGGCGGGTCCTCTCCTCCATGATGGCCCGGAACTCCCAGTCCTGGCAGCGGGTCGCGTCGGCCCCGGAGGAGCAGGCCTACCGGTTCCTGGAGAAGGGGCTGGAGGACATCCAGCGCTACTACCGCCGGCTCTCGGCCCTGGACGAGCACTTCAAGAACGAGATCACCGACCCCGAGTCCAAGCCCAAGGTTCGGGGAATCAAGGTGGAGCTGGCCACCCTGAAGACCTCCATCATCAAGGCGAACCAGAAGAAGCACGAGTACGTCGCCCAGAAGGAGGAGATCGAGCAGATGCGCCGTCTGGGCATCCGGGCGGAATCGCACTAGCGGCTCGAAAGGAGTCTTCCCGATGCTTCGGAATTTCGGCGTCCCGCGGCCCGTCCTGGCGGCTGCCGCCTTCCTGTCCCTCCTGGCCCCGGGCGCCCTCGCCCAGGAGGCTCCGGACAAGGAGCTCTCCATCGCGGTGACCTCCCTGGACCTGGAGATCCACCCCCACCACTCCATCTACGCCCAGGAGGCCCAGATCCTGTCCGGCCTCTACGAGGGCCTGTTCTCCTACAACCCCGCCACCCTGGAGCCCGTCCGGGCCGCGGTCCGGAGCTTCAACCGGTCCCGGGACGGGAAGACCTACACCTTCTACCTCCGGGAGAACGCCCGGTGGTCCAACGGGGATCGCCTCACGGCGGCCCATTTCCGGGACGCGTGGCTCCGTATGATGGATCCGGCGGTCAAGGCGGAGTACGCTTCCTTCTTCGACATCATCGCCGGCGCCCGGAACTACCGTGCGGGACGGACCCGGGATCCCTCCAAGGTGGGGGTTTCCGTGATCTCCGACGACGTCCTCCAGGTGACCCTGGAGGCTCCCGCCGCCTGGTTCACCCGGCTCCTATGTCATCATTCCTTCTCCCCGGTCCACCCCTCGGTGCTGGGCGTCCGGGACTGGAGGTCCCGGGCGGCCTCGGTCCCCTGCAACGGGGCCTTCCGGATCGATTCCCTCGGCCCCGACGAGATGGTGCTCCGGAAAAACGAGGCCTACTGGGACGCGGACTCGGTGCGGCTTTCCGGGATCCGGGTGCTCGCCCCGGAAACCCCCGAGGAGGCCACCCGGCTCTTCAACAACGGGGACGTCCACTGGCTGGCGGGGGACATGGACCTGGAGGCCGTCCTCTACCGGGACGCGATCCAGGTGAACCCCATGTTCGCCACCCACTATTGGTTCTTTTCCTGCCGGACCTCCCCCTGGTCGAATCCCGACGTGCGTCGGGCCCTGGCCCTCCTGGCTCCCTGGGACGACATCCGGAGCCGGGAGTTCTACCTCATCCCGGCCACGGGCCTGGTCCTGCCCGTGGAGGGGTACGAGGCCCCCGAGGGGATCCGGAAGCCCGATCCCGAGGCGGCCCGGGCCCTCCTGGAGAAGGCGGGGTTCCCCGGCGGCAAGGGCCTTCCGGCCCTGCGGATCCTCCTGCCCGAGGGGGAGGGTTCCGTCCGGGTCGTGGACCTCCTTTCCAAGGCGTGGAAGGCGGAACTGGGCCTGGAGGTGGTCGTGAAGACCCTGCCGGCCGCCCGGTTCTACGGCAGCCTCCGGGGCTCCGACTGGGACCTCACCCTGAACACCTGGATCGGGGACTTCGCGGATCCCCTGGCCTTCCTTCAGATGTGGACCTCCGATTCCTCCCTGAACGACGCGGGCTACTCGGATCCGGACTACGATCGCCGCATCGCCGAGTCCTCGAATCTGGAGGGTGAGGACCGGATGAAGGCCTTGTCCGAGGCGGAGGGGATCCTCCTGGATTCCGGGACCGTTCTGCCGGTCTACCACAGCCTGGCGGTCAACGTGGTGGACACGGAGATCGTCGAGGGTTGGTACCCGAACGCCCTGGACATCCACCCCTTCAAGTACATGCGGATCGGCACCCCCAAGGCCCTCCCGAACCTCGTGCTCGCGAACTAGCAAGGAGCCCGTCATGCGAAAACTGCTCGCCCTGGCCCTGTACGTCTTCATCGGGCTCCCGGCCATCCTGGGAACCCTCTTCCTGGTCCCGATCCGGGGCTGGGTCCTGGACCGGGACTTTTACAAAGCCGTCGTGTCCGGTCCGGAAGCCCGGGCCGTCCTGGAATCCCCGGCCCTCTACGAGCGCCTGGACGGCGCGATCCGGTTCGAGAGCGGCCTTGTCCTCTCGGGACCCGCGACCGGAAAGGCCTTGAAGGCCTCCCTGCCGGTCCCGGAGATCCTGTCCGCCGCGGGCTCCGCGGTGGATTCGGCCTTCGACGCCCTGGAATCCGGAAGGAACGCGGACCGCTTTACCGTGAGACTGGTACCCTTGAAAACCGCCCTCGCCAAGGGGGTGCCGGAGTTCGCCCGGGTCTACGCCGCGGAAGTGCCCTCCTCCTCGGCCGTCCCGGAGGACGCCCTCGCGGCCCTGGCCTCGGGTCCGGCTCCGGGTAATCCGGTCGACCTGTCCGTCCGCCCCGCGGCCCTGCCGGAGTCCGCCTTCCGGGAGGCCATCCGGTCGGCCCTGGCCGAGGCCGTCTCCTCCATTCCCGACACGGCGGAGGCACCCATGCCCGAGCCGGGTCCCGGGGAAGCCTTCCTGTCGAGCGCCCGGAATCCCCGGGAGGCCCTGAACCGCGCCGCCCTCTGGCTCTCCCTCCTGGCCGGGGGCATCTGGGTTGCCGGAGCCTTCGTTTCCTCCGATTCCGCCACCAAACGGCTCCGCTGGCTGGGGGGGACCCTCCTGGCCCCGGGCCTGGTGGTCCTGACCGCCGGGGCGGCCCTCCGGCTGGCGGCGGATCCCCTGGTGCTCCGGACCATCCAGGATCCCGAACTCCAGCGCGCCCTGGCGGACCCCGCCCTCCGGGTCGTGCGGGACTGGATCCGGCGTCCCCTGTGGACCGTTTCCACCGGGTTCCTGGTGTCCGGTTCCGTGGCGGTCATCCTGGGAGGCGGCCTTTCCGCATCCCGCCGGGCCCTGAGGTACCGGGACTTCGAGTAGCGGGTCCCGCCGGCGCGGGATCCCCGGGGTCCGGACCCCGAAATTCCTTATGGATGCGGAGCGAACGACGATGACGCGCGACGATTCCGACAACGAACGCTTCCTCCGGAGCCTGGGCTTCCCCTCCCTCCGGGTCCACGACTCCTTCAACCACTTCGACTTCACCGAGCCGGGGCGCCGCATCCTTGTGATCGGCCCCATGGGATCCGGAAAGACCGAGTTCTCCGCCCGGATCTGGAGGGATTCCCGGGTGGCCCTCCGGAAGGGAGGATCCGTGGCCGCGGCCACCTCCTCCCGGGGGGCGGACCGCCGGAAACTCTTCTTCGTCCGGTCCAGCCTGGACCGGGGACGGTTCCCGGACTATCCGGAGGACGCCCTGGCCTACCGGGGGGGCTTCGAACGCTGCGGGGACCAGATCGCCGCGGTGCGGGACTCCTTCGACCTGGAGAGCATCCTGGCCTGCAACCCCGAGACGGGCACCTGGATCGTGGACGAGGCGGCCTTCTACGACGAGCGGGTGGCCTACCTCATGCGGGACGAGTCCGAAAAGCGGGGCCTCTTGTTCGTCTGCCCGACCCTGGTCCTCAACTTCCGGAGGGAGATCTTCAACCAGACCGCCCGGCTCCTCCTGGAGACCGCCACGGACGTCATCCCCCTCACCGCCTATTGCGAGCACCCGGACTGCATCGACGACTCCCTCTATACCTACCGGTACTACGCGGTGGACGGGGTCGAGTGCCCGGCCCCCTACTTCGACCCCCTGATCATCATCGGGGGGGACCGACGGAAGGACGATCCCCGGGAGCCCAACTACTGCACCCGCTGCGACCGTCACCACTTCCTGCCGGGCAAGGAGTACACCTACTTCACCCTGAAGCCCCTGGGCGAGGCGGCCTCCCGGGGGGACCTGAAGCCCCTCCTGATCGAGCTGGCGGCCCTGGCCGGCAACGTCGAAGGCTCCCGTCTGGCGTCTTCCCTCTGGAAGCGCCACTTGGAGCGGGACGACCCGGAGCCCGAGAACATGGGGACCCTCCGGGTGCCCTGCCTGGCGGAACGCGCCCTCGTGTTCCTCTACGCCGAGGCGAACCTTCTGTCCCTGGAACAGTTGCGCAAGGTGGCCGCGGACCTCGGCCTGGACCGGGAATACCTGGCGGGGCGCCTCGCGGACAACCGGAGGCCCGTGGAGTTCTAGTCCTCCAGGGCCTTCCGCACGGCCTCCAGGAAGGCGTCCAGGGACGGCCCGTCCGGGAACTGCGCCTGGAACTGGGCGGGGCCTCCCCCGCCCTTTCCGCCGGTCTCCCCCAGAAGGGGCTTGAGCCGATCACCCAGCCGGAAGGAGGCGTCCGGGGCCGCGACCACCGCCCGCAGGTCCGTCCGCGACGCGGCCGCGGCGGGCCGGCCGGATAGCCCGACCACCGCCTTGACCGATTCCAGGACCTCGTCGTACGTCCGGTCCGAGACGGGCAGGACCAGGAGCCCCGAGGCCGGGGCCGCCCGGAGGAACCCCTCCGCCTCGGCCGCCGCCCGCTCCGACCGGGCCGCGGCCAACCGGACTTCCAGGTCCTTGATCCGTTCCAGGGTCCGGGAGATCCGGTCCGGGGCCTCGTCCTCGGAACAGCCCAGGAGGCGGGCGGCCTCCCGGGCCAGGGCGGCGGTCCTGCGGGCGTCCCGGCGGGCGCGCTCCCCGGCGACGAAGTAGATCCGGGTCATGCCCTTGTATTTCTCGGTCCTGAGGATGCGCAGGGCCCCGATCCGGCCCGTGTTCGAAAGATGGGTGCCGCAGCAGGCGGAGTAGTCCAGGCCGTCCAGGTCCACGATCCGGAGGGCTTCCTCCCCGGGCGGGGGCGGGCGCCGGAGCGGGAAATCCGAGACGTTCTCCGGGGGACACTCGTGGATCACCACCGGGTGTACCTCCCGGATGATCCGGGCGATCTCGTCCTCGATCCGGTCCGCGGTTTCCCGGGACAGCTCCGGGAGGTCCACGTCGATGGTGGAGTACTCCTGGCCGAGGTGGAAGGAGACTGTGGCTCCCCCAGAAAGCTTGAGCACCCGGGAGGACAGGAGATGCTGGCCCGTGTGCTGCTCCATGTGGTCCCGGCGCCGGTCCGGGTCCACCCGGCACGTCACCTGTCCGGCCCCGTCCGGAAGCGGCGCGGCCAGGACGTGGAGGATCGCGCCCTCCCGCTCCTGGACGTCCACGACCTCCACGCCCCCGACGGTCCCCCGGTCGCAGGGCTGGCCCCCGCCTTCGGGGTAGAATACCGCCCGGTCCAGCACGACCGCGGGGCGGCCCTTCCATTCGGTCCGGTCCAGGACGGCGGCCTCGCACTCGAACCGGTCCGTGTCCTCGTAGTACAGCTTCCGGGTACGCATGGGAGGATTCTAGGCCGTCGGGGGCGGCCTCGTAAAGCGCCCGGGAGGCGGAAATTTCCAGGAAACGCAAGAATTTCCTTCCCACGGGGCCCGACGGATCGGGTATGCTGGCAAGGGACGGGCCTCCGCGATCCGGGAAGCCCGTCCACCGTCGCCGTCCGGGCACGCCGGGCCGCGCCAGCCTCCTCCCCCCGGGGAGAACGAGCAAGGAGAGCCTATGGAAGCCGGGGACGTCCGGATACGACGCGAGGATCTCGAGGATTTCTGCCGGGCCGTGTTCGAGACCCGGGACATGAGCCCGTCGGACGCGGGAGTGACCGCGGAGGTCCTCGTGGCCGCGGACGCCTACGGGATTCCCTCCCACGGGGTGGGACGCCTGCGCCGGTACGTGAACGGCCTGGACACGGGCCTGATGCTGCCCCGGGAATCCGGCTCCACCCTCTCGGAGACCCCCTCCTCCCTCGTCGTGGACGCGGGGGGGGCCATGGGACCTCCGATAAGCGTCCGGGTGATGGACGCGGTGATCGCCAAGGCCCGGGACGGCGGAGCCGCCTTCGGGGCGGTCCGGAACTCCAACCACTTCGGCATCGCCGGGTACTACGCCCGCCGGGCCCTGCCCGAGGACATGCTGGGCATCGCCATGACCAACACCGCGGCCCTGGGGGTGCCCACCTTCGGCCGGGAAGCCTTTTTCGGGACCAATCCCATCGCCTTCGCGGCCCCCGCCGGGGAGGAAGGAGCCTTCGTCCTGGACATGTCCACCACCGTGGTCACCCGGGGCAAGGTGGAGGTGTACGAGCGTCGGGGGAAGGACCTCCCCGAGGGCTGGGCGGTGGACCATACCGGGAAGTCCGCCCGGGATCCCGGATCCCTCCTCGAGGGCATGCAGGAGCGCCGGGGGGGCGGAATCCTGCCCCTGGGCGGGCTGGACACCCTGCTCGGAGGCCACAAGGGCTACGGGCTGGCGGTGATGGTGGATATCCTCTGCGCCGTCCTTTCCGGCGGCCCCTTCGGCCGGGACGTGTACGACACCCCCGAATCCTCCGCCCGGGTGTCCCACTTCTTCGGGGCGATCCGGATCGACCGGTTCCGGAATCCCCGGGAGTTCCGGGCCGACATGGACCGCTTGCTCCGGGAGCTCCGCTCCAGCCCCCCCGCGGAAGGGCGGGACCGGGTCTGGTTCGCGGGACTGCCGGAGGCGGAAAAGGAGCGGGAGTCGGAGCGCCTGGGGGTCCCCCTCTCGGGGAAAACCTGGGGCATGCTCCGGGACCTCGGGGCGGAGACGGGCGTCTCGACTCCGAAAACAACGTCTTAGAGAGGAATGATCGGACTCACCGCGGAGTTCACGGAAACTCGAACTTCATCCCCGTCTGGAGCGGCCGGAATCGGTCCCCGAACCTCTTCCGAAGCTCCACCTGGGCGTCGAAGCCCGTGCAGTGACCCGCGTAGACCGCCTCGATCGGCATCCCCCCCAGGGCGTCCACGGTCTTCGTGATCCGGTCCGGGGGCGCTTCCACCAGGTGGAGCCCCCCGAGGATCGCCCGGATGCCCTTGCGGCCCGTCAGGTCCGCGGCGTGGCGGGCGATGTTCACAATCCCCGCGTGGCTGCAACCGGTCAGGATGACCAGCTTTTCCCCCGGAAGGACCGCGACCATGGAGATGTCGTCCTTCATGGGATCCTCGACCAGCCGGCCCTCGCCGTTTATGGTCCGCAGGGATATGCCCACTCCCTCGAAGTCCGTGCGCCGTGTCACGTACCCGGTGGTCGTGAGACCGGTCATGAGGGGCAGGGGGTCCGAGGTCAGGAAGAGCCGTCCCCCCGCCGCCTCGATCTCCGCGCGGCGGTCCCCGGCCGGGACCCCAACGTGCCGCAGACAGGGCTCCACGACGAAGTCCAGGCGGAAGAGGTCCGGGTGGGCCACCACGGGCAGGTCCGTCTTCCCGACGGCCTTCAGCACCTCGGCGAGGCCCTGGGTGTGGTCGTAGTGGCAATGGGTGATCACCACCGCGTCGATGTCGGAGGGACGGATCCCCATCCGGTCCATGTTGTGCAGGAGGGCCCGGGGGTCCTGGGCCACGTCGACCAGGATGTTCCGGACGATCCCGTCCTTTTCCGCCGTCACCAGGAGGGAGAGGCCGTGCTGGCCCCAGCAGGGGCTTTCGTACATCACCGAGTCCTCGGCGACGACGGTGACGGTCAGCCGGTCCAGGGGTTCGAGGGATGCCATGGGTCCTCCCCTATCGGATGTCGAAGTAATGCCGCTCGATGTAGGTCACCCGCTCGGCGGACTCCCTCCAGAACGGGGACCGCGGCCATTCGTCCCGGACCTTCCGGTAATTCGCGTAGGCCTTCTTGATGTCCCGGTACGGCGTGTTCTGCTCGTAGGCCTTGGCGTACAGGTAGTGCGCCTCGTCGGAGCCGAAGGGGAAGAGGGCCAGGTACCGGTCCAGGACCTCCAGGACGCCGGCGATACGCCCGGCGGCCA
>CALMRC010000120.1 GCA_937873275.1 uncultured Spirochaetota bacterium
CGGCACGGACCGCCCCCGCCCCCCAGGAACCGGTCAACATGGATCTGGTCCTGAGAGAACTCCAGCAGGTCAGCCAGGCCTTCAACCGCCGGCTCTCCTTCGCCCTGAACGAGAAGCTCGACCAGGTGGTGGTCAAGGTGATCGATTCGGAAACCGATAAGATCATCAAGGAGATCCCGCCCGCCGAACTCCAGCACGTCCACGAGAGAATCCGCGAGGTGATCGGAATCCTGTTCGACGAGCGGGCGTGACGAATCCGCCGGGAGGGCCGGAAGGCCCGGTTCCGGCACCCTGATCGGGAAGGAAGGCCCCGTCCGTCATGTCGGACATTACGATCCCCGGCGTCACCAGCAAGTACGACACCCAGAAACTCATCGAAGACCTGATGAAGGTCGAGCGAATACCCAAGGACCGCGCCGAGGAACAGCTCAAGGCCCTCCAGCTCCAGCGGACCGCCTGGCTGGACGTGAACCGGAGCATCGTCCGCGCACGGGAAAGTTCCCGGGCCCTCTTCTCCTTCCAGAACCCCTTCAACGAACGGATCGCCACGTCCTCGGACGACGGCGTCCTCACCGCCACGGCGACCCGGGAAGCCCTGGAGGACGATCATACCCTCGTGGTCAAGCAGACCGCCGCCGCGGACCGGTTCCTCTCGGCCCGGCTATCCTCGGACTACCGGGTACCCGGGGGGGACTACGTCTTCACCGTGGGAGACCGGACCGTGAACCTCAAGTTCTCCGGGGGCTCCCTCAAGGAATTCGCCGACGCCCTGACCCGGAAGGGAGGGGACCTCCTCCGGGCCCGGGTGGTGCCCGTGTCCAAGTCGGAGCAGTCCATCGTGGTCGAAGCGTTGAAGACGGGATCCAGGAACCGCCTCGGCTTCGACGGCGCCGCCCGGGACTGGGCCCTGACCGCGGGCCTCGTGGAGGAGGCCAAGTCGAGCCGCCGGGACCTCTCCACCCAGGCGGCCCAGCCCTTCGAGAAGTCCCTGGACCGCAGTCTCGTGCGGGCGGAGCCGGGCTCCCTGGCCGTCGGACCGGGGGGCGAGGCCAAATTGCCCCTTTCCCCCGCCCTGCCGGCCGCGAGCCTCATCCTGGAGATGGAAGTCCGGGTGATCCCCCGGTCCGAGCCCCCCGCGCCGCAAGGGCCCCCGCCGGGTCCGTCCCTGCCCGCCCCGGGTTCCGTCACCTACGAGGGGATCACCATCACCTCGGAGCCCTCGGACCCCCGTATACCGGACTGGACGCCTCCGCCTCCCCCGGTCCGCACGGACGATCCGGTCGTGCTCTTCCTGGTGGACGGATCGGGCCGCTCGGTACCCCTGCCCGCCCAGCCGGACTCCGCCGAGTTCCGCACGGTCACCGTCAAGCTGTCGGACTACCTCTCGGACATCTCGGGGCTCGGGGTTCGCAACCGCAACACCCACCGGGACGTGGAGGTCCGGAACGTCCGGGTCTACGATCCCACGGAAACCGGAGGCCTCAAACCCCGGGACCCCGTGGACACGGCTCGGGACGCGGTGGTCCTTCTGGAGGGTATCGAGGTCGTCCGGGAAACGAACTCGATCTCGGACCTGATCCCCGGGGTGACCCTCGATCTCCAGGACGCGTCGGACAAGAAGATCCGGCTCAAGGTGGAACCGGACCGGGAGAAGTCCAAGGAGGCGATCATCGAGCTGGTGGGCAACTACAACCGGCTGATGGCGGACATCAACATCCTGTCCCGGAACGACGAGCGCCTGATCCAGGAGATCTCGTACTACACCGACGAGGAGCGGAAGACCGCCACGGAGCGCCTGGGCCTCCTCCAGGGGGATTCCACCCTCAACCAGCTCCGGACCGCCATGCAGCGCATCGTCACCAACGCCCACCCCGTGGGCGAGGGAACCGCGGTCCTGGGGCAGATCGGGGTCTCCACCAACGCGGCCCGGGGCGGAGCCGGAGGCTACGACGTCACGCGGCTGCGGGGCTACCTGGAGATCGACGAGGAGGCCCTGGGCCGGGCCCTTCGGGACGATTTCGAGACGGTCCGTCGCCTGTTCGGGTACGACACGGACGGGGACCTGCTCGTGGATTCCGGCGCCGCCGTGGGTCTGGACGCCCTCTTCCGCCCCTACGTGGAGACCGGGGGCATCCTGGCCTCCAAGACCCGCACCTTCGACACCCAGATCGCAAGCCAGCAGACCCGGATCGAGACCCTGGACCGCCAGCTCGTCGCGAAGGAGGCGGAACTCCGGCGGAAGTACGGGATGATGGAGGGCGCCCTCCAGAGCATGGAGCGGTCATCCCAAGATATAAGCAATTTCATGAAGCAGAACGATAATTGAAGTGGACGGTGGTCAGTGGACAGTGGACGGAGGGAACCGGTCTTCCCCGTCCACCGTTCACGGTCCACGGATCACCTCCCCAGGAGACGACATGACGATAACGGTGAACGGCAACGCGTTGAATATCGATACCGACGGCGCCACCTTGGGGGAGGTGCTCGCGGAGGCGGACGACATCGTGGAACGGACCGGGTCCGTGATCCTGGGCCTCCGCCTGGACGGGCGGGAGCTCGGCGCCGACGACCTGCCGGACCTTCAGGACCGGCCCGCCGCGGGGTACGGCACCCTGGAGATCGACAGCGCCCCGGCCTCGGAACTCCGGGGTCGGGCCTACGGGGCCCTCCTGGAGTTCCTGGGAGCCCTCCGGGAATGGTCCGCCGGCACGGAGCCCCCCGAACCCCTTCGGGAGGCTTGGAACGCCTACGGCCGGACCTACTCGGGTCTCCTCTCCTCGGACGAGCACTCCTTCCTGGACCTCCTGGGGCGGGACCTGGAGTCCCCGGCCCCGGCGGGCGAAGACCGACGCCTGCTGGCCCGGCACGCGGACAGCCTGGAGCCGATCTTCCGGGAGCGGCTCGAGGAGATCCTGGACCCCGCGGCCGCGATGCTCGCGGCCTCCCGGCTCTACGAGGCCGAGCGGGACAACCTCCGGGACGTGTCCGTACGCCTCCAGACGGGCCGGGACGCCGAAGCCATGCGAAGCATCCTCCTGTTCGTGGAGATCTTCCACAAGGCGAACCGCATCCTTCCGGAACTCGGACGGATCGGGGCGGACACCGCCGGGCTCCGCATCGACGGGAAGCCCGTCGCGGAGTTCTACGACTCCTTCAACGGCATACTCCGCCAGCTCATGGAAGCCTTCGAGACCAAGGACGCGGTCCTGATCGGGGACCTGGCGGAGTACGAGATCGTTCCCCGGATGAACGCGTTCTTCGAGGCCATGGCGGGGGCCTTGGACGCATGAGCCTCTACCTGCCGGTCCTGCAGCCCTATTGGAAGCAGGAGGATCCGACCCAGAACATCATCGTCTTCGGAGTCCTCGGGGCCCTCATCCTCTTCGCCGTGGTCTCGTCCTTGTTGAACCGGGGCAAGTCCGGCTCCCGTAGGTCCTCCCTGACCGGGGGTCTTCCGGCCTTCTCCCGGGGTGCCTTCCGGAAGGCCGCGGCGGAGGCGGGGCTGGCGGACGGGGACGCCCACTTCCTGGAGGAGTTCGCCCGGGCTTCCCGCACCTCGAATCCCGAATTCGTGTTCAAGAACCCCGGCCGCCTGGATTCGTTCTTCAAGGACGCCCTCCGGCACATCGACAAGACCGCGGAGGCCGAGGCCTCCGCGGAGGAACGGCGGGCCAACCTGCTCCGCATCCGGGAATCCCTGGAGGTTCGCCGCACCCTGGGCCCCCAGGTCTCCTCCACCCGGCAGCTCCGGCCGAGGACGACCCTGTCCTTCATCGCCTCGGACGAGACCAACTACCCCTCCGTCGTCGTCGCGGTGGAGGCCGGGGGCCTGGCGGTCGAGCCGCCGCCGGACGCCCTGGGCCAGCCCGTACACTTCCGCCGGGGCACGAAGCTCACGGTCTACTTCTACGGCACCGGCCATCAGGGCTACAGCTTCCGCACCCGGGTCCGGGGCTACGAGGAGCTCCGGGGCAAGCTCGTCCTGGTCCTCAAGCACAGCGACTCCGTCACCCCCCTGCCCTCCCGGAAGCACCAGCGGCGGGATCTCCGGGAATCCTGCACCTTCCGCCGCGTGCGGGTGGAGGTCCGGAAGGAGAGGGGCAAGACCCTCAAGGACGTGTTCGTGGAAAACCTGCCCTTCCCGGGCACCGCGGTCGACATCTCCGCGGGCGGCATCTCCGTGCAGACCGCGAACCCCCTGGACGCCCAGGAATACCTCAAGATCGACTTCGACGTCGGGGAAGGCAAGTTCTCGGCCTTCGGGATCGTCGTCCGGACCAACCGGCTTCGGGGCGGCGGGGTCATGCACGTCCGGTGGGTCAAGATTCCCCGGAAGGCCCTGAACTCCGTGCTGTCCTACGTGTACGGCTACACGGATTGACGGGCTCCGCGCCGGTACCGTACACTTTTCCATCATGCGAATCGTGGAATTGCTGAACATCTCCCGCAAGGAGACTCCCCTCCTCTACCGCCGTGTCTACACGGCCCAGGCCGTCTTCGAGTCCCCCCGGGGACGCGCGGAGAAGGACGTTCAGTTCACGGTCGAACATCGCCCCGTCGGTGGCGTGGACATCCAGGTGGACCGGATCGACAGCCTGGACTATCCCTTGATTCCCGTAGTCCGGGAGTTGAAGACCTACATCGCGGACCTGGACAAGAAGGGTTCCCTTCCCTGAAGCGCCTGCGGACCCGCTCCCCCCAAGAAACCCTGGATCTCGGAGAAAGGATCGGCCGCTCCGTGCCCGCGGGAACGGTCATCGCCTTCCGGGGCGGCCTGGGGGCGGGAAAGACCACCCTGGCCAAGGGCATAGCCCGGGGCCTGGGGGTCCCGGACGAGGTCACCAGCCCGACCTACACCCTCGTCTTCGAGTACCGGGGACGGCTCCCCCTGCGTCACGTGGACGCCTACCGCCTGTCGGGAGGGACGGAATTCGAGGATATCGGCGCCGCGGAGCTCATGGCGCCGGACGGGATCTGCCTGATCGAATGGAGTGAGAACGTGGCCGACGCCCTGCCTCCCGAAGCCGTAACCCTGGAGATCCTGCCCGGGGAGGGCCCGGAGGAGAGGATCCTGGAGGTCTCGGGGTCGGTTCTGGAGGATTTGCTGCCGTGAACGTCCTGGGACTGGACTGCTCCGCCGACGCGCTCTGCGCCGCCGTTCGGCGATCCGGATCGTCCTCCGAGCCGGGAACCCGGCCGGGGATTCCCAAGCACCCCTTCCGGGAAGCCCGGGGTCACGACGCCCGGGACGGAACGGTGATCCTGGAGATCGACGCGGGGCTGCGGCACGCCCAGAGGATCCTGCCCGCCGTGGACCATTGCCTGAAGGAGGCGGGGCTCGACGTCCGGGACCTGAACCTCCTGGCCTGCGCTGCGGGTCCCGGGTCCTTCACGGGCCTGCGGATCGCCCTCTCCACGATCAAGGGGCTGTCCTCCGCCCTGGGAATCCCCTTCGTGACCGTGCCGACCCCGGACTGCCTGGCCGCGGAATGGGAAGGCGCCTGCCCCGTGGTCATTCCGGTCCTGGACGCCCAGCGGGGCCGCTTCTACGCCGCGATCTACGAGGGGGGCCGAAGGACCTCGGGCTACCTGGATATTCCCCTGACGGAGCTCCTTCGATACGCGGACGCCTTCCCGGAGGTCCTCTTCACGGGACCCGCCGCGGACCTCCTTTCAGGCTCCGAGGAGGGCCGGCCGGGCCTCCGGATCGCCCGTCACGGAAGGGGAGCCGCGGGCCGGGGCCTGCTGGACCTGGCAGTGGAGCGGTTCCTCTCGGAGGGTCCCGCGGATCCCGGGTGCGGCCCCCTGTACGTCCGCAAGAGCGACGCCGAAATGGAAAAAAGACGAGACTAAGCATCAAAGACTTCACCACGGAGACACAGAGACACAGAGAGGACGAGTCTATCTTTCTTCAGCCCCGCGGCGACGAAGCCCTTCGGTCCTCGTCGTTTAAATCTGGAAAGATCGCCGAAGCTTGCTTCGGCGCCGTCCGGATGGCGCAGCCATCCGGACGCGTACTCCGTGCTCTCCGTGGTTGATTCCGGAAAACCCGCGGTCAAAATCCCCGCTACAGCGCTTTCCGGAAGGCCCGGCGGCGCTTGTGCTGGCGGCGGTCGAAATCCTTCCAGATGCTCTGGACCTCGACGTTGGTCTCCAGCTCCGGATTCGTCTCGTTGGTCTCCACCCCGGCCTGGATGCAGCTTTCCGCCAGGGAAGTCATCAGGAAGGCGATGGCACCCCGGTTGGCCCAGTCCGGCCGGACGGCCACCAGGTACATGTCCACGGTCTTCGGATGCCGCAGGGCCCGGAGGAGGTGGAGCCATCCGAAGGGTAGTAGGGAACCCCGGGCTTTCTGGAGGGCCCGGGAGAGGCTGGGCATGCAGATCGCGAAGCATACCAGCTTGTCCTCGGAATCCACGACCAACTTGAGGAACCGGGGATCCACGAACCCGAGATACTGGTCGATGTACGCCTGGACCTGTCCCTCCGTCAGCACGAAGGTGCCGTAGAGCTTGGCGTAGGCCTCGTTGATCAGCTGGAAGATGTCCTTGGCGAAGCGGCGGATTAGGAGCTTCTTGGACTTCCACTCGTACAGGCGGATGCCGCTCCGCTTGGAGATGAGCTGCTGGACCCGGAGCGCCTTCTCCGGGATGGACTTGGGCGTCTTCACCTCGTACTCCACCCAGTCCACTTCCTTGGCGTATCCCAGCCGGGAGAGGTATTCGGGATAATAGGGATGGTTGTAGATCGTGGCCAGGGTGCTGAGCTCCGTGAAGCCCTCCACCAGCATCCCCTCCCGGTCCAGGTCCGTGAAACCCAGGGGGCCCACCAGGCCTTGCATGCCCTTGGAGCGGGCCCAGTCCTCCACGGTCTCCACCAGGGCCCGGGCGACATCGAAGTCCTCGATGAAGTCGATCCAACCGAACCGCGCGTCCTTGTTGCCCCACTTCTCCATGGCCCGGCGGTTGACGATCCCCGCGATCCGACCGGCGGGCGTCCCGTCCTTGTAGGCGATCCAGTACTCGGCCTCGCTAAATTCGAAGGCCGGGTTACGGTCCTTCCGGAGGGTGTTGAGCTCGTCGAAGTCCAGGGGAGGCACCCAATAGGGGCTGTCCTTGTAGATCGAGAAGGGAACCCGCAGGAAGGTCCGAAGGTCCTTGGAGCTCTCGACGCGCCTCACTTCGATGGACATAGGCTCTCCTTGTTTTCGGGGGATGCGGATTCCGCGGCCCAGTCGGCCAGGAACCGCTCGTACGCGGCGATGGACGCCTCGATCTGGATGTCCTGGACTTCCCCGCGGCCGGTCCAATCGTTGCCTTCCTGGACATAGAGATGCTCCAGTACGCCCCGGGCGGTCTCGGGGGTGAAGGACGGATCCATCCTCCGCTGGCGGCGCAAGCTGTCCAGGCAGGATCGGTACACGTGGTCGAATTTACGTTCCTTCCAGTCCGATAGCGGCATCCGACCTCCGACGGGCCGCCCGGGGGCGGCGGATCCGAGGGATTATACCGGAGGCCCGGGGGTTTTGGAAGGGCGGGATCCGGGACAAAAAAGCGCCCCGAAAACCGTTGCGGATTTCGGGGCGACCTGGATAGCGGCGGGGGGACTCGAACCCTCGGCACAACGGATATGAGCCGTTTGCTCTACCGACTGAGCTACGCCGCCAAGCGCGTCGATGGACGCGGAGGAATATATACCCGGAACCGTCGGGGGGTGTCAAGCGCAGGCCGGGCTTGCGGACGCCGGTACCCGGTCGGTCGAGCCCTACTCCGCCGGAAGGGCCTCCTCGATGACGCCGCCCCCGAGCACGAAGCCGTCGTCGTCGTAGAACACCGCGAACTGGCCCGGGGCCACCGCCCTCTGGGGGGTCCGGAAGCGCACCCGGGCCGATCCGTCCCGCACCGTGACCTCCGCCTCCGCGGGGGCGTGGTTCTGCCGGATACGGATCCGGCACTCGAAGGAATGCCCTTCCAGGGCGGGATCCGAGAGGACCGTGTCCTCCGCGGTCAGGCCCTCCGCGAAAAGGCCCTCCCCGGGGCCGACGACGACGAGGTTCCGCTCCGCGTCCAGGCGAAGGACGTACAGGGGATCGGGGCCGGTACTCACCCCCAGGCCCCGCCGTTGTCCGATGGTGTACAGGTGGATTCCCCGGTGCCGCCCCAGAACCCGTCCCGAGACGTCGACGATGTCCCCCGGGGCCCCTTCCCGCCCCCCGAACACGGAGGAATAGTCCCCGCCGGTGACGAAGTCCTGGCTCTCGGGCTTCTCGGAGACCTCGAGCCCCAGGGACCGGGCGATATCCCGCACCTCGGGCTTGGTGAGCTCCCCCAAGGGGAAGAGCGTCCGTCCCAGGACCTCGGGGCCGAGTCGGTGCAGGAAGTAGCTCTGGTCCTTGGCGGGATCCGCCGCCGCCCGGAGGCAGGGCCGGCCGTTCCTCTCCTGGATCCGGGCGTAGTGCCCCGTGGCGAAACGGCCGAATTCCAGGCCCTCCGTCCGGGCCCGCTCCAGGAGGAAGCCGAATTTGACGGCGTGGTTGCACAGGACGCAGGGATTGGGGGTCCGTCCCCGAAGGTACTCCGCCCGGAAGTACTCCAGGACCGTAGCCTCGTACTCCCGGGAGAGATCCACGACCTTGTAGGGTATTCCGAGGCGGGAGCACAGGGACTCGCAGGCCGCGATGTCCTCCTCCTCCCCGGGACCGTAACAGCCCTGGCGGCACCCGGACTGGCCGGTTTCCGGGCCGTCCCAGATGCGCATGGTGAGTCCCGTGACCTCGTACCCGGCCCGGACCAGCAAGGCCGCGGCCACGGAGGAGTCCACTCCCCCCGAGAGTCCGACCGCGACCGATTTCGTTCCGTCCATATCCGCCTTCCCGATCCCGCTCACCCCAGGGCCAGCATCCGGTCGATGGGCCTCCGGGCCCGGGCCATGAGGTCCAGGTCCAGGGTCACCGCGGGCTTCCCGGTCTCCAGGGCCCGGAGTACGTCGGCCAGCCGGGTCTTCTTCATGTTGACGCAGTGCTGGGCGGGCCCCACGGTGTAGAACTCCCGGTCCGGGTGGTCCCTCCGGAGCTTGCCGACCACTTCGGCCTCCGTGGCGATCAGGAAGCGCCGGGCCGGGGACCGGGCCGCGAAGGCCAGCATCTGGCTGGTGGAGAGGACGTGGTCCGCCAGGTCGAGGACCTCGGGCTCGCACTCCGGGTGGGCCAGGAGGAGGGCGTCGGGGTACTTCGCCTTGGCGGCCCGGGCGTCCTCCGGGTCGATCCGGACGTGGACCAGGCAGAACCCGTCCCACCAGACGAGTTTCTTGGTCGTGTTCCGCTGGCACCACCGGGCCAGGTTCCGGTCCGGGACGCAGAGGATCTCCGGGGAATCCACGGCCTCGATCACCCGGAGGGCGTTGGCGCTGGTGCAGCACCAGTCGCTCTCGGCCTTCACCTCCGCGGTGGAATTTATGTAGGTCACCACGGGCCGACCGGGGTACCGGGACTTGAAATCCCGGAGGTTCTCGGCGGTGATGGAGTCCGCCATGGGACAGCCCGCGTCCTCCGCGGGCAGGAGGACCGTCCGGTCCGGGGCCAGGATCTTGGCCGTCTCTGCCATGAACCGGACCCCACAGAACACGATGACCCGGGCGTCGGTCCGCGCGGCCGCCCGGGAAAGCTCCAGGGAGTCGCCCACCAGGTCCGCCGCGGCCTGGATCTCCGGAAGCTGGTAGGTATGGGCCAGGATCAGGGCGCCCCGGTCCTTCTTGAGCCGGGCGAGTTCGACGAAAGCCGTCTCCGCGGCGCCGTCATGCGCCGTCACCGCGGCGCTGGAATCCTCGAGCATGATGCGATAGAGTACCATGGACGGCGGAGGAGTGATAAGCGCCGCGGGAAGACCGGGGGAACCCGGGAAACCCCGGAGTCTATCCTTCGATCCCGCCGTGTAGTATACTGGAAAAACATCATCGTTCCGGAGCAGCCCCGATGAAGCCAGTCCTAGCCCTAGGTATCCTCCTGTCCCTGCTCGCGATCCCATCCTTCGGACAGACTCCGTCGGGGCCCGATCTGTCCCGACTGCCCGACACGAACGAGGCCCGTACGAGATTCCTGACCGCCGTCGTCACGGCCAACTGGAACAGCGCCGTGAAGTTCCCGGAGACCTACCTGTCCGGGACCGGAGGACGAGTCCAGGTCAGCGTGGACCGGCAGGAGGATTTCTTCTACGTCCGGTTCCTCCGGGAGCGGGACGGGGACTTTCCCCTCGTCTCCCCGGGCAATACCATCGTCCAGCGCAATTTTCAGCGCAACGGAGACCTGATCCAGGCCAAGATCTTCCTGTCCGACGATCCCACCTGCTATGTCCGCCTCTATCCCCAGGCCGAGCGGACCCGGGCGGACATCGTCCTCTACGGGGCGGTGGTACGGCAGAACGTCCTGCTGGGGCAGCTCTTCTACTACCAACTCCGGGACCACCTGGGCAAGATCCTCGCCGCCGCGGGGGGATCCCTCGATTGGACCGACTTCTTCCGGGCTCCCGGCGGCGCCCCGTCCGGGGCGGTCCGGTTCGGACAGTCCCTCGCCTCGGGCCGTCTCATCGCGGGGGGACCGGGTTTCCGCCTCCTTTCCAGTCTGACCTACGACGACGCGGTCGAAAAATTCCTGTCCGGGTCCGGCCGGGTCCTGGGGGCGTCGGAGCTGAGCTCCGTGCCGTCCCTCCCCTTCGCGGACGACCGGGATCCCCGGAGAACCGCCGCCTACAAACCCTTTCCCCGGTACGAATCCGGCAAGGGTCTACCCGTTGCGGCCGCCGCGGCCGCCGTCCATGCATCCTCCCTGGAATACCCGGACGACGTCTTCGCCGCCTTCCTGACCGACGGTTCCGCCTCCCGCAGGATCCTCTTGATCCCGGGATTCGACACGGAAGGAGCCTTCGGAATCCGGGCCTACGATCCCTCGACCCGCCAGGCCGTCTCCTGGCGGGAGATCGTCGAGGAACGTCCCCAGGCTTCCGTCCGGCTGGTGCGGGTTCCCGCGCCCCTGACCTGAGGCCGGAGGGGACCCCCGTGAGCCGCGCCTTCGTGGACGAGTCCTCCGCGGATTCCCGCGACGAGGACGCCCCGGAGTTCAAGATCCCCCTCCCCCCGGGAGCCCGGAACTACGTGACCCCCGAGGGTGCCGAAAAGCTCTACTCGGAGTTGAAAACCCTGGAAGCCGGGGAGCGTCCCGCCCTGGCCGGAGAGATCCTGCGGCTTTCCCGGGATCCCTCCAACGCGGACGCCCTGGCCACCGCCCGGAGGCGCCTCGCTCGCCTCGACCGGCGGATCGAGTACCTGGCCCGCATGGCCGGCCTCGTCGAGGTCGTGAACCGGCCGGACTCGGGGTACGACCGGGTCCGGTTCGGAGCCCGGGTGACCCTCCGGGACGGATCCGGATCCCTCACGTCCTTCCGCATCGTGGGCGTGGACGAGTCCGACCCCGACGCGGGGCTCGTGGGCTGGACGGCTCCCCTCGTCCGGGCCCTCATGGGCAAGGCCCCGGGCCAGTCCGCCGCGATCGCCCTTCCCGGGGGCGAATCGTTCGTGACCGTCGTGTCCGTGGAATAGGAGCCGCACCGCGGCCGGATCGCACCGCGGCCGGATCTCCCGCCGGACGGCCGATCCCGGGTCGATCCCGGGGGGTCTTTTCCTTGACAGCCCGCCGGCCCGCCCTTAGAGTGGAAACCCATGACGAAGCTGACGTATTCCGTCTGCAATGAGCTCTTCGGGGACCTTCCCCTGCCCCGGGCCGCCCGGGTCATCCGGGAATCCGGGTACTCGGGCATCGAGTTCGCCCCGTACACGATCTTCGGGGATTTCTCCCCCGGTGCGGTCCGGCAAGGACTTGCGCAGGCCCGGGAGGTCCTGGAGGGGGAAGGCCTCTCCTTCGCGGGCTTCCACTGGCTCCTGGCCAAGCCCGAGGGCCTACACCTGGCCTCCCCGGATCCCGCGGTACGCCGCCGGAGCGTGGACCATCTCAAGTTCCTGGCGGACTGCGCCGGGGAGCTCGGGGGAGGCCCCCTGATCCTGGGATCCCCCCGCCAGCGGGGCAGCCTGCCCGGTGTGTCGAAAGCGGACGCCGAGGCCGCCCTGGACGTGGCCCTGCGGGAGGCGGGCCCCGCGGCCGAGGCCCGCGGATGCGCCCTGCTCCTGGAGTCCCTGTCCCCGGAGCAGACCGACGTGGTCAACACCCTCGCGGAGGCCGTCCGGCGCGCCCGGGCCGCCGGAAGCCCCGGGGTGGGCTCCATGTTCGATTTCCGGAACGTGTCCGGCGAGGGCGAGCCCTGGGAGGTCCTCCTGTCCCGGCACTTCGAGGACATACGCCACGTCCACGCCAACGAGATCGACGGCCGCGCCCCGGGCACGGGCGCCTCCGACTACCTGCCCGCGTTCCGCACCCTCCTGTCCCGGGGCTACCGGGGCTGGGTCAGCGTGGAGATCTTCGAGGTGCCCGCGGATCCCGGCGCCGTCCTGCGGACGTCCATGGACTTGTTCATCCGGTTGGAGAAGGAGAGCATCCGATGAAATTCGGCATCGTAGGCACGGGGATGATCGCGGAGTTCCACGCCCGGGCGATCGGGGAGATACCGGGGGCTTCGGTGGCCGCCTGCCTGGACACCGTACCCGAGCGCGCCCGGACCTTCGCGGCCAAGCACGGGTGCCGGGCCTACGGGGACCTTGCGTCCTTCCTCTCCGACCCGGACATGGAGGTGGTCAACGTCTGCTCCCCCTCGGGGGCCCACCTGGATTCCGCCGTGCCCGCCGCGGAATCGGGCCGCCACGTCATCGTGGAAAAGCCCCTGGAGATCACGGTGGAACGCTGCATGCGGATCGTGGAGGCCTGCGGCCGGGCCGGGGTCGTGCTTTCGGGGATCTTTCCCTCCCGGTTCTTCGAGGCGGCCCGGGCGGTCAAGGAAGCCCTCGACGGGGGCCGCTTCGGACGGCTGACCATGGGAAGCGCCTACGTGAAGTGGTGGAGGGAACAGTCCTACTATTCCGGTAGCGGCTGGAAGGGCACCAAGGCGATGGACGGGGGCGGGGCCCTCATGAACCAGTCCATCCACGCCATCGACCTCCTCCTGTGGTACCTGGGGAAGGTCCGCCGGGTGAGCGCCTTCACGGGCGTGGCGGGGCACACGGGCCTGGAGATCGAGGACAACGCCTCGGCGACCCTCGAGTTCGAGAACGGGGCCCTGGGGGCCGTCCAGGGGTCCACCGCCGTCTGGCCGGGTTTCCTGAAGCGGGTCGAGGTCCTGGGAACCGCGGGAAGCGCCATCCTGGAGGAGGAGAGCCTGGCCTTCTGGCGCTTCGCCGCCGAGGTTCCCGGGGACGAGGAGATCCGGACCCGCTTCGCCTCGTCCACCTCCACGGGGGGCGGGGCCTCGGATCCGACGGCCATCGGCCACCGGGGGCACCGCCTGCAGATCGAGGACATCCTCCGGGCGATCCGGGAAAACGGGACTCCCCTGGTGGACGGAATCGAGGCCACCCGGCCGGTGGCGCTGATCCGGGCCATCTACGAGAGCGCCGCCACGGGACGGCCCGCGGTTCCCGCGGATCCGGCCTAGGCGGCCCGGGAACGGAGGATCGGGATGGAGAATTGTACGTTTCGCCTGGCGGGCTTCGCGGACGAGGCCTCGGACTCCGCGGAAGGCCAGATCCGTGCCTTGAAGACCCTGGGCTGGTCGTGGATCGAGGCCCGGAACGTGGACGGAGTCAACGTCCACGACCTGCCGGAGCCGGCCTTCGAGGCCTTCCGCGAGGCCTTGGAGCGTGCCGGGATCGGGGTCTGCTGCCTGGGCTCCAGCATCGCGAACTGGGGCAAGAGCGTGGACGAGGATTTCCCCGCCTCCCTGGCCGCGGCCCGGCGGGCGGCGGACCGGATGGAGGCCCTGGGAACCCGGCTGGTGCGCATCATGAGCTACGCCGTCCGGGTGGACGCCGAGGGCACCCCCCTTCCGGACCAGAAGAAACGGCAGCGCTTCGAGAGGCTCCGGGAACTCTGCGGGGTGTTCACGGACCGGGGGATGGTCCCGGTCCACGAGAACTGCTTCAACTACGGGGGCATGGGGGTCGAGAACACCCTGGAACTCCTGTCGGAGGTTCCCGGGCTCAAACTCGTCTTCGACACGGGCAATCCGACCCTGACCCCGGACTTCTCCCGGCCCCGTCCCTGGCCCAACCAGGATTCCTGGGTGTCCTGGACGGCCCTCCGGGACCACGTGGTCCACATCCACATCAAGGACGGCCGGAGGGATCCCGGGACGGGGGAGGAGACCTACGTCTATCCCGGGGAGGGACCGGCCCGGGTCCGGGACATCCTGGCGGACTGCGCGGCCCGGGGCTACTCGGGCTGGCTCACCATCGAGCCCCACATGGCGGTGGTCTACCACGATCCCTCGGTGAGCTCCCCCGAGGAAGCCCGCCGGGCGGTCTTCCTGGAGTACGGCCGCCGGACGGAAACCCTTCTCGCGTCCCTGGGCCTCGTGGTCCGGAACGGAGAAGCGCTTCCCCGGGGTGGCGCCTCGTGAGCGTCTCCGGCGCGCCGACGGCCGGTCCCGTCCGACCGGTCCGGTCTTTCCACGTCGATCTCCTGGAGGTCCGGGTCTATCCGGACCGGATCGCCCTGGGGGCCGCCGCCGCATCGGACTGCGCCGCCGCGATCCGGGGGATCCTGGCCGCCCGGCCGCGGTGCCGCATGGTCTTCGCCGCGGCGCCCTCCCAGAACGAGGTCCTCGCGGGACTCCGGGACGCCGAGGGGATCGACTGGCCCCGGGTCGAAGCCTTCCACATGGACGAATACGAGGGACTCCCCCCTGGGGATCCCCGGCGCTTCGGGGAATTCCTCCGGGCCGCCCTCTTCTCCCGGGTCCCCCTGGGCCGGGTGGAGTACCTGGCCCCCGGGGCCGGATCCGGGAACCCGGACCGGGAGGCAGACCGGTACGCCGCCCTCCTTTCGGAGGCGCCCATCGACCTGGTCTGCCTGGGCGTCGGGGAGAACGGCCACATCGCCTTCAACGACCCCGGGGTCGCGGACTTCCGGGACCCCCGGACCGTCAAGGAGGCGGAGCTGGATTCCGCGTGCCGGGCCCAGCAGGTCCACGACGGGTGTTTCGCCTCCCTGGACGAGGTTCCCCGCCGGGCCCTGACCCTGACCGTCCCGGCCCTCCTGTCCGGCGGGCGGCTCTTTTGCTCGGTTCCCGGTCCGACCAAGGCCGAGGCGGTTCGCCGCATGCTTTCCGGTCCGGTCTCCCCGGACTGTCCGGCCTCGGCCCTCCGGAACCACCCCGCCTGCGTCCTCTACCTGGACGCCGAGTCCGCGGGGGCCCTGCCGTGAGGCCCCGGGCCGGGGAGCGCCGCCTCCTGATCCGGGGGGGCGTCCTGGTGACGCCCCGGCTCCTCCAGCCCGGCGGGGCCGTCCTGGTCGAGGGCTCCCGGATCTCCGCCGTCTTCCCCGACGAGCGGGAGACCCGGGCCTGGCTGGGCGCGAACCCGGAAACCGCGGGGGTCCTGGACGCCGGGGGAGACTACGTCCTCCCGGGTTTCGTGGACCTCCACTGCCACGGCGGCGGCGGAGCCGACTTCATGGACGGGGATCCCGAAAGCGTCGTCCGGGCCGCCCGGTCCCACCTGGCCCACGGAACCACCTCCATCCTGCCCACCACCCTGGCCAGCTCCCGGGCCGCCCTGGACGCCGGCCTGGCCGCCTTCGGGAAGGCCAAAGGCGAGACGGACTGCCCGGACTTCCTGGGCCTGCACCTGGAGGGGCCCTACTTCTCCCAGGCCCAGCGGGGCGCCCAGGATCCGGCGCACATCCGGAATCCGGACCCCTCGGAATACCGTTCGATCCTGGACGCCTCGGGGGACATCGCCCGCTGGACCCTGGCTCCGGAACTTCCCGGCGCCCTGGACATGGCCGCGGAACTCCTGCGCCGGGGCATCCTGCCCTCCATCGGCCACAGCGACGCCACCTTCGAGGAAGCCTGTCGGGCCTTCGACGCGGGCTTCACCCTGGTCACCCACCTTTACTCCGCCATGTCCACGGTCAAGCGGGTGGGCGGGTATCGGGTGCCCGGGGTCCTGGAGGCCGCCTGGCTCCTGGACGGGATGTACGTAGAGCTGATCGCGGACGGCCGGCATCTTCCCCCCTCCCTCCTCCGCCTGGCCCGGAAGATCAAGGGACCCGCCCGGTGCTGCCTGGTGACCGACGCCATGCGGGCCGCGGGACTCCCGGACGGGAGCTATCCCCTGGGGTCCCGGGACTCGGGTCAGACCGCGGTCGTCCGGGACGGGGTCGCCTGGATGTCCGACGGCCAGGCCTTCGCGGGTAGCGTGGCCACCGCCGAACGGCTCCTGGCCGTGATGGTCCGGGACGCCGGAATTCCCCTGACCGAGGCCGCGGAGATGTGGACCGCCACCCCCGCCCGGGCGATCGGAGCGGATCGCCGGAAGGGAAGCCTGGCACCGGGCAAGGACGCGGACATCGTGACCCTGAGCCCGGACTTCGAGACCCGACTGGTCCTGTCCCGGGGACGCATAGCCCGGCCCGCCTACGGCGCGGCCGTACCCTGAAAGGAAACGCCCATGGATGCCTGGAACCTGCCCGCATTCGAGACCGAGGAGGACCTCGAGTCGTTCATGTCCGAGCCGACCCCCCGGGTGGTGGAGCTCTTCCGGGACAGCCCCGGAGACCTGGTCATCCTCGGGATCGGGGGCAAGATCGGGGTGACCCTGGGCAGGATGGCCGCCCGGGCCCGGGACGCCGCGGGTTCCCGATCCCGGATCGTCGGGGTTTCCCGGTTTTCCGACCGTGCAGCCCGGGCGAAGCTGGAGGCCGCCGGGGTGGACTGCGTCGAGTGCGATCTCCTGGACCGGGCGGCCGTGGATCGACTGCCCGACGCTCCCCGGGTCGTCTTCATGGCGGGCAAGAAATTCGGCACCTCCGGGTCCGAGGAGACGACCTGGGCCATGAACACCGTAGTGCCCGCCTACACGGCGGACCGGTACCGGGCATCCGAGATCGTCGCCTTTTCCACAGGCTGCGTCTACGACTTCGTCACCCCCTATACCGGGGGCTCCGCGGAATCCGATCCCCCGAGGCCCGTCGGCGACTACGCCCAGTCCGCCCTGGGCCGGGAGCGGGTCTTCCAGCACTTCGCCAACGCCGCGGGCACCCGGGTCTGCATCCTGCGCCTCAACTACGCGATCGACCCGAGGTACGGGGTCCTCCACGACATCGCCCGGAAGGTCGCCTCGGGGAAACCCGTGGACCTGTCGGTCGAGAACTTCAACTGCATCTGGCAGGGGGACGTGCTGGAGCGCACCTTCCTGGCCTTCCGCCACGCGGCCAGCCCGGCCTTCGTCCTGAACCTGTCGGGGCCGGAGACCGTCTCCGTGCGCCGGACCGCCGAGGAGATCGGCCGCCTCCTGGGGAAGGCCCCGGCCTTCCGGGGCGACGGGACGGGCGGCCGGGCCTACCTGAACGACGCGGGCCTCTCCTTCCGGCTCTTCGGGTATCCCCGGGTCCCCCTGGCCGAGATGATCCGGATGCAGGCGGATTGGATCGCCGGGGGGGGAGTTTCCCTGGGAAAGCCGACCCATTTCGAGACCACCGACGGAACCTACTAGGACGGAGGGACGCGGCATGCATAGATCGGAAATCCCGGCGGGACTCCTGGAAACCCTGCGGAAGGGAACCGCGATCCCCGCCATTCCCCTGGCCCTGGACGCGGACCGGCGCTTCGATCCCCGGCGCCAACGGGCCCTGGTACGGTACTACATCGACGCCGGGGCGGGCGGGATCGCCGCGGGGGTCCACACGACCCAGTTCGAGATCCGGGATCCCCGGCACGGACTCTTCCGCCCCGTGCTGACCGAGGTCTCCGCGGCGATCGACGGGTGGTGCGCCCGGCGGGGACGGCCGGTCCTGAAGGTGGGCGGGGTCTGCGGTCCCACCGCCCAGGCCCTCGAGGAGGTGGACTTCCTGGTTTCCGCGGGATACCACGCGGGGCTCCTGAGCCTGGCGGGCCACAACGACGACTCGAACGAGGATCTCCTGGCCCACGTCCGCAAGGTGGCCCGGGTCATCCCGGTCATCGGGTTCTACCTCCAGCCCGCGGTGGGGGGACGGATCCTTCCCTACGAGTTCTGGCGGGGCCTCTGCGAAATCGAGAACGTCATCGCGATCAAGATGGCTCCCTTCAACCGCTATCGGACCTTCGACGTGGTCCGGGCCGTGGCGGAGTCCGGCCGGGAGGGGGAAATCGCCCTCTACACGGGGAACGACGACAACATCGTGGTCGACCTGCTCACGGAATACTCGATCCGGACCTCCGGGGGAATCCGGAACCTCCGCGTCGTCGGGGGCCTGCTGGGCCACTGGAGCGTCTGGACCCGCCGGGCCGTGGAGCTGTTGCGGACAGCCCGGGACCTGTCGGAGGCGGGGGCGCCGATACCCCAGGCCCTGCTGACCCGGGCCCAGGAGGTGACGGACGCGAACGCCGCGGTCTTCGACGCCGCCTACGGGTTCGCGGGCTGCATCCCCGGCATCCACGAGGTGCTCCGGCGCCAGGGCCTGCTCGCGGGGACCTGGTGCCTGAACCCGGAGGAGGTCCTGTCCCCCGGCCAGGCGGAGGAGATCGACCGTGTATGCCGGTCCTACCCCCACCTCACGGACGACGAGTTCGTGGCCGCCCACCTTCCAGAATGGCTGTCGGACTAACGGAAGAACATTTTCAGGAAATAACCACGGAGCGCACGGAGAACGCGTCCGGATGGCTGCGCCATCCGGACGGCGCCGAAGCGAGCTTCGGCGATCTATTTGAGACATAATCGACGAAGACCGAAGGGCTTCGTCGCCGCGAGCCGGACGAACGTCCGGCTCGCGTGACCTCCGTGGTGAGTCCAGAAATTCAAGCAGTCGCGTTCTTCCGGAAGATCTTCGCAAGCAGGGCCCGGAACCACTTGGCCCGACTCAGGACGATGAACATCGTGAGCAGGAAGAGGGCAAGGCAGATGGGCCGGGTGAAGAAGGGCGCCAGGTTTCCGTCCGAGAGGATCAGGGCCCGCCGGAGGTTCTTGTCCAGAATGTCCCCCAGGATGATGCCCAGGACCAGGGGGGCCATGGGATAATCCATCTCCCGGAGGGTGTAGCCCAGGATCCCGAACACCATCATCACGCCCACGTCGAAGAGCCGGGCCTGGAGGGCGAAGGAGCCCACCACGCAGAGGATGAAGATGACGGGCATCAGTTTCTGCCGGGGGACCTGCAGGACCTTTACCAGGGGGCGGACCATGGAGAGCCCCAGGATGAACATCATGAAGGTGGCCAGGAGAACCATGGCCACTACCTCGTAGATGAAGGTCGGGAACTCGATCATGATGAGGGGCCCCGGACGCACGCCGTGGATCAGCATGGCCCCCAGGAGGACCGCCGCGGGGGCGGAGCCCGGGATGGCCAGGGTCAGCACGGGGATGATGGCGCCGGGAACGCAGGCGTTGTTCCCGGTCTCCGAGGCCAGGAGGCCCTCGATGGAGCCCTTGCCGAATTTCTCCCGCTCCTCCGGCTTCGCCCCCCGCTTGGCCACGTCGTAGGAGACCCAGGCCGCAATGTCCTCCCCCACTCCGGGGATGGCCCCGATGAAGGTGCCGATGATCCCGGACCGGATGATGGTCTTCCAGTACCGGAACACCTCGGACAGCTTGGGGAACACCCGGTCGATCTTGGTCTTGACGACCTCGTAGCGCTCCACCCGCATCACCGAGATGATCTCCGCGAAGCCGAAGGCCCCCACCATGGCGGGGATCAGGGAGATGCCGCCGGAGAGGTTGGTGCTCCCGAAGGAGAAGCGCACGTAGGCGTGGATGCCTTCCATGCCGATCATGGCCACGAAGAGGCCCAGGAAGCCCGCGATCCAGCCCTTCAGGGGATCCTTCGGCGCCGTGAGGTTCCCGCAGATGATGATCCCGAAGATGGAGAACCACACGAACTCGAAGGACTGGAAACTCAGGGCCACGCTCCCGATGAGGGGCGTGAAGACGACCATCGCCAGCATGCCGATGATGGATCCCAGGAAGGATCCCGTGGTCGCGATGCCGATGGCCTTGCCGGCCTTGCCCTGCAGGGCCAGGGGGTAACCGTCCACGGTGGTGGCGGCGTTGGCGGGGGTCCCGGGAATGTTGAGGAGGATGGCGCTGCGGCTTCCGCCGTAGATCGCCCCGATGTACATGCAGATGAGGATCAGGATGGCGTTGTTGGGCGCCATGTGGAAGGTCAGGGTCGTCAGGAGGGCCACGCCCATGGTGGCCGTGAGCCCGGGAAGCATCCCGATGATGATGCCGAGCTGGGTCGACCACAGGGCGTCGAACAGCGCCCTCAGCGTGAACGTCGAGACGATCGCCTGACCGAAAAGCTGCAATCCTTCGAACATCCCGGACTCCTTAGGGCAGGTTGACGAGGAAGAGGTACTGGAACACGAGGTAGACCGACGCGGCGGTGCAGGCCGCCAGGATCGCCGCGAAGAGGGGTACCTTCCACTGCCCCGCGGCCGGGGCCTTCCGGTCGTACTCGAAGGCCGTCACGAACACGAAGACGAAGAGGAACGTCAGGAGGGGGAACCACACCCGGCCGAGCAGGAGGGCGTACAGCAGGCACAGACCCACCGTGAGGGCGATCCGTCCCCAGGAGGACCGGTCCACCTCCGACGGCTTTCCCCGGTCCTGGGCGAAGAACGCCGGGGCGCCCCGGCGCACGGACCGGATCAGCATGGCCAGTCCGAGCAGGAAGAGCACGACCCCGATGAAGCCCGGAACGATGCCCGGGGCCGCCAGGGGGTTCCGGTTCTGCTCGGCCATGGTCGGCATGGACGCGGAGATGAGGAATACGGCTGCGGAAAAAACGATCAGGAGGATCGAGGTGACGAGGTCGGCTTTCGTCATGGTCCGTTCGGTCATGGGGGGGCTCCAGGGTTCAGGTTCGGATCCGGGACGATGCCCGTGCACGGGAAACGCCCGCCGGCGCGGGGCCGGCGGGCGCGGTTTCAGGAGATACGGTTCGCGACCGGCGTCACGGCTTGGGGATGCCCACCGTGTCCGGGGAAACCTTGGCCTTGCCGGCGTCCCAGTAGAGCCAGGCTACGGGCTGGTAGTAGGCGAAGGCGCGGTCCTGGGCTTCCTTGCCGTAGGAGGGGGCGAACATGGCGCCCCGGGCCTTGGCGTATTCCTGGACCTTGGCGGACTTCATGATCGTGTCCTGCCAGGCCTTCTCCACCGTGGCGATCACCTCGGCGGGGACTCCCTTGGGGATGAAGATCCCGAAGTAGTTCGGGCCGGCCTTGAAATCCTTGATCCACTTGGTGATCGCGGGGATCTCGCCGTAGCCTTCGAGCATCAGGGGCTTGTCGGACAGCACGGCCAGGGGACGGAGCTTCTTGCCGCGGATCATGTCGGCTTCCTCGACGGCCAGCTGGGTGGTGACCTGGGCCTCGCCGGATACGGTGGCGATGACCGCGGGGTTGCCGCCGTCGTAGGTGACGTGCTTGTACTCGATCTTGGTGTACTTGCGGATCAGCTCGATCCCGATGTGCCCCGCGGAGCTCTGTCCGGCGGTGGCGACGGTGACCTGGCCGGGCTTCTTCTTGAACGCGTTCAGCAGGTCCTTGAAGTCCTTGTAGGGGGTGGCGGCGTTCACGCTGACCACGGAGACGTTGGCCACGGAGAGGAAGATGTGCCAGTCGTTCCGGATGTCCGTGTCCAGCATGCCCTGGACCTTGTAGGTGGCCAGGTCCGCCGCGGCGCCGGCGGTCCAGGTATACCCGTCCTTCTCGGCGTCCATCGCGTTCTTGGTTCCCACGGAGCCGGAGGCGCCGGGCTGGTTCACGATGACGATCTTCTGTCCGAGAGCGGATTCGAGTTCCGCGGCGCAGACCCGGGTGATCTGGTCCGTGGATCCGCCCGCGCCCCAGGGAACGATGATGGTGATCGGCTTGACGGGCTTCCAGGTGGCCTGGGCCGATACGGCGCCGACGGCCAGGAAGAGGACGAGGATGATCGTGAGAGCGCGAATACCGAGTTTCATGTCGTGAGCCTCCTTACGGAAACGTTCGCTTTCCGAAAGTATGGGATACCTTTGCGGTGACGTCAAGAAAACAATGGGCCGTTCCAGCGATTTTTCCGGCTTGACACCGGCCCGGGGCGGCCAGCATCTTGTAGGAATGGCGACGTTCCCGCAAGCCGAACCGGTCTCCGTCCCGGCGGACAGAACTCCTGTAGCCCTCGTCACGGGGTCCAGCCGCGGCCTGGGGCGCGGCATCGCCCTGGAACTGGCCTCCGCCGGGTTTTCCGTGGCAATCCACTACGCGGGCAACGAGGCGGCCGCCCGGGAGACGGTGGACCAGTGCGCCGCCGCGGCCGCCCGGGCCCGTCCGGCGGGGACCCCGGAGCCCCGCTTCCGGGCCTTCCGCGCGGACCTGTCCGACCCCGCGGCCCGGGACGCCCTGGCCGGAGAGGTGTTCGCGGCCTTCGGGGACCTGGACGCCCTGGTGAACAACGCCGGCATCGCCCCCCGGGTGCGGGCGGACATCCTGGCGGCCTCGGAGGAGTCCTTCGACGAGCTTATGGCGACCAATGTCCGGGGCCCCTACTTCCTGACCCGGGACGTGGCGAGTCGCTGGCTGGCCGGATCCCGGGACACCCCGCTCCCGGGGGGACGGAAGGTGATCTTCGTCACCTCCATCTCCGCGGTGACCGCCTCCACGAGCCGGGGGGACTACTGCATGTCCAAGGCGGCCCTGTCCATGGCCGCCAAGCTCTGGGCGGCCCGCTTGGCCCCGGAAGGCATCCCGGTCTACGAGGTCCGGCCCGGCATCATGCTCACGGACATGACCAGCGGGGTCAAGGAGAAATACGACGCACTCATCGCCCAGGGCCTGGTGCCCCAGGGGCGGTGGGGGACCCCCGAGGACACGGGGAAGGCGGTCCGGGCCCTCCTGGAGGGGGCCTTCCCCTTCTCCGCGGGAGGCATCTTCGACGTGGACGGCGGGTTCCACGTCTCGCGGCTCTGACCGGCCGCGGAACGGAGACAGCGCATGATCGACATCCGGAACGCGCCGACCCTGGAGGGTACGGCGGCGTCCGCCGGCCGGGCCTTCGCCGCGGCGGACGGCAAGATCCGACGCCTGGCCGCCCGGTGGAAGCCGGGGTCCGGGGCGCCGGTGTTCACCGACGCGGGACGGTACACCGCCCGGGGCTGGACCGAGTGGACCCAGGGCTTCCAGTTCGGGATGCCCCTCCTGGTCCACGAGGCCCTCGGCGACCCCTGGCACCTGGAGTACGGGCGATCCAGCACCCTCCGGTTCATGGCCCCGCATCTGACCCACACGGGGGTCCACGACCACGGATTCAACAACGTGAGCACCTACGGAACCCTCCTCCGCCAGGCCCGGGAGGGAGTCTTCCCGGCGGATCCTTGGGAGCGGCGGTACTACGCCCTGGCCCTCAAGGCCTCCGGCGCCGTGCAGGCGGCCCGGTGGACGGCCCTCCCGGAGAATCTGGGTTTCATCCGCTCCTTCAACGGCCCCCACAGCCTCTTCGCGGACACCATCCGCTCCCTCCGGAGCCTGGCCCTGGGGCACCGGCTGGGCCACGTCCTCCTGGGGGAGCAGGACGCCCGGGCGGACCTCCTGGGCCGCCTCCTGGCCCACGCGGAGACCACGGCCCGATACAACGTCTACTTCGGGACGGGACGGGACCGCTGGGACGTCCGGGGACGGGTGGCCCACGAGTCCGTATTCAACACCGTGAACGGCAGCTACCGCTGCCCCTCCAGCCAGCAGGGCTACTCGCCCTTCACCACCTGGACCCGGGGCCTGGCCTGGATCCTGCTCGGGTACGCGGAGGAACTGGAGTTCGCCGCGGGCCTCTCGGACGCGGAGGTCTCGGCCTGCGGCCTTCCGTACTTCCCCGACGCGGCTTCCGTCCGGGCCCGGTTCCTGGAAACCGCCCGGGCGGTCTGCGACTTCTATATCGAGAACACCCCGCCGGACGGCATCCCCTACTGGGACACCGGGGGACCCCGGCTTTCGGAGATCCCGGGTGCCCTGGACAGGCCCGCGGACCCGGAGAATCCGATCGAGCCCGTGGACTCCTCCGCGGCGGCCATCGCGGCCCAGGGTCTCCTGCGCCTCGGGGCTTGGCTCACGGCCGCCGGGGATCCCGACGGTGCCCGGTACACCGCCGCGGGGCTCCGGACCTCGGCCTCCGTCCTCTCGGCCCCCTACCTGTCCGAGGACCCGGGCCACGAGGGCCTGCTTCTGCATGCGGTGTACCACTACCCCAACGGCTGGGACCGTTCCGCGGACGGGAGCGACACGCCCCACGGCGAGTCCTGCCTCTGGGGGGACTACCACCTCCTGGAGCTGGCCCTCTGGCTTTCCCGGACCGCCCGGGGACGGGGCGGACAGCGATTCTTCGACATCGGTCCGGATCCGGACGGAGGCGGGGCATGAACGACCTCGGAAGGTGGGCCGTCCACACCGCAACGACCAAGCCCTGGGACCTGGAAACCGCGATCCGCAAGTACGCGGAGGCCGGGGTCGCGGGGATCTCGGTCTGGAAGGAAGCCCTGGAGGGTCGGGACCCGAAAGCGGCCGGAGCGGCGATCCGGGCCGCGGGGCTCAAAGCCGTGTCCCTGGTGCGCGGAGGGTTCTTCCCGGCCCCGGACCCGGAGACCCGGGCCGCACGGATCCGGGACAACGAGCGCCTCATCCGGGGCGCCGCGGAACTGGGAGCCCCACTCCTGGTCCTGGTCTGCGGGGCCCACCCGAAGGTGCGGATCGCGGAGGCCCGGGACCACGTCCGCTCGGGGCTCGAGGCGATCCTGCCCCTCGCGGGAAAGGAGGGCGTCCGGCTGGCCGTGGAACCCCTCCATCCCATGTACGCCGGGGACCGGTCCGTCATCAACACGCTCAAGGAAGCCAACGACCTCTGCGAAGGGGTCGGAAGCCCCTCGATGTGCGTCGCCGTGGACGTCTACCACGTCTGGTGGGATCCCGAACTGGAGGCCCAGATCGCCCGGGCCGGCCGCATCGGGACCCTCGCGGCCTTCCACGTCTGCGACTGGAAGACCCCCCTGGAGGACATGCTGGAGGACCGGGGCCTCATGGGCGAGGGCTGCATCGACATCCCCCGGATCCGGGGCTGGGTCGAGAAGGCCGGGTTCCGGGGCTTCGCGGAAGTGGAAATCTTTTCCCGGCGGTTCTGGGCCATGGACCAGGACGAATATCTCGGCCTCATCCGGAAGGCCTTCCAGGAGCACGTATGAGCGAGCGAACCATCGGAATCGTGATGAACGGCGTCACCGGCCGCATGGGCACCAACCAGCACCTCGTCCGGTCCCTCCTGGCCATCCGGGCCCAGGGCGGGATCCGGGCCCGGGACGGGTCCGTGATCGTCCCGGAACCCGTCCTGGTCGGCCGGGACGAGCGAAAGCTCAAGGCCCTGGCCGCGGAGCACGGCCTCCGGGCCTGGACCACGGACCTGGACGCGGCCCTTTCGGACAAGGCCAACCAGGTCTATTTCGACTCCCAGGTCACCTCCCTGCGGCCCGCGGCCATCCTCAAGGCGATCGCCGCGGGCAAGGCGGTGTACACCGAGAAACCCACCGCCACGACCCTGGACGAGGCGGTCGGCCTCTGCCGCGCCGCCAAGGCCGCGGGGATCAAGAACGGGGTCGTCCAGGACAAGCTCTGGCTCCCGGGCCTCCGGAAGCTCAAGTACCTGATCGACACGGGCTTCTTCGGCCGGATCCTGTCCGTCCGGGGCGAGTTCGGATACTGGGTCTTCGACGGATTCTCCCAGCCCGCCCAGCGCCCCTCCTGGAACTACCGCGCCGAGGAGGGGGGCGGCATCATCCTGGACATGTTCTGCCACTGGCAGTACGTGATCTCCAACCTCTTCGGCCCCATCCGCTCGGTCTCGGCCCTGGGGGCCGTCCACTTGCCGAAGCGCGTGGACGAGAAGGGAACACCCTACGACTGCACCGCCGAGGACTCGGCCTACGGCACCTTCGAACTCGAGGGCGGCGTGGTCTGCCAGTTCAATTCCTCCTGGGACGTGCGGGTGCGGAGGGACGACCTCTTCACGATGCAGGTGGACGGCACCCAGGGCTCCGCGGTGGCGGGCCTACGGGAATGCCGGATCCAGGGGGAGGCCATGACCCCCAAACCCGTCTGGAACCCCGACCTCGACTCCCCCATCGACTACTACGCGGACTGGGCCAAGGTTCCCACCCGCCAGCCCTACGACAACGCCTTCAAGGCCCAGTGGGAGCTCTTCCTCCTGCACCTGGTCCAGGACGATCCCTTCCCCTGGACCCTGGAGGCCGGTGCCCGGGGGGTCCAGCTGGCGGAATTGGCGATGCGGAGCTGGAAAGAGCGGCGCTGGATCGACATCCCGGAGCTGGATACCTGATGCGGCTTCGCCGTCCGAGCCCGTTCGGTCGGAGAAATTCGGGACCCCAGCCGCGACATTTTAACAGAAAAAACTGCTTTCGGGACTCCGCCGGGTTGACGCGGACGGAATATGGACTCATAATGGTATACAGATAATAGAAATACAAGGAGGACACGTTGCGAAGACTCATTATACTCGCGGCGGTCGTCGCGGCTGTGGCCTTGGCGGTCTCCTGCGCCGGGGCCCCGGAACCTGAACCGATGCCGGAACCCGCGCCGGCTCCGGCCCCCGCTCCCGCTCCTGCTCCGACGCCGAAAGTCGTCGACCGGAGCGCGGCGGACTCGGCGAAACTGGCGGCGGATACCGCGAAAGGCAAGGCGGACACGGCGAAGGCGGATGTGGCGGCGAAGGAAGAATACGCGCCCGCGCTCGCGGCCTACAACCAGGCGAAGGCCGATCTGGCGGCCTCCAAATTCACGGAGGCGGAAACCGCGTTCAAGACGGCGGAAGCGGGCTTCCTCAAAGCCGCCAACCTGGCCGAAGAACGCAAGGCGGCCGCCCAGGCGGCCATGAAGAGCGCGGACGCGTCCCTCCAGGCCACGGACGACCGGATGAAGGCCATTGAGACGGAACTCAGCACCACCGAGGGGGTGACCCCATGAAGACCACCTGGAAAATCATCGCCCTGGCGGTCCTGCTCGCCCTGGGCACCCTCGTCTTCGCCCAGCACAGCCTCTACGACAACCCCAACTACAAGCGGGCCCAGGACCTGCGCCGCCAGGCGGACATCGCCTTCCAGCGGGGGGATTACCTCAAGGCCCAGGAGTTGTCCCAGGAATCCGAAAAGCTCTCCGTCGTCGCCCTCCAGGAGTCGGAGACACAGCGGCTCATGTGGATCGCCAACGCCTGGAAGAACCGCGCGTCGGAGCGCATCGGCTTCGGGGAGAAGAACGACGCGGCCGGACAGCTCGGCGCCGTCTGGGTCGAGGCCAAGGCTTCCATGGCTCTCGCGGTGGCGGAGTACGACGCGAAGCGGTACGCGGAATCCACCACGGCCAGCAAGAAGGTCCTGGACCTGATGAAGGACTTCACCCCTTCGAAGTTCCCGGCCACCTACGTCGTGCGCCTGATCCCGGAGGCCCGGGACTGCTTCTGGCGGATCGCCGAATACCCCTTCATCTACGGGGATCCGTGGAAGTGGAAGATCCTCTACGAGGCGAACAAGGACAAGATCCCCGATCCGAACAACCCCGACCTCATCGAAGTCGGCAACGTGTTGACCATCCCGAGCATCGCCGGAGAGATCCGGTCGGGAACCTGGTCGGGCAAGTAGCAAGGAACCGCGAAGGCGGCCCGGAGCCGCGGAGCCGGTCCTACCCGGTTTCCACGGCTCGGGGTACCGCCCGCCCCGCCGCTTGACCGCCCGCCGGCGGCGGGGTATATTTTTGTTGTCCCCTTACCGGGGGTGCCCCGGTTTCGACTGGTGCGATTGGGGCATGGGCTGCAGGTGGAGCGCCGACCTCCTAACATTCGGCAACCCTTTAACTGCCAACAACGACAGTTACGCTCTCGCCGCGTAAGCGGTAGAACGCGGGAACCGGCTGCGCCGCCTCGAGCGGCCGTTATTCCCGACACGATCGAGGCTGGTCGACCTTCGGGCCCGAACGAAGGAAGGACGAGAATAACCGGGATACGGGCCCGCCGCGCGCCGCGCAGCCAAGCGGGCCCCGACAATCCGATGCGCGGCTAAACCTGTAGAGGCTCCTGTCACGCGCATCAGGACGGGGGTTCGACTCCCCCCACCTCCAGTAACCGCCGCCGTTCCATCCTGGAAGGCGGCGGTT
>CALMRC010000121.1 GCA_937873275.1 uncultured Spirochaetota bacterium
CTGGCGGGGTGTTTTCTGTCCCGGGACGGGGGATGACGGCCCCGGACCGTCGCTCAGCGGCCTCCCCGACCGCGGAGCCGGGTCCGGATCCCTAGTATCCCCGCGATACCGTGCCGGAGCTTCGTGAGGGTCCCCGGACGGGTCGCCGCCAGGCGTTCCAGGAGCTCCCCGGTGTCCCGGGGAGGGACCCGGGCGGACCGGAGAGGTTCCAGCCGGAGGGCCTCGACCTTGCAGGCCGCCACGCAGACCCCGCAGCCGATGCATCGGCCCTCCAGGATCCGGGCGGTGCCCCGGCCGCCGGGCCGGGAGACCGGCCCGTCCAGGACGATCGCCTCCATGGGGCAGATCCGGACGCAGGCGCCGCAGGCGATGCAGCGGTCCGGCTCCGAAATAGCCCGGTGATTGGTGGCCACGAAGTCCGCGGGACGCTTCATGGCCTTGACCACCGCCAGGAGGCCGCAGCAGTCCCCGCAACAGGCGCACAGGAACTGGGGTTCCCGCTCGTTGGAGGGCTGCATCACGAGGCCTTCCCGTTGGTTGAGATCCGCTATCTTTAGCGCCTCGTCGGTATCCACGGGACGCCCCCAGCCTTCCCGGACCACCGTGTCCGCGTAATCCCGGAAGACCATACAGAGTTCCCGGCGATCCGTGGACTTGCAGGGCTTGCCGGCCAGGTCGGCGGCCCGGCGGCAGATGCAGTCCAGGACGGCGATCCGGCCTCCCGCGTTCCGGATCAGGGAGCGGACCTCGTCGTACTCGGCGACGCGGTGCTCGGGCCGGATCGCCGCGTTGATCGGGATCACCCGTGTCTGGGGCTCCCCGGTGGTCAGGAGCTCCAGGCCGTAGCCCCGGCGCATAAAATCCACGGTGTCCTGTACGAGCTCCCGGGAGAGCCGGGCGATCTGCATCTCGTACATCCCCACCACGAAGGGCAGAAGGGCGAAGGTCCCGTCCGTACCCCGCATCAGGATGCTCCCCTTGGACGCCATGGATCGCAGGATGGAGGCGAGGCCGGAATCTCTCGGGGCGTCACCGTCGGTCCGTACGGGGTCGTGCCCCGCAACGCGGGCCAAGCCGCCGAGGTCGACTCCGCGGGAGGCCAAGGCCTCCGCGACTTCCGGCACGCTCCGGAACCTCCAGAAAAGTCCCAGGGCCGCCCGGGCTTCGGCCGGGGAAAACAGCCTCCGGAGGATACGGATTCCCGCCCGGCCCCGGGGGAATCCCACGGGCAGGGAGTCGAGATGGCGGCGGAGCTCGGCGTAGGTTTTCCGGGAATCCATGCCCGAAGAATGACGGATGCGGGGGTCCTCGTCAACCTGGAAAGTCGGCGCGATTTGAGGATGTTTTCGGCGGAAATCGGGGATATACTATCGAGTGGACGGGGTTGTCCGGACCAAGTTCCGCTCGAATGCGCCGGGTCTCCCCGGACCTCGAACAAGGAGGCAACCGTGAAGAAAGCGATCGTCCTGGCCGCATTAATCGCCATGCTCGCCGTCCCGGCCTTCGCCCAGTGGCGGGTGGACATCGGGGCGGAGATTCCCTTCCTGGTCGGCATCACGGACACCAGCAACGACTACAGCGATTTCTTGAGCTACATGTTCCTCGTGCCCACGGGAACCATAGCCTACAACTTCGGGCTCGGGCCCCTGAACCTGGGGGTGGGCGGAAAGCTGTATACTCTGATCGTCGAGAGCGTGATCTATCCCATGGCCTACGCGGAGCTCGACTTCGACCCGATGGTGATCAATCTGTCCGCCGGCGGATTCGGCTTCTTGTTCTTCGGTCTCATGACCTCCTTCGAGACCGGAGCCCTCATGATACCCGAGCTATCCGTCCAGTTCAAACTGGGCAAGAGCTTCCGCCTCGGAGTCGGCGCGATGACGTTCATCGGCACCGACATTAACCAGAGTTACTTCCCCTACATAGCCTACGCGTCCGCGAAGTTCCGCATCCCCCTGGGCAAGAAGGACTGATCGATCCGCCTGCCCGGGACCCGGTTCCGGGCAGGCCGCCTTGCGCAAGGACGCGGCGGTCGCTACCATAGGCCGCATGACGCGCCGCCTATCGGACCTCCTTCCCAGCCTGCCCGCCTACGAGCTCGCCGGACCGGCGGATATACCGATAACCGGAATCGCCTACGACTCCCGGGACGTGCGCCCGGGATTCCTGTTTTTCGCCCTGCCGGGCCTCCACGCGGACGGCCACGACTTCATCGACAAGGCCCTGGACGCGGGAGCCTCCGGCGTCGTCCATTCCCGGAAACCCGGCCCCCCAAGACCGGGGGTGTCCTACCTGCGGGTGCCCGATTCCCGGTTCGCCCTGTCCCCCGTCGCGGACGCCTTCTACGGGCACCCCTCCCGGAACCTCGGGGTCGTGGGGGTGACGGGCACCGAGGGCAAGAGCACGACGGTCTACCTGATCTGGCAGCTGCTGAACCTCTCGGGGGCCCGGGCGGGTTTCTTCTCCACCGTCATGTCCGATTCGGGCGCCGGGGAGGTTCCGAACCCCGAGCACCAGACCACCCCGGAGGCCAACGCGGTCCACCGGATGCTGGCCTCCATGCGGGACGCGGGGTACGAGTACGCGGTGGTGGAATCCTCCTCCCACGGTCTTTCCCCCCGCACCAACCGGCTGGGGGACGTGGCCTTCGACGTGGGGGTCATGACCAACGTGACTCACGAGCACCTGGAGTTCCACGGGACCGTGGAGCAGTACCGGCACGACAAGGCCAACCTGTTCCGAGCCCTGGATCGGGTGGATCATCGCAAGACGATCGCCGGCCGGGAGATCGAGGTTCCCTCCTTCGGGGTCGTGAACGCGGACGACCCCGTGTCGGACCTGTTCCGCCGCGCCTGCCGCGGACCGGTGCTCTCCTTCGGCGCAGCGGACGTCCCGGCGGACGCCCTCGCGCGGGAAATCGCCTCCGACGCGCGCGGCGCCTCCTTCGAGTACGTCGAGGAAGGCTCGTCCTATCCGGCCCGTATCGAACTGCCCGGGGAGTTCAACGTCCGGAACGCCTTGGCGGCCCTCCTGGTCGTCTCCCGCCTCCGGGGGATCCCGGCTCGGGATCTCCTCCCCCTCCTGCCGAGGCTGAAACCGGTCCGGGGCCGGATGACCGTCGTGGATAAAGGCCAGGACTTCGAGGTGATCGTGGACTATGCCCACACGCCCTCCTCCTTCCAGGCCATCCTCCCCCCCCTGAAGGACCGGATACCGGGCCGGATGATCTGCGTCTTCGGTTCCGGGGGCGAGCGGGACACGGAAAAGCGTCCCCTCCAAGGCCGCATCGCCGCGGAATACTGCGACATCGTCATCCTTTCCGACGAGGATCCCCGCGGCGAGGACCCCATGGCTCTTCTGGAGGACATCGCCGCGGGCTGCCCCGGGCTGCCCCGGGGGGAACGGCTCTTCCTGATCCCGGATCGGAAAGCCGCGATCCGCAAGGCCTTCGCCCTGGCGCGACCGGGGGACCTCGTCCTTCTCCTGGGCAAGGGACACGAGAATTCCATCATCTACGCCCGGGGAGCCATCCCTTGGGACGAAATAGCCGAGGCCGAAGCCGCCCTGGCCGAACTCGATCACGAAAGGTCCGCTCGATGAAAACCACGATCCTGTACGGAGGCCGATCCGGCGAGCACGAGGTCTCCCTGGTCTCCGCCGCCAGCGTCCTCCGCCACCTCCCCGCATCCCACGAACCGACCCTGATCGGGATCGACCGGGACGGCGTCTGGTACCTGCAGACCGAGGAAGCCGTCGCTGAAGCCCGGACCGGCACCGGGCCCCTGGGAATCCGGAAGGACGAAGCCCGGATCGCGGCGGCCGTACCCGGCCGCGGCCTGGCCCTCCTGTCCGGAGCGCCGATCCCGACGGACGTGGTCCTCCCCGTCTTGCACGGGACCTTCGGGGAGGACGGCACCGTCCAGGGCCTCCTGGAAACCGCCGGCCTGGCCTACGCCGGGGCGGACGTCCTGGGCAGCGCGGTGGCCATGGACAAGGAGGTCTCCAAGGCCCTCTGGGCCCGGGCGGGGCTTCCCGTCCCGCCCTTCCGGACGGTCCGTCCCGCGGACCTGGAGGCCCCCCGTCTCCAGGCCCTCCGGGCCGACCTGGAAACCTCCTTCGGGTACCCCATGTTCGCCAAACCCGCCTGCGCGGGCTCCAGCGTGGGCACCTCGAAGATCGAGGGTCCCGAGGGACTCCTCCCCGCCCTCCGGTCCGCCCTGGAATGGGGGTCCAAGGCCCTGGTGGAGCCCTTCCTCCGGGCCCGGGAGCTGGAATGCTCGGTCGTGGGGAACGATGCGCCCGTGGCGTACCCGCCCGGGGAGATCGTGAGCTCCCACGATTTTTACGATTACGAGGCCAAGTACGTGGATCCGGACGGCGCGCGACTCCTCATCCCCGCTCCGGTGCCGGCGGAGACTTCCCGGCTCGTCATGGACATAGCCGTCCGGGCCTACAAGCTGGCCGCCCTGACCGGAATGGCCCGGATCGACTTCTTCCTGGACAAGAAGGACGGAGCGGTCTACCTGAACGAGGCGAACACCATCCCGGGATTCACCAACATCTCCATGTTTCCCAAGATGTGCGAGGCCGGCGGACTTCCGTACCCGGAACTCCTGGACCTCCTGGCCCGCCTCGGCATCGAGCGCAAGCAGGAGCGGGACGGGATCCGGTACGCCCGGTAGCCCCGGATTCCGGCCCCGGACGCCCCCCGGATACGGCGCTCGGGGCCGCCGGCCGCATAAAGATGCACGGGCCGTTCTATAAATATCTATGTTATAAGAAATTAGCAAGATGCCCCTTGGCGGGATCCCGTTCGGGATGCTATACTGACGGCCTGGTTCCACAGGAACCGAGGAGGATTTCATGAAGACCCAGGAATACATCGATCTGGACGAGAAATACGGAGCCCACAACTACCATCCGCTCCCCGTCGTCCTCTCCAAGGCCAAGGGCGTCAAGGTGATCGACCCGGAGGGCAAGGAGTACTTCGATTTCCTGTCCGCCTATTCCGCGGTCAACCAGGGGCACCTGCATCCCAAGATCGTAAAGGCCGTGCGGGACCAGCTGGACCGGGTCACCCTGACCAGCCGGGCCTTCCACAACGACAAGATGGGCCTGTTCCTCAAGAAGCTCTGCGAGTTCACGGGGTACGAGATGGCCCTGCCCATGAACACCGGCGCCGAGGCCGTGGAGACCGCCATCAAGGCCGCCCGCCGCTGGGGCGTGGAGGTCAAGGGCGTCCAGAACGGCAAGCAGGAGATCATCTGCATGGAGGACAACTTCCACGGCCGGACTCTGGCCGCGATCTCCATGTCCAACGATCCCGATTCCACGGTCAATTACGGCCCCTACGCCCCGGGTTTCATCCGGGTGCCCTACCAGGACATCGCGGCCTTCGAGAAGGCGATCACTCCCAACACGGTCGCCGTGATCCTGGAGCCCATCCAGGGCGAGGCGGGCGTCGTGGTCCCGCCGGACGGCTACCTCAAGGCCGTCCGGGCGCTCTGCGACAAGAACAAGATGCTCTTCATCGCGGACGAGGTCCAGACGGGGTTCTGCCGGACCGGGAAGCGCTTCGCCTGGGAGCACGAGAACGCCCGTCCCGACATTATGTGCCTGGGCAAGGCCCTGGGCGGCGGGATCATGCCGATCTCCGCGATCGTGGCGGACCACGGGGTCATGAAGGTCTTCACCCCCGGGACCCACGGCTCCACCTTCGGCGGCAACCCCCTGGCGGGCGCCGTGGGAATCGCCGCGTTGGAGGTCCTGGAGGAAGGTAAACTCGAGGAGAACGCCGAACGGCTGGGCAAGATCTTCCGGGAGGAGGTCGCCAAGATCCCCTGCAAGAAGATGGTCCTGGTCCGCGGAAAGGGCCTTCTGAACGCCATCGTATTCGTGAAGGGCTTCGAAGCCTGGAACGTCTGCCTGGCCCTCCGGGACGCGGGCCTCCTGGCCAAGCAGACCCACGGGAACATCATCCGGTTCGCGCCTCCCCTCGTGATCAACGAGAAGGAGCTCCGGGAGGCCGTGGACATCATCCGGTCGGTCTTAGTCAAGATCTGATCGAGTAGCCGCGTACCGGTCTGGATCGGTCCGAGTCGCCCCGGAAGCCCGCTTCCGGGGCGGCCTTGTCTAGGGCTCCAAGGGCAGCCGGACTTCGAAGACGGATCCACCGCCCTCCCGGGGCCGGTAGGTCAGGGTGCCTCCCGCGGTCCGGGCCCATTTGGCGGACAAGGCCAGCCCGATCCCCGACCCCTTCTCCTTCGTCGTATGGAAGGGCTCGAAGAGCCGGGGTTCCTCCTGGGGATCCACCCCGGCACCCCGGTCCTGGACGGACAGCACGACCTGTCCCCTCCGGATCGAGCAGGACACCTCCGCGACGGGGTCCTCCCTCCCCTCCATGCTCTCCAGGGCGTTTCGGGTCAGGTTGTCCAGGATGTCCGTCAGCCGTCCCCGATCCATCCGGACCGAGGCTTCCGCCGGAACGGAATCCAGGATCCGGGCTCTACCGCCGTGCCTCCGTCCCCACCCTTCCAGGAACTCTCCCAGCGCGATCCGTTCCGGGGCGCCTTCCCCGCTTCGGAGGAACTCCCGGATCCGATCCACCAGGCTCCCGAGTCTGCGGATCTCCTCGTCGATGATGCGGAACCCTTCCTCGGCGCCGCCGCCCACCGTCCGGGCCAGAAGGGCGCTCTGCACCCGTATGACCCCCAGGGGATTCTTGATCTCGTGGGCCAGAGTGCGGGCGGCCTCCCCGAGCTGGACCAGCTCCCGGTTCCGGTACTCCCGGTCCCGGAGGTCGAGATTCCTGCGGTACAAATGCACCAGCGCCAGGTACGCCGCCCCGAGGGCCGCGGTGATGGCCAGGGCTCCCAGGGTCAGGGCCCTCTGCTCCGCCCGGAAGGGTCCCAGGCCGTATTCGATGTAGGCGAACCGGGCGGACCCGCCCATCGGCATCATCATGCCGCTCCCGGGACGGTCCGGTCGTCCGGGTACCGGCCGGCGCATGGGGTCCATGCCGAAAGGACGGACCAGGATGAAGGAGGTATCGGTGAATCTCCGGGCGGACGCGGGATCCTGGAGGATTTGGGGATCCAGATAATCCGGGGTCCGGCCGTACTGATAGAGCCGGGTTCCGTCCGCCCGGTACAGACCGAAGCCCAGGATGCGGTCGTCCGGGGGCATGACCACCCCGGGATCCCGGTACATGTCCGTCAGGGCCGTCAGGGCCCGGAAGACCTCGTACTCCGCGTAGAGCCTCCGGGTGGACCGTTCCCGCAATACGAAGGCCCAGACCAGGGCCAGGATGCAGACCACCCCGGCCGCGGTCCCGACCGTGAAGATCACCGTCCGAATCCGTTTCATGGTCCCGTAGTATATCCCGCCCGCGGACGCGCAGGAAGGCCGGCGGTCGATCCTGAAGTCCCCGCCACGCTTTTCCGGCCCTTCGTATTGCCCCTGCCGCGGGAGCCGGGTAAAATCGATCCATGACGCACGCCGAGGGAGCCGACCTGCTCGACAAAGCCCTGGAGGCCGGATCCCGAAGGGACTACGACTCCGCGGTGGAGCTCTTGACCCGCATCGTCTCCGAGACGGACGAATTTCCCCAGGCCCTGCTCTACCTGGGCCGCGCCCTCCACGCGAGCGGAGACCTGGCCAAGGCCATCGGAGCCTTCCGGCTGTACCTGGATCGGTCCGGCTCCGGGGGAGAGGGCTGGTTCTTCCTGGGCCGGACCTATCTGGCGGCCTCCCGTCCCCTGGAATCCGCCCGGTGCCTTCGCCGAGCCCTGGAACTGGGCGCGGAGGGTCCGGAGACCTGGGCCCTCCTGGGCCTGGCTGCCCTCCGCCTACGGAAGAGCAAAGCCGCCGTGGAAGCCCTGGAGCGGGCGGTCACGCTGGCGCCCGGTCATCCTCGGGTGTTCCGGGGGTACCTGAACGCCCTCTTCGTCCACGCCGTACGGACCCTGAACCGGGGCGACCCGGACATGGCCCGGCAGATGCTCTCCTTCGTGATCTCCAACGGCCTGGACGGGGTTCCCCAGCGCCTGTGGCGGAGCCGGGCCTACCGGGAACTCCGACGCATCCCCGAGGCCTTGGCGGATTGCCGGGCCGCCCTGGCCGTGCATCCCCGGGATCCCGGGCTCCTGACCCTGGAGGCCCTCCTCCTGGTGGCCGACGGGAATCCCGAGGACGCCGCCGCCGCGGCGACCCGCCTCCGGTCCCTGTGGCCCGAGACGGCGGACGTGGCTTGGACCGAGGACTCCCTGGAACGGTACCGGACCGTGTCCCTGCTCCGGGAGGGCGATCCCCAAGGGGCCCTTCGGGCGGCGGTGGCCATCCTCCGCCGGGGAGGTCCCGACGCGGGGATGCGGGCCCTGGCCGCGGAGGCCTGCGTCGCCCTGGGCCGGTTCGACCGGGCGGCGGAGCATCTCTCCCGGGCCCTGGAGCTGGATCCCGGCAATCCCGACCTCCTGTTCGAGCGCGCAGTCTGCCGATGGCGGCTGTCCGATTTCAAGGAGGCCCTGGCCGATTTCGGGCGGGCCCGCCGGGCGGGAGCGGAGGCGGACGCCGTGGAGTACTGGTCCGTACTGTGCCGGTGCCGCCTCGGACAGCGGAGTCCGGAGATCGTGGAATCCCTTCAGCGGATGCTGCGCCTCCGGCCCGCGGACCCTCCCCTGATGTTCGCCCTCGGGGAAGCCCTGTACCGGGACGGACGCCCGGACCTGGCCCGGGGATGGTTCGACCGCACCTTCCAGTCGGATCCCGGACACGAGATGGCCGCCCTGTACCGGATCTCCTGCGGCGAATCCCTGGGGGACCGGGAGGAAACCTTCTCCGCCTACGCGGATTACCTGGAGCGTTGGCCGGACAACTCCTCGGTCCGTCGGGAATACGTCGGGGCCCTGCTTGCCGCCCGGAGGTACGGGGAGGCCGCCGGCGCGATCGAGGCGGGGATACCCTACGAGAGCCCCGGCGCCTCCGACCACGCCGCCCTGGCGGTCTGCTACCGCAACACCGGGCGATACCGGGAGGCGGGGGCCCTGTACCGGTCCCTCCTCCGGGCCTCCCCGGCCAGCGAGGAGTTCCTCCTGGGACTGGCCCTCTGTCTGGAGAAATCCGGATCCACCGCCACCGCGATCGAGCTCCTGGCAAAAGGCGCGCCCTACGTGCGGAAGTCCGGCCCCTGGTCGGCCCTGGGCATCCTCCAGGCCCGGAAGGGGCGGGCGGAACAGGCCCTGGAGGCGTTCCGGAAGGCCTCGGAACTCGACCCGGAGGACCCCAAGCCCTTCCGGAACCTGGCCCGGCTCTACGAGAAGACCGGCCTTTCGGACCTGGCCCGGAAATACAAGGCCCGGGCGGCGGCCCTCGAGGGAAGGTCCGGGAAAAAAGGATCCCTTGCCAAACCCGGCAGATAGTCTATACTCAAACCGTTAGGAGGAATGTATGCCCGTCAAAGCCATGGACCTCTTCGACGCCTACGCGAAAAGCCAACTTCCCAAGGACCACGGCTTCATCGTGTCGTCCTTTTTCAGCCCCAATTCCGCGTATTCCCGGTACGAGGTGGTCTCGTACAACAACGTGAAGTCGATCTATCCCTCCGGCGAGGGGCTGACCTTCCAGACCGACGGGAAAAAGCTCTTCATCCTGGTGGAACCCCAGAACTACGCCAAGAAGAGCGAGGAACCCTACGTCCGTTCCAGCACGGAGCAGATTCCCCTCCGGTTCAGCGAACTCAACTGCCATACCGCCAAGAACCAGACTCGCGTCTACTACGGCAAGAAGGCCGTCCTTTCCTACGGGGCCTTCACGATCCTGAAGCCCACGGGGATCAACTTCTCCTTCTGTTTCTACTACCTGCCGGACATGTTCGATTCCATGCGGCTGTTCTTCGAGAAGACCTTCAACAAGGAAGCCGGAGTGCCCCTGGCGGACGCCAAGAAGGTGGCCGCCGCGGTCGTCGAGACCGCCCGGGAAGCCCTTTCCGTGGAGTTCACCTCCTAGGTCCGCGTCCACTGTCCCTGGAAAAAAGTCGGCCGGTTCCCCACGGGGAGCCGGCCGTTCCGTTTCCGCGGCCCTCCGGCCGCGCTGTCTCGCGCCTGTCCCCCGCCGACGGATCGTCGGCGGGGGTGGCCTGTCTATCGAGCCTGCTTCGAGGCCTCCAGTTCCGCCTGGGCGATGGCCAGGAGGGCCAGAGGTACCTGGTACGGCGAGCAGGATACGTAATCCAGGCCCGCTTCCATGCAGAACCGGATGTTGTCCGGGTTGGCCCCGTGCTCCCCGCACAGACCCGTCACCAGGTTCGGACGGGTCATCTTGCCCCTTCGTACGGCCATGCCGATCAGCTCCTTGACCGGGGTGGTCAGGACCGAGAAGGGATTCCCTTCGATCAGGTCGAACTGGGAATAATCCGGCATGAACCCGTTGAAGTCGTCCCGGGAGATTCCCAGGGTCGTCTGGGTTAGGTCGTTGGTGCCGAAACTGAAGAACTCCGAGTACCGGGCGATCTCCCCTGAGGAAAGGGCCGCGGCGGGAAGCTCGATCATGGTTCCGATCTTGTACGGCAGCGGCTTCGCCTTGAGCTCCTTTCGGACCAGCTCCTCGATCTCCACGAGACCCGCGTAGGTCTTGCCCTCGATCTTCTTGCCGTACACGATCAGCTTGAGCTCCGAGGAATTCATGATGATGGGAATCATGATCTCCGGCCGCACGTCGACCTTCTCGGACTGGAGCTTGTAGGCGGCCTCGAATATGGCCCGGACCTGCATCTCGTAGATCTCCGGATAGCTGACGGCGATACGGCAGCCCCGGTGCCCCAGCATGGGGTTGAACTCCGACAGGGCGTCGAACCGGGCCCGGATCTCGGCCTTGGACAGGCCCGTGCCCCCCTTGGTGCCCGCTCCCATGTACTTGAGGAAGAGCTCCATCTCGTTCTCGTTGTGGGGCAGGAATTCGTGGAGGGGGGCGTCCAGGAGACGGATGGTCACTTCCTTGCCGGCCATGGTCTTGAACAGCCCGTAGAAGTCCTCCCTCTGCATCCCCTGGAGCTTGGCCAGGGCCTTGAGGCGATCCTTCTTGCTGTCCGCCAGGATCATCTCCCGGAAGGTGTTGATCCGCTTCTCGTTGAAGAACATGTGTTCCGTGCGGCACAGGCCGATGCCCTCGGCGCCGAAGGAGAGGGCCAGGGCAGCGTCCCGGGGGCTGTCCGAGTTGGCCCGGACGTGGAAGTCCTTCATGGACTTCTTGGCCAGGGCGATGAACTCCAGGAGCCCCGACTCGTCCGGCTTGGGCTCGATCAGGTCCGCCTTGCCGAACCAGACCGTCGGTTCCCCGTAATAGGGGATGTTGATGGTGAGGTAGTCGCCCTCGGAGATGGCCATGTCCCCCAGGGTGGCCTTCTTCCCCCGGATCCGGAGGTCCGGCTTAACCAGGGAGACCTTCCCGTACTGGCGGGCCACCACGGAGGCGTGGGCGGAATACCCGCCTTCGGTGGACAGGACGCCGGTGGCCACCTCGATGGCCTTTACGTCGTCCGCGAAGGTGGCGGGCATGCAGAGGATCATCCGCTTGTCCTCGCCCTTCTGCTGGGCCACCCGGTGGGCGTCCAGGAGGGCCTCGGTGGTGAAGTAGACCCTGCCGATGGCGGCGCCCGGCGCCCCCGCGATGCCTCCGGACACGCCCTTGAGCTTCTTTACAGAGGCCAGGTCGACGATTGGGTGGAGGATCTCGTTCAGGCGGCCCGGCTTGATGGAGTTCACCACGAAGGCGTCTTCCACGATCTTGCGCTTGTTCAGGTCCAGGAGGAGCTGGATATCCGCCTGGGTGCTCTTGGCCACAACCTGGCGCTGTTCAATGAGCCAGAGCTTCTTGTTCTCGATGGTGAACCGGATCTGGCGGATCTCCCGGAGGTGGTCCTCCAGCTTCCGGGCCACAGCTTCCAGGTCCTTGAGATAGGCCGGGGCGATCTTGTTCACGTCCTGGCCCTGTGCCCCGATCTCGTTGAACCGCTCCTGGTAGAAGTCGCCCTGGAGCTTCTTTTCCCCGGTCACCACGTTCCGGGTGAAGTAGGCGCCCGAGGCGGAATCCTTGCCGTAGTTTCCGTAGACCATGGGCTGTACGAGGATGGCCGTGTCGTCCGCGTCCTGCTCATCCAGTTCCAGGAGGCGGGAGACCCGCTTCATGGCCAGGTCCAGCTGGTCCCAGGGATCGTTGAAGAACCCCTTGGGCAGCAGGGACTCGTAGGCCTGGATGACCGCCTCCGAGGAATCGGAGAACTTCTCAACGTCCAGGGCCTTCTCGGCCTTTTCGAGGGCGGCGCGAATCTTCTCCAGGTCCTTGGCCCGCCCCTCCATGTCCGCCACCCGCTCCTCCACCTTGAGCATGCCGCGGATGAGGAAGAGCACCTCGTGGGCACCGAACCGGGCCCCTACCCAGGTGTTGAAGCCCGCCACGTTCCCCCGGACGAGTCCGAAGTTGTGGAGGGTCGGGTAGTCCGAGACGGCCAGGTTGGGGGAAATGACCATCTTGAACAGGAGGGGATTCTTGGGGTCCGCGTACTTCTTGCCGACCACGTCCTCGATCTTCTTGATCACCGGACGTACGGCGGCGGCCACGTCCTCCTTGGCGAGGTGACCGGCCACGTCCGCGTCGACGACGAACCCCGGGAGGATGGGCAGCCCGAGCTCGGCGAACTCGTTGGCCTGCCGGCCCCGCTGACCGAGTTTCTCGGGATCCACCGTTTTCTTGATCGTATCCTTCTGGCTGAAATAGTGTATGTTCGCTTTCATGACGGCTCCTGGTTTCGTCGATTAGAACAGCGGCAGAACGCTGTTCACGGGCCCCTTCAGGAAGGCCTCGAACATGTGGCTGGCTCCCTGCTGGAGGTACCGCAGGAGCTTGGCCACGTCCCCGATCTGTTCCCCGACGACGGCGAACTGGATCGTCGTGCCCCGTTTCACCTTGCCCCACTTGAACAGGGCGTTCAGGTTGGTGATCCGCTCCCGGTCGTAGTAGACGATGACATCCAGGTCGGGGTGCTTCGCCCGGTAGCTCTCGATGATCCTCTTCCAGGCCTCCACGTTGCCGTTGTGGAAGAGTTCGTTCGTCACCAGGACCGAATACATGGGCGTCATGCGGACGCCGGGCCGCACGGACGGGGCGGCGGCGGCGGAGGCCTCCGCCACCGCGGCGGCCTTCTTGGGAACCGGGGGCGGAGGCGGGGCCGCCTTGGGGGCCCTTCCCGCCGCGGCCTTTCCTCCCGCGGACTTCTTCGGCGCCGCGGCCTTGGCGGCCGGCTTCGCCTTGGCGGCTTTCGGGGCCGGGATCGACTTGGCCTTGTAGGAGCATTCCCCCTTGAGCAGGGACGGGGACGGTTTGACGGTCTTTCCGGCGAAGAGGTCCATCAAGGTTCGGGCGGCGGTCTCGAACAGCTTGGGATCCGCCTTGCGGCCGAACGCCCCGGCGTACACCACCAGGAGCTCGTATTTGTTCAGGTGCTCCAGCCGGGCCAGATGTGCGGGATTCTTGGGGTTCACCGCGATCGGGCCCAGGTCCGGATGGTAGTACACCGCGACGAGGTCCACGGCGTTCCACCCCGCCACGGCGGACGCGACGCTTCCGATCTCCCCCTCCGAGGGCAGGTTCTCGGACAGGCTCACGTACCCGAACTTGTCCACCAGGACCATGGAGACCAGGGGCGGTACCGATTCCTGGCTGATGGATTTTTCGTCCAGGAGTTCCGCGATCAGGTCCGCCAGGTTCTCCTTGGCGCCTACCCGTTCCACGACCCCCAGGGTGGACTTTATCTGCCGTACCGAGGCGTTGAAGCCGTCCCGTTTGGCCAAATTCTCGAACTGACAGCCCATCTATGTACTCCTTTCATCCTTACCTATCGAGTTTCGCGCGGGACGCCCGGTTTTTCAAGCCCGGGGACGGAATCCCGTCGCGGATCCCCGGGTACGGCGGCGTTCCTTGCGGCCCGGAAAAGCAAAAAGGCCCCCCGATGTCGTCGGGGGGCCTGGCTCGCCGAATCGCTCTTACAGCTCCTTGATCCCGCCTTCACGGCTCTTCGGCCGGCCGCGGCCGGAGGCCTTGGGCTTCGGGGCGGCCTTCTTCCGGCCGGTGTCCACGACGCCCTTGGAGGGGCGGCCGCGGGTCCGGGCCGGGGCGGCCTTCACCGTCACGGGCTCCGGGGCCGGGGCCTCGAGAGCCGGGGAGGAATCCGCGTTCAGCATGGACAGGTAGTCGTTGGCCGGGTGGGCGTGGGGATCCTCCACGGGGCCGAAACTCTGGGCGATGTCCTCCCGGACCGTGGACCGGCGGCGGCTGAAGGCCGCGAAGGCCGCGTCCTGGAAGCCCTTGGACACGCCGTGGAGGAACTCGTTGAGCACGTTGGCCATGCCGTCCAGGGTGGCCTTCTTGCGCTTGATCGAGCAGATGTCCACGTCCAGGAGGATGCCCGGCTGGATGTGGTAGGGGTTGATCATGTAGTCGAAGCGGAAGAACTCCTTCTCCAGGAATGCAAGCCTCTCCTCCATGACGCGGCGCTCGATCGGGTACTGGTAGGAGTACATGGTCTTGAGCTTGTCCTTCATCAGGATGAGCTTGGACCGGAGCTTGTCCTTCTCGAAGAGGTAGGTCCGGTTCATCTTCTCGACCTCGGTCTCCGCGGGCTTCACGAAGGCGATCTCGTCCCACACCTTCGCGATGTCCTCGTACGCGGGTTCGCCCTTCTGGTCCTTGATCTTCCTCTTGATCTTCCGGCGATAGATCTTGGCCAAGTCGTCGAAATCCGTGATGCGCTTGAGGAACTTGTTGTCCACGTACCGCATCTCCAGGACGTCCCAGATGTGCTCGATCTCGGTCTCGAAGCTCTTCACCTGGACGTCGTAGGCCTTGCGCTCCTCCAGGAGCTGGGCGTTGTCATAGTACTGGAGGCGGATCTTGTAGCGCTCGTCGGGCAGGTGGGCGGCGTCGGTGTCCTCGTACTCCCGGATGATGAGTTCCCGGGCGTTCTTGAGGTTCTCGATGTACTGGTATCCCATCTTGGAGGTGTCCAGGATGGAAGTCAGGGAATTGACGGCGGTGTTGAAGCCGCGGTTCCGGATGTTCTCGATATCCACGATCTTCTTGAGGTTCTCGCGGATGTTGAGCTGGTCGAAGGTGGTGGGATCGATCTCCGCCCGGAGGTTGTTGATCCGGTCCATGAGGTCCTTGGCGATGATGGTGTACCGCTTGGACTTGGGGTTCTCGACGTCGTCGTCCGTGTAATCCTTCACCTTCTTCATCTTCTCGAAGATGATCTCGGTGTCGGTGATCTCTTCCTTCCCTTCCTCGACGAGCTGGTCCTTGAGGCGGTCGATTTCCTTGTCGATCTGGTCCAGGATGTGCTTGGCGATCAGGTCCTTGATGAGGTACTCGACGGTGACCTGGTAGTGGAAGATCGGGGAGATGAGCTCGGAATCGAGGATGTTGACGGAAAGCTTGACGTCCGCGACCGTCTTGGGCTTGTAGATGTTGTCCTTGAAGGAGCACTTGACCACGGAGTAGGCGTTTTCGCCCCGGATGAAGGCGCCCACGTCGGTTTTCTGGCGCAGGAGGGAGTTGGTCAGGTTCTCCAGCTCGTTCACGCCGCGCTGGATGTGGCCCTGGAGGTGGCCGTACATGTTGACGATGGACTTCTCCACCTCGCCGGTGTTGAACTTGTCCGCGCCGCCCACCTGGTCCAGGAGTTCCGCGATCTCCTTGGGGGTGTACCGGGCCAGGGACTTCATCTCTTCCTTGTCGATGAAGTTCCGGACCTTCTTCACCATCTCGTCTTCCGTGGTGACGATGTAGCGGTTGAACATGTTCTGGTAGTTCTGGTTGAAGTAGTTGTAGAGCTTCTCCTTCACCCCGCCCATCACGTCCAGGCGCTCCAGGACTTCCTTGGGAAGCCGGGCGCGCATATGGTGCATGACCTTGTTGGTCTCTTCCTCGAGAAGCTGGTTGACCTCTTTCTGCTGGTCGCGGCCTTCCTGGGCCAGGGAGTTCCTGGATCCGACGGCGCTGGGCTTCTCGGGGTGGAATACGTTCGGGCTCTTCGGCAGATCTATGGCACCCATGTCTATCTCCTTTAAGCGGTGAATTCCGTTCCTACACCATAGTAGCCGATGATGGAAAAATGTAAAGCGGGATGGGGAAAAAAGTGTCCATCCCGTTCGAATTTATATGGTAGAATCGATCCGGGTCTCCGGGAAGGACGAAAGAGGCCATTTTTCGCCCGCGGACCTTGCTTTTTCGCCGGGTATCTCGGATGCTGATTAAGAGCATTTATACAAGCCGAACGAACGGACAGACCAATGAAACGACTTCGCCTGGCCCTGTTCCTGACCCTCGTCGCCGCAGCGACCGCGTTTCCGGGGGATGAGCGGACGCTCCCGGTGGATTTCATCTTCCTCGTGGACCGATCCCGTTCGATGGAGCCGGTCCTGGAGGACGTGAAACGCTACCTGGCGGGGGACGTCATCGGCCCCCTCGTGGTGCCCGGGGATTCCGTGACCCTGCTGGCCTTCTACGGCAACGTGGAACGGGTCTGGCAGGGGCGCATCGGGACCGAGGCGGACAAGGCGGACTTGATTCGATCCCTCCACAAGCTCGTCCCGGACGGACGCTATACGGACATCGGCCGGGCCCTGGATTTCCTGGATCCCGTCCTCACGGAACTGGACGCCCGGGATCGCCTCAAATACATCCTGCTTCTGACGGATGAACGGCAGGAGGCGCCCCCGGGCTCTCCCTACGGTTCCCGGGATTACACCATCGCCCACCGCTACCTCGAGTATATCAACCGCCGGGATCTCGGCACCTTCCGGGCCATCACCATCGGCCTAGGTCTGGACGACCGCATCGCCGCGAACGCGGAATCCCTGGCCTCCTTCCTCCGGAATCCCCCGGAACGTACGGATCGGTCCCTGCCGGGCTCCGAGGGGGGAGCCGGGGGGACGGCCGCGGGCGCCGGGGATTCCGGGGCCGGGTCCTCCGGCGCCGGAGGACCGGGTTCGACGGGTCCGGGAGCGGCCGGAGCGGGCGCTCAAGCCGCGGTCACGGACTCCGGATTCCCCTGGATCCTGGTCGGAATGGGCGCCGGCGTGGCGGCCCTGGCCTTCCTGGTGCTCCTGGTTCGGGCGCGGGCGGGCAAGAAGGAACCGGAAAAGGGGCCGGAGGACCCGGGGGAATGAACCTCGACGACCTCGCCTCCCTGTTCCTCGGGGGGGATTCCTTCATCCTCACGTCCCACGAGTCCCCCGACGGGGACGGTCTGGGAGCCATGTACGCCCTATGCCGGGCCCTGGTCAAGCTGGGCAAGAAGGCGACGGCCCTGCTTTCGGAGCCCCTGGCCCCGAAGTACCGCTTCCTGGACGCACGGGGAGTCTTCCGGGTCGCCGACACACCGGACACGGAAGGCCTGGACCCGGCCTCGAGCATGCTGGTGATCCTGGACACCAACGATGCCCAGTACACCGGCCGGGTCGCGGCCACGCTCCTGGAAAGCGTCCGCGGCCACGTCCTGATCGACCACCACGAGACCCGGGGCCTGGACGCTTCGCGTCACTTCCTGGACTCCGACGCCTCCTCGACCTGCGAAATCGCCTTCGGTCTGATCCGCCGCCTCGGAATCCCCCTGGATCCGGACATGGCCGTGGCCCTGTACACGGGCATCGTTTACGACACCGGTTCCTTCGGGTATCCCAAGACAGGGGAAAACACCTTCGCCTGCGCGCTGGAGCTGGTCCGGGCCGGGGTCCGGCCCTACCAGATCCACAACCTCCTGTACGAGAGCTCCTCCGTCGCCTCCCTCATCCTCCGGAAACTGGTCCTCTCCACCCTGGAACTCCACGAGGACAACCGGATCGCGGTCCAGGTCATGCGGGCCGCCCATCTCAAGGAATCCGGAGCGGTGTACGAGGATTCCGAGGACCTCATCAACGTTCCCCTCCGGAGCGAATCCGTCCAGGTGTCCGTCTTCTTCAAGGAAAACCCGGCGGGGGTCCTACGGTGCTCCCTGCGGTCGAAAGGCACGGTCAACGTGGCCCACATCGCCCAGGGCTTCGGGGGCGGAGGGCATCGGACGGCGGCGGGGTTCAAGTGTCCCCATCCCCTTGAACAGGCCTGGAAATCCGTGCTAGACAAGCTCAAGGATGCCCTCCCCTAGGAAACCGTAGACCGGATGAAACGCGCAAGCCAGATCCTTTTCCTCCTCTGTTCCCTCGCGGCGGTGGTGTACATCGTCTACCTCTCCCTGGAGGCCCGGGGTTCCCGGTCCCGGGGGGACGACAAACCCATCCTCGCCCGGAGCGTGGCGGCGGAGCCCGGCACCGTGGAGGGAGAAGCGGAGCGTACCGAGGAGGAACGGGTCCGGACGGCCAGCGAGATCCCCACCGCCCCGAACGAGATCCTCCTGGACGTCTATTCCTTCAACCTCGATTCCGATCTGGAGGACGAGCAGGTCCTGGTGGTCCGGCGTACCGACGATCCCTCGGGATTGCTTCGTATAATCGTGGCGGACTACCTTGCCGGAAACCGCGCCTGGGTGCGGGCCTGGGAAGGATCCACGGCGATCACGAAGGCCCAGACCCTCCAGGTCCTCGTCAAGGACGTGGTGGGAGACCACATCCCCAACATCATCACCGTGGGCATGAACGACCGGGGGGAACAGGCGGTCTCGATCTTCTGGCGCACCCCTCCCCTCCGGGAGAACCGGTCCCCCCTCTCCTACTCGAAGATCTGCGAGGTAGCGGGCGATTCCGTCACCATCGAGGAGACGGAGCGGCCGGAAAGCTACAAACTGGGACAGACGAACGCGGAGACCTGGCCCGTCACGGTCTACCACCGGGATCCGGAGTCCGAGAACTACCTGGACCAGATCCGGGAAACCTGGGTATGGAATTTCACCCGCAAGACCTACGAGCAGGTCCTTACCGAGCGGATTCCCGGCGCCCAGATCGAACGCCAGCTGGTCACCAGGATCCTGGACGGCACCGTGGAAACCTTCCAGCGCTACCTGGAGGGAATCTGGTACAAGGCCTCCTCGGATCCCCGGGCGCCGGGTGCGCAGTTCGTGATCTTCGACCCCCGGGAGAACACGCTCTCCTTCTTCCGGGACAACGTCATGGAACCCTATCAATGGGAGGACAGCCACGCCACCCGGTACGGGATCTTCATCGGGAGCCGGAGCTCCGCGGTCAAGACCCTTCGCCGGCTGATCGACGTGGAGCTCACGGGTCACGAGACCGTTTCCATCCGGATCTTCCAGGACATCCGGCTCAAGGCCGACGTCACGGAGCAGTGGAACGGATCCTACAAGAAGATGAACCCCGAGATGGCCTCGTCGTTCCGCAAGGAGACGCCCCTGAGCCAGGGCACCTCCGCGCCCTTGGCGGGGAAATTCCGGGGCCTGGACGGTTCCACCCTCTCCTTCGAGGCCCCCCGGTTCACCCTGTACCGGGACGGACGCACGGAGACCGGAGGTTTCTCGGTGTTCACCCTGAAGGACGCGGAAATCCTGGACATGAAGCACCTCACCGAGACGGGCATCGTCGGGAAACGGGTCACCTACCGCCTGGACCGCTCCCAGCGCAAGGAGAACGGGGAGACCGTCGAGATCCTGAACCTCACTCCCGTCCGGGTCGCCATTGACGGGATCGAGTTCATGGAAGGTTCCCCCCTGGTCTACGAGCGTCTGCCGAATCCCTAGAAGGTTGAATCGCGGAGAACCCGATACTCCCTCCCGGACCGGGACGGCAAATCAGAAAACCGGATACGCCTCGTACCCCGCGTCCTTGAGACGAAGGAGGGTCGACGGGGCGTCCGCGCCCGGGGGTACCAGGACCACCCAGAGGGGTTTCCCTCCCCGCTCCCGGCGCTCCAGGACAGGGGCGAAGCCCCGGGACTTCAATTCCTTCACCAGGGCCTCCGCGTTCGCCTCCTCCGAGAAGGCTCCGGCTTGGTAGGCGGTCACCCGGGCGGACTCGGGCCGCCCGCCCGCACCGGAGGAGGCCGGATCGGGGACCGGAACGGAGGCGCCGGTCGGCCGGGAGGCGGAGGCCGCCGGGGCGGAAGGGTTGGATTGCGCGGAAGTTTTGGAGCCTGCGGGACTCCCGGGCGCCGGCGCCGACGGTGGGCGGGCGGCGCCGGCCGCGGGAGTCAGGAGCCAATGCGCCGCGGGCGGGACGGCGCCGCTCTCGACCATGGCGGCTTCCGGGGTGCCGGGGCATTCCTTCCGGATGCGGGCGCCCGCGTCCTCCCGGGGGCGGCCCTCGGAAGCGGCCCAGAGGAGGGTCAGGGCGGACAGGAGGGTATCCCGGTCCGGGGACCCGGCGGCCGCCCGGGCCGCGAAGTCCCGGGCTTCCGGGGCGGCTCCGTCGATCAGCCGGGCCCATCCTTCCAGGACGAGGGAACGGGCCCGGACCGAGGCGTCCGGGGAGGCCACGCCCAGCACCCTCAGGATGGACAGGGCCTTCTCGGTCTCCCCCGCGGCCAGCCAGGCCCGGGCCGCCGAGAGCAGGCTGTCCGTATCCCGGCGACCGGGGGACGAGAAGGCCGCCTCCTCGTACCGGGTCGCGGCTTCCTCCCAACCGCCCGAGAGCTCCAGCACCGCGGCCCACCGGAGGAGGAGGGTCCTCCGCTCGGGACCCTCGGGCACCTTGGGGACGAATTCCTCGAGGATCGCCAGGAGTTCCGGGACGCCGGCGATCGTATCGACGGCGGCGGAAAGGCGGGCCGGAAAGTCCGGCAGGCCGGTCTGCCGGGCCAATTCCGCCCGGAGCCCTCCTCCCGCCTGGGCCGCGAGGGGGCCGGGGAGGAGGATCGAGAGGGCCGCCAAGGCGAGGACCGCGGCTCCGGGCGGGCCGGAAGCCCGTCCGCCCGGCATCCGGGACCGCCGGACGACCCGGACCCTGGGGATCACGGAACCCCCGCGCCCCCCTCCGGGAATCGCTCGTCCCGGGTGGCGTCCCCGCCCGGGGCGGCCGCCTTGGCCTTCCGGCCCCGGGGGGCCTTGGGCTGGGCGGCCGTGCGGTTCCGCCGGCGGAGGGCGAAGGGAAGGGCCGCTACGAGGCCCAAGGCGAAGGAAGACAGGATGGTCACCACCACGGGAACGTTCTCGAGGGTGTGGAAGACGAAGGATACGTTACAGCGGTTCTCGATGTTGAACCCGATGAAGACCACGAGAAGAACGATGACGACGGCCAGGAAAAAAAGCCGGAAGGGCATTACGGTACCTCCTTGGCGCGGAACGTGTTCCCCTGGATCGATTCTAGCAGAACCCGGGCGAAGGTGCCCACTTTTTCCGGATTTCCGGGGAATACCGCCATCATGTCCCCCGCCGTCCTGCCCAGGAGCTCGGACTTCCGCCTCCGGGAGACGGATTCCACCAGGACTTCCTCCACGGAGCCCAGTCGTTCCTCCATGCGGGCCCGGGTCAGTTCCTTCTGGAGGGCGATGACCCGGGAAAGCCGGGCCTTTTTCACCCGGTCCGGGACCTGGTCGCCCAGGGTCGCCGCAGGGGTACCCTCCCGGGGATTGAAGTGGTACATGAAGGAGTAGGAGTACCCCACCTTCCGCATGACCTCGAGGGTAGCCTGGACGTCCTCCTCGGTCTCCCCGGGGAAGCCCACCAGGATGTCCGTGGAAAGGGTGATCCCGGGCATCCGGGCCCGGATCCGGTCCACGAGGGCCAGGTAGGATTCCGCGGTGTACCGGCGGTTCATGGCCTTCAGGATCCGGTCCGAGCCGTGCTGGAGACAGAGATGGATGTGACGGCAGTACCGATCGTCCCGGGCCATGGCGTCCAGGGCCTCGTCGGACAGGTCCTTCGGGTGGCTGGAAAGGAAGCGGATCCACCGGATCCCTCCCCGGCCGCGGGCGGACAGGTGATCGGAGACGCGACGCAGGAGTCCCGGAAAATCCAGTCTCTCCGAGCCTTCGTCCGTCCACCGGTAGGAGTTGACGTTCTGCCCCAGGAGGGTGACCTCCCGGATGCCCGCGTCCTCCATCCGGTCGATCTCCGCGAGGATCTCTTCCGGCGGCCGGGAGACCTCCCGACCCCGCACGTAGGGCACGATGCAGTAGCTGCAGAAATTGTCGCATCCGTGCAGGATGGGCACGAAGGCCCGGAAGTCTCCGGGAGTCCGGTGGTCCGGGGCGAAGGAAAAGGCCGGGACCTCCGGCAGGTCCTCCAGCCGGGATCCCGAGCCCGCGGCATCCAGGACCTCCGAAAAGGCCCGCTTCTGGAAGTTCCCGATCACGTAGTCGATGGCCGGCTGGGCGGACTTCATCTCGTCCCGGAGCCGCTCGGCCATGCAGCCCGTGACGACCAGGGTGAAAGGCCGGGTCCTCTTCCGGGCCGCGTGGTGCGCGATGCGCCCCCAGGCCCGGTCCTCGGCGGTGATCCGGACGGAGCAGGTGTTGATGACGACCAGGTCCGACTCGTCGCCGGATCCCGGCTCCCAGCCCCGCTCCTGGAAGAGGTTCTCGAGGGCCGAGGACTCGGCCTTGTTCATCTGGCAGCCGTAGGTCTCTATGAAGTACTTCATCCGGATTCCAGGCACCTACGGCGCCGGCCAGGGAGCCGTCAGGATCTCGCCTTGAGGCCCCGTAGGAACTTGAACAGGTTGTAGAGCCCGAATCCCACCAGGCCCAGACCGCCGATCCCGAACAGGAAGGAGCTCAAGCCCGGGAGCACGAGGGTGGCCAAACCGGCGCCTCCCGCGACCATGAGGACCACGCCGGTGGTCCGGTCGGTCCGATTCCTTCCGACGAGGCCCAGGATTCCCAGGAGAACCAGGACACCCCCCAGGGCGGGGCCCAGGAAGGGAACCCGCAGCAGACCGTTCACGAGCCAGAGACCTACGCCCGCGCCGGTGGAGATGACGCCCCGGGTGCCTTGCTTCCGAAGCTCCGTGGGATCCGCAGGATAATAATCGCTCATCGCTTCCTCCTTCGCCGCCGGAGACTTCCGTCCCCCACCCCGAGGGCGTGGCGGACCGGTTTATCCTTCCGGCTCGATATGAGATTAAGATATCGAATCGGGGCCCCGGGGTAAAGGCTCCCGGGAAGGATCGGGGCGGTGCCCGGGAAAACCGCGGAGCATCGGCCGGCTCAGTGGCGGAAACAGCGCTGGCCCGTGAACAGCATGGACGCCCCGTACTCGTTGCAGGCTTCGATGCTCTCGTAGTCCCGTAGGGATCCGCCGGGCTGGAGGACCGCGGTCACCCCCTCCCGGAGTCCGACCTCGATCCCGTCCCGGAAGGGGAAGAAGGCGTCGGAGACCATGACCGAGCCGGCGAGGCCTCCCCGGACGGACCGGACCTCCCGACGGATGTCCTCCCGTACCGCCTCGTCGGCGAGTTCGTTCCAGGGCTTTCCGGTCCTCCGCCAGGCCAGGAGATCCTCCAGCTTGCGGTACGCCTTGTCCCGGGCGATCTCGGCCACCCCCACCCGGTCCTGTTCCCCCGTGCCGATGCCCACCGTGACCCGGTCCTTCACGTAGATCACCGAATTGCTGGTGACCCCCGTTTCCACGGCCCAGCCGAAGAGCATGTCCGCGAGCTCCCGCTCCGTGGGGGAGCGGGTCACGGCGTAGGTTCGGCCCTTGTGCTCGCACTCCGCGGGAAGGAGGTCCGCGGCGGAGCGGACCCGGGAGACGAAGGAGAGCTGGACCACGCAACCGCCGTCCAGGAGGGTCCGGAAGTCCAGGTTGCGGGCCGGGGCGTACCGGGCCAGGCGGTCGATCCCGGGCATCCGCAGGATGCGGAGGTTCTTGCGGGACGCCAGCCGGTCGAAGGCCCCTTCCTCGAATTCCGGGGCCGCAACCACCTCGCAGTAGGATTCCGCGATCGCCCCGGCGGTCCCGGGGTCCACGGGACGGTTGAGGACGACGGCGCCCCCGAAGGCCGCCAGCCGGTCCGCCTCGTAGGCCTTCCGGTACGCCTCCAGTACGGAATCGGCGGCGGCCGCCCCGGAGGGGTTGTTGTGCTTCATCACCGCGCAGGCGGGGGTATCCGCGAGGTACCGGAGGATGGCCAGGGCGGAATCCACGTCCGTAAGGTTGGTCTTCCCGGGGTGTTTGCCGAACTGCAGGAGTTCGGCGGAACAGACCAGGCCCCCGTCGGGGCGGATCTCTTCCACTCCCGCCATGGAAAGGTTCGCGCCGACGGGGCGGTACAGGGCCGCCCCCTGGTCCGGATTGTCCCCGTATCGCAGGCCCCGTCGCTCCCCGTCCACGGTCCACTCGACCTTCTCGAAGGAGAGGGAGGTCCGGGCGCCGGCATCGTCGAAGAAGGAGACCTCCATGCGGGAGGGGAAGGGGTCTTGGCGGATCTCGCGGTACGCGTCGGACAGGGGTTTTCGTTCCATGGGCGGAGTATAGCGGGGCGACGGTACTCGGGCAACAGGACTCAGGTCTCCGGCCCCCGGGGGAGGATCGTCCGTACGTAGGGCCGACGGCGGTACCGGGTCATGATCCGCCGTCCCCTGCCTGTGTCCTGTGTCCTGTGTTCCGACTCCGGACTCCTGATGCCGGGCACCCGTTCACCTCACCTCGTACTCCCCGGGGAGGTCCCCGGTCCGGCGCTCCAGGAAGGCCGCGATCGCCGCGTCGTACCGGGACGTGGTCTCGAAGACCTTGCCGGCCAGGCGGGCCCGGGTGGCCAGGCCGAGACGACCCCCCGTGCGGCGAAGCTCCCCCAGGATCGCCGGATAGTCCCCGGGGTCGCAAACCGCCGCCACCCGGAGGAAGTTCTTGGCCGCCGCCCGGAGCATGCAGGGACCTCCGATGTCGACGTTCTGCCGCGCCGCCTCGAACGGACCCGGAGCCGAGGAGACGGCTCCGAAGGGATAGAGGTTGCCCACCACCAGGTCGAAGGCGACGGCCCCCAGACGGGACCGGTCCGCCTCGTGGTCCGGGTCGTAGGGTTCCGAGAGGAGCCCGAGGTAGATGCGCCAGTCCAGGGTCTTCACCAGCCCGCCCTTCATCTCGGGCTGACCGGTGTAGTCCTCCACGGCGACCAGGCATCCTGCGGCCCCGGGGCCCAGGATGCCCCGGAGGGCCGCCAGGGTGCCCCCGGTGGAATAGAGGCGCACCCCCGGGCAGGCCTCGAGGAGGCCCCGGGCCAGGGTTTCCAGACCGCCCTTGTCGTAGACCGAGACGATGGCGTTCCGGACTTGCACGAGGTCGTCGACGCGGGAGACCGAGTTGAAGGGCATGGGAGGCTCCTTAAGGTGGACGGTGGTCCGTGGACGGTGGACGGAAGTGAGACTATCGTACGGTAGCCGATACCCGCTCCACGGCCATGGTTCCAGAATTCGAGCGGATCACGTCCGTTTGCCGTCCACCGTTCACTGTTTACCGTATTCCACGTACGCGTACGCGCTGTGGTTGTGGATGCTCTCGAAATTCTCCGCTTCCACGGAGAAGCTCTTGAAGAGTCCCATCCCGGCGATGCCCCGAAGGGCGTCCCGCACCACGTCCTCCACGAAGCGGGGATTCTCGAAGGCCCGCTCGGTGACGAACTTCTCATCGTCCCGCTTGAGGAGGGTATAGACGTCGCAGGAGGCCGCGGACTCGATGACGGCGATGAGATCCTCGATCCAGAAGAAGGGACCGACCTCCACGGTCGCCGTAACGACGCCCCGCTGGTTGTGGGCGCCGTGCCGGCTGATGGCCTTGGAGCAGGGGCAGACCGTCTGCACGGGCACGGACACGGAGACCCGGAACTGCCGGGCCTCGTCGGACACGCGGCCGGAATAGGCGCAGTCGTAGCTCATCACGCTCCGGGCGCCGGAGACGGGGGCCGCCTTCTCGATGAAGTACGGGAAATGGATGTCCGCGTAGGCGGTCTCCGCGTCCAGGGACCGGCGGATCTCCCCCAGCATGCCCAGGAACTTCGGCATCGAGAGATCCTCCCGGTGGGCGTTGAACACCTCGATGAAGCGGCTCATGTGGGTGCCCTTGAAGTCGTGGGGCAGGTCCGCGTAGAGGTTGACGACCGCGGTGGTCCGCTGGGTGCCCTGCTCCTTGTCCCGCAGGATGATGGGGTACCGCAGTCCCTTCACGCCGACCTTCTGGATGGGGATGCGGCGCTCGTCCCGCATGGACTGGATATCGATCATGGCCTAGGCGGTCCGCTCGGCGGATTCCACGGTGTTGGACAGGAGCATGGCGATGGTCATGGGTCCCACCCCCCCGGGGACGGGGGTAATGGAGCCCGCTACGGCCAGGGCGGACTCGAAGTCCACGTCCCCAACCAGGCGGTATCCCTTGGCCGCGGAGGGATCCTCCACCCGGTTGACCCCCACGTCGATCACGCAGGCCCCGGGTTTCACCATGTCCCCCGAGATCAGCCGGGGACGGCCCGCGCAGGCGATCAGGATGTCCGCCCGCCGGGTGTGGTCCGCCAGGTCCCTCGTTCCCGTGTGGCAGACGGTGACCGTGGAGTTCAGTTCCTTCCGGACGAAGAGGTTTGCCAGGGGCTTGCCCACGATGTTGGACCGGCCCACGATGACCACGTGGGCGCCCTTCGTGGCTACCCCGGCCCGTTCCACGAGCTTTAGGATGCCGTGGGGTGTGCAGGGCAGGAAACAGGGCTGGCCCAGGATCATCCGACCGACGTTGACCGGCGTGAATCCGTCCACGTCCTTGTCCGGGGAGATGGCGGCGATGACCGCGTCCTCGTCGATGTGGTCCGGCAGGGGCAGCTGGACCAGGATGCCGTGGACAGCGGGGTCCCGGTTGAAGGATTCCACCAGGGCCACGAGCTCGGATTGCGGCGCCGAGGCGGGCAGGCGGCGTTCGAAACTCCGCATCCCCGCCTCCGCGCAGGCCTTTTCCTTGGAGGTAACGTAGGAGACGCTGGCGGGGTCCTCCCCCACCAGGATCACGGCCAGTCCGGGGACGATGCCCCGGGCCGACAGGGCCGCGGTCCGGGCCTTCACACCCTCCCGGATGTCCGCCGCCAGGGCCTTTCCGTCGATGATCGCTGCCGCCATGGATCCTCCCCGGGGGCGTCCGCGCGCGGGATCGGCTCGGTATCCCGCCCCCTGGACGTATAGTACCGACCGGGGCCCGGCCGGGCAAGCGCCCGTGCCGGCCGCCCATCCGCGGGACCCTAACCCGCGAGCCGATCCAGGAAGGCCCGTAGCCTCCCGATCCCTTCCCGGAAGGGTTCCGGTTCCGGCAGGAGGCTCACGGCCAGGAAGGCTTCCCGGGGAAAGTCGAAGAAGTACCCGGGATGTACGAAGACGCCCTCCTCCCTCAGGAGCCCCAGGGCGAGGTCCTCCTCGGGCAGGATCCGGGGGACTTCCAGGACCGCGGTCCACCCGGCGGAACAGCGCAGGACCCGGTAGGGACTGCCCTCCCCTTCCAGGACATCCCGGAGGGATCCGAGGTTGGCCGCGAGGCGTTTCCGGAGGCCCGCGGTGAACCCCGGGGCCAGGGGAAGGAGTTCCGGCAGGGCGTTCAGTATGGGGGCTCCCGTGGACAGGTAGGTATCCGCGACGATCTCCAGCCGCGCGGCCGCATCGGCCCGGAAGGGCTCCGGACCGCCCAGGACGATCCAGCCGAGCTTCATCTGGGGCAGACACAGGAGCTTGGACAGCCCGTTCAGGACAAAGCAGGGGACCTCGGCTTGCCCCGCGAAGGTCGGTTCCGCCCCGTCCTCCAGGGAGTAGGGGAGGAAGACCTCGTCCGCGACGATCGCCGCCCCGTAGGTACCGCAGAGTTCCAGGATCCGGCGGCGCTCCCCGGGGAGTACGTAGGACCCCGTCGGATTGTTCGGATGGATCAGGACCACGGCCTGGGGTCTCCGGGACCGAAGCGCCGATTCCAGGGCGTCCGTGTCGATCCGCCAGCCCCGGGGGTGTCCGTATTCCAGGGGATAGGGAACCGCCTCCACGCCCTCCAGGCCCGCCAGGTACTCGAACAGGGGATATCCCGGCTTGGGGACGAGGACGGAGTCCCCGGGATCCGCCAGGAGCTTGAAGAGCCACCCGTAGGCCTCGGAGGTGCTGGCGGCCAGGAAGATGTCTCCCGGGTCGACGGGACATCCCTCCGACGCGTACCAGCCCGCCACGGCGGTCCGGGCGGAGCCCAGGCCCCGGGGATCCGGCTCGTAGGAAAGGCAGGCCGGCCGGGCCAGGGCCCGGAGCACCCTCTCCCCGGGCGGGGCGGCGCCGACCCGGGTGGGATTGCTTTCCGCCAGGTTGAGGATGCGGCGCCCCGAGGCGCGGGCCTCGGCCAGGGCCCGGCCGAGGGCGTTGGGCTCCCGCGGGGAGGGAACCCGGCGGGAGAACGAGGGGAACGGCATGGGGGCTCCTTCGGTGGACGGTGGACGGTGGACGGTGGACAGTGCTCGAAAGCGCCGATTTTGCGCACAGACACGATCGACTCCCCAGCGATGCGCGGCAACCGCCCTGTTTTCTCATTTCCGTTCACAGTTCACCGTCCACCGTCCACAGTATGCTATAATCCCTTCTCCATACCAGTGCGCCCAGGGAGTCCGCCATGGCCGTCCGCATACCGATCGGTACCCGAATCTTCCTCACCCTCGTGGTCCTCTTCGCGGTGATCACCGTGGGCATCGGCGTCCTCGTGTCCGTCACCCTGGTGGGCACCGTCGAGCGGGCGGTGGTTGGAAACATCGGCCGGGATACGAGCTTGCTGGCCAAGGATTTCGAAACCTGGCTGGCGGAAAAGTACCAGATCCTGGAAACCTTGAAGCACTCGGTGCTCCAGAACCGGGACGATCCGGCGGCCCTCCTGGACATCCTGATCGCCAAGACCCGGGAGGAACCGGACATCGCCTGGATCTACTACGGCACCGAGACCTTCGATCCGAAGTTCACCGTCCTGAAGGACGGGGTCACCCGTACCGCCAACGGCGGGTACTACGTGGACGCGGACGAGTGGAACCCGGAGCCCGACTTCGTCTGGCCGTCCCGTCCCTGGTTCGTGCGCGCCCGGGACGAGAACCAGACCGTGATGAGCGACCCCTATATCGACGCCAACACCAAGGAGATCGTGGTATCCCTGTCCCGGTCCGTGCGGGACGAGGCCGGCAAGCTCCTGGGGGTGATCGCCCTGGACATGTACATCTCCCGCCTAACCGAGGTGGTCTCGGTCCAGAAGTACACTCCCTCCTCCAAGACCTACCTGATCGACGCGAAGGGATCCTTCATCACCCACGAGGACAAGTCCCTGGTGCTCAAGCTGGACGATCCGGCGGGCAACCTCTTCTCCCCGGGCACCCCCTTGGCGGCCATGAACGAGGCCATCCTGGGCACCCCGGAGACCTGGAGCCGGAACCGCGCCAAGAACCTCTATTGGGCGGCCCGGCGCATTCCCCGCACCAACTGGACCGTGGTCACATACGGGAAATACTCGGACATCGCCCGGCCCGTGGTGGAGTTCTACGGCACCCTCCTGGGCATCGTCGGGGCCGCCATCCTCCTGGCCGTCCTCTTCGCCCTTGCGGAGGCCCGTGCCATCTCGGCCCCGATCGAACAGCTGAAGAAGGGAGCCCTGGAGCTGGCCAAGGGCAACCTCTCCTGGAACGTCCAGATCAAGAGCCGGGACGAATTCGGGGAACTCGGGGACTTCTTCAACCAGGTCGCCGCTTCCCTTCGGGAAAACATCGCCCGCATCGAGGGACAGCGGAAGGAGATCGAGGATTACTCGAAAAACCTGGAGCGGATGGTGGAGGAACGGACCCGCCAGCTGGACCACGCCAACAAGGAGCTGACCGCCCGGAACGTCCAGATGGAGAAGGAGATGCAGATGGCCGAGGTGGTCCAGCGGAAGACCATCCCCCAGGCCGTCGACCTTCCCTCCGCGCCGGAGCTCCGGTACGGCGCGCGGTACGTGGCCATGCAGGCCGTGGGCGGGGACCTCTACGACGTCCTGCCCATCGACGGCCGACGGTACGCCCTCCTGATCGCGGACGTATCGGGTCACGGCATGGCCGCCGCCCTGGTGGCCGCCATGGCCAAGGTCGCCTTCCGCACCCAGTCGGGAATCGCCCGGGGACCCGCGGAGGTCTGCCGGGCGGTGAACCGGGAGATCCACGAGATCATCGGCGGGGAGACCTACTACCTTTCCGCCTTCTACCTGGTCCTGGACGTGGTGGACGGTACCCTGACCTATTCCAACGCGGGACATCCCCCGGTCCTCCTGGTGCGCGGGGACCGGACGATCGAAAAGCTGGACGTCGAGGGCGGGCAGCTCCTGGGCATCAGCGGGGACTTCGCCTTCGAGGAAGGCCGGACCCGGTTGAACCCCGGGGACTTCCTGCTCATGTTCACGGACGGCATCGTGGAGGCCCGGGATCCAGACGGGGACTTCTACGAATACGGGCGGCTCATGGAATTCGTGCGGGGCAACCGGGACGCGGGTCCGGACGCGTTCCTGCAGGGCCTCATGGACGACGTGGACGCCTTCAGCCGGGGCGCGGCCCGGACGGACGACCGGGCGGCCCTCCTGGTACAGCTGACCGGGTACCGGACCACCGCCACCGCGGCGATCGCAGAGACCGGCGACTGGTCGGCCCGGTACGACCGGGCGGGCCGGCTCCTGAAAGCCGGAGACGCCCGGTCGGCGGCCCTCATCCTCGAGGAGATCCGGGGCCAGAGGCCCGAGGATCCCCGGGTCCTCAACATGCTCGGCCTGGCGTGCTTCCGCCTGGGGGACCGGGAACGGGCGGTGCGCCTCCTGGAGACCGCGGTGGTCCTTTCCCCGGATACCCCGACGTACCGGAAGAACCTGGAGATGGCCCGGGCCGGCCGGGCCTAGGCCGAGAACCGGACGAACGGCGGGGCCGGCGGCCGATGAGGGCCGGCTATACCGAGATCCCCGCGGCGTACCCGGACCGGACCGCCTCCAGCACCCGACCGGGGGCGTAGGAGTCCCCGGCGTTCCGGACGAGGGGGGCCGCTCGGACCGCGACGCATTCCCGGTAGAGCCCGTCGTCCGCCTTGGCCCCCGCGGCCAGGACCACGATGTCCGCCTCCAGGGACTCCTCCCGTTCCTCGACCCGGATCCGCTGGGCGAAGGGATTGGGGACGTTTTCCGGCAGTAGGGGCTCCCAGGTGACCCGGGGATCCGGCACCGTCCGCGAGGCGTTCCGGATCACCCGGACCTCCCCGTCCCGAACCTCCGCGAGGCGGGCGCAGTTCCAGAGCCGAACCCCCGCCTCCTCCAGGTAATGGATGAGCCAGCCCCGGTTGGCCGTGCAGACACCCTTCATCAGGTCGGGGAGCATCTCCAGCAGGGAGACCTCGGCCAGGCCCAACTCCCGGGAAAGCCAGAGGGCCGTCTCGCAGCCCACGGTCCCGCCGCCGACCACCACGGCCCGCTTCGCGCCGCCCGCCCGGCCCGGGTCCCGCAGGAGATCCACCGCGGCGGTCACCCGGGGGCTTTCGATCCCGGGGACCCCGGGCCGGACCTGCCGGGAACCCGTGGCCGTCACGATGGCGTCGAACCCGGCGGCCTTGAGCTCCGGGGCCGTCGGGGCCCGGCCGAGCTCGAGGGAGAGGTTCCCCCCGGCCCGGGCCCGCTCGACCTCCCCGCGCAGCCACTCCAGGTAGTTCGCCACCTCGAACTTGATCTTCGGGCGGGATCCCGGGACCAGCATCCCCCCGATCTCGGGGCGCGTCTCGAAGAGGGTGACCCGGTGTCCCCGCCGGGCCGCGGCCAGGGCCGCGGTGATTCCCGCGGGACCCGCACCCACGACGGCCACCCGGCCCGGAGTGCGGGCGGGGGCCAGCTCGGAGCCGTCCAGGCGGTCCTCGAAGCCCGTCCGGGGATTGACGGCGCAGCCGGGACGGCCCCCCTCCACCAGCTCCCCGAGGCACCCCTCCTGGTCCCCGATGCAGGGGCGGATCCGGTCCACCCGGCCGGCGAAGGCCTTGTTCGGCCACTCGGGATCCGCCAGGAGGGGGCGGCCCAGCATGACCATGTCGCAGGCGCCGTCCCGGAGGGCCGCCTCGGCCAGGTCCGGGAACCCGAGCTTTCCGACGGCGACCACGGGGACCGGCAGTCCGGCGTTGGAGCGCACGTTCCGCTCGGCGAAGCGCTCCTTGACGATCCGGGCGGCGTCCAGGTAGCACGCCGGGGGCATGGGTCCGGGCGGATGGGGGAGCCACCAGTTGTCGTAGCAGCCCAGGTCCACGTCCACCAGGTCCACCCCCGCGGCGACCAGGGCCTCCAGGTAGTCGAGGGTCTCCCCGGCGCTCCGCTCCCGGGCGAAGCGCCGGAGCCGGGGGACGGTCCGCATCCGGTCCCCGTAGGTTTCCGAAAGGGCCAGGGACAGGTCGATCCGGTACATGATCGGGTAGTCGTCCCCGGTCCTCCGGCGGATTTCCCGGACCAGGGCCGTGCCGAAGGCCGTCCAGTCCGCGAAGGCCCCGAGCTTCCTCCGGTTGAAGGCCCGGTTGGACATCTGCTCCAGGAGGTAGCCCTCGTGGCCGTGGAGGTAGACCCCGTCGATCCCCGCGGCCTTGGCGTCCGCCGCGGCCTGTCCGGTCCTGCGCACGATCCTCCGGAGCTCTCCGTCCGTCAGGGGCCGGCAGGGGACGAGGGGCATGTAGAAGTTGGGGTTCCAGGAGGCCGAGACGGGAAGAAGGCGCTTGGACACCAGGCATTCCGGGGAACCGACCCGACCCAGGCCGGGGGTGAGCTGGAGGAAGAAGCGCGCCCCGTGCTCCCGGCACCGGGCCGCGATCTCCCGCCAGCCCGCGAAGTTCGTCCGGCTCCGGTCGATCCGGGGGAAATAGGAGAGCCCCTCGGGCTCCGTCACCGCGGGATCGATGCCGTGGCTCACCGGGACCAGGCCCGAGGTGAGCAGGCCCGCGCCTCCCGCCGCCCGGGCCGCGAAATACTCCACCATGCGCGTCGATGGCCGGCCCGTCTCCTCGGCCATGCTGAAGTTGCCCATGGGCGCCAGGACGATCCGGTTCTTGATCGAAAGGCGGTTTACCCGGACCGGGGAGAAGAGGCTGTCGTAGGGATGGAGCCGGGCGGTCATCCGGCCCCGTTCGACCTCCGCGGGATCCCCGTACCAGGACCCGAACCGTGCCGACATCTCCCCCACCCGCTCCTGAGTTCCCGCCATGGTTCGCCTCCCGGAATCGACATCTCTGGCCGGGCCGTCCGGCGGTTCCGGGCGGCCCGGGCTTTCCTCAGCCTTCTCCGCTCTTGATCCTCTCGATCTCGTCCCGGAGGATGGCCGCCTCCTCGAACTCCAGGTTCTTGGCGTGTCCGAGCATCTGGGCTTCCAGGGCCTTGATCAGGGCCTTCTTCTGCTCGGGCACCAGGAGATTGAAGGCCCCCTTCAAGGTCCCGATCTCGGTCTCCACGACCTGCTCCTTCTCCTCCTGGTGGCGGAGCAGGATGTCGTGGACGGCCTTCTTGATGGTGACCGGGGTGATCCCGTGGGCCTCGTTGTAGGCCGTCTGGGCCGCCCGGCGGCGGTTGGTCTCGTCGATGGCGATCCGCATGGCGTCGGACATGCGGTCCGCGTACAGGGCCACCATGCCCGCGGCGTTTCGCGCCGCCCGGCCGATGATCTGGATCAGGCTCGTGGCGCTGCGCAAAAAGCCGATCTTGTCGGCGTCCAGTATGGCGATGAAGGAGACTTCGGGCAGGTCGATGCCCTCCCGCAGGAGGTTGATCCCCACCAGGACGTCGTACTCCCCGAGGCGCAGGGCCTTGAGGATCTCGACCCGCTCGATGGTCTCCACCTCGCTGTGGATGTACCGGACCTTGAGGGCCAGGCCGGACAGGTACTCCGTGAGCTCCTCGGCCATCCGCTTGGTCAAGGTGAGGATGAGACTCCGCTCCCCCCGCTCGATCCGCTTGCGGATCTCCGCGTAGATGTCCTCCATCTGCCCCTCGCTGGGCCGCACCGAGAGCTCGGGATCCACCAGGCCCGTGGGACGGATGAGCTGCTCCGCCACCGTGGCGCTGCGCTCCAGCTCGAAGGGGCCGGGGGTGGCGGACACGTAGACCACCTTGTCCGTGATGGTCTCGAACTCCTCGAACTTGAGGGGACGGTTGTCCAGGGCGCAGGGCAGTCGGAAACCGTAGTCCACCAGGGTGGTCTTCCGACTCCGGTCCCCGGCGTACATGGCCCCGATCTGGGGGACCGACACGTGGGACTCGTCGATGAAGGTCAGGAAGTCCTTGGGAAAATAGTCCAGGAGGACCCCGGGGCGCTCTCCCCGTCCCCGGCCCGCCAGGGGGGCGGAGTAGTTCTCGATCCCCGGGCAGTAGCCCATCTCGGTCAGGAGCTCGATGTCGTACTCCGTCCGGGTCTTGAGCCGCTGGGCCTCCACGAGTTTGTTCTGGGCCAGGAACCGGGCGTACTGCTCGTCCAGCTCCGCCCGCAGGATGTCCACCGCCTTGTGGACCTGATCCTCGGGCATGACGAAGTGCTTGGCCGGGTAGACGACGGCCTCCTCCAGGTCGTCCGCGACGATAGCCCCGGAAATCGGGTCATACTTCCGGATCCGGGCCACCCGGTCGAAGTCCAGCTCGATCCGGTAGGCCTCGTTGGCGTAGGCGGGGTGGATCTCCAGGGTATCCCCCCGGACCCGGAACCGTCCCCGCTCCAGGACCGCGTCGTTCCGCTCGTACTGGAGGGACACCAGGCGGCGCTTCACGTCGTCCAGGTCGATCTCCGATCCCCGGTCGATGTAGACCCGCATGGCCCGGTAGAGGTCGGGGCTGCCCAGGCCGTAGATGCAGGAGACGGTGGCCACGATGATCACGTCCCGGCGCTCCATGAGGGCCGCCGTGGCGGCCAGTCGGAGCCGGTCGATCTCCTGGTTGATGTCCGCGTCCTTCTCGATGTAGAGGTCCCGGGTGGGGACGTAGGCCTCGGGTTGGTAGTAGTCGTAGTAGGAGACGAAGTACTCCACCGCGTTGTCCGGGAAGAAGTCCTTGAACTCCCGGTAGAGCTGGGCGGAGAGGGTCTTGTTGTGGGAGATGACCAGGGTGGGAAGCTGGACCTCCTCGATGACCTTGGCCATGGTGAAGGTCTTCCCGGAGCCCGTCACCCCCTTCAGGGTCTGGTACCGCTGGCCGGCCCGGATGCCCTTCGCCAGGGCCGAGATGGCCTGGGCCTGGTCGCCCGCGGGGCCGTAGGGTGCGACTACCTTAAATGGTTTCATCCTCTCCCTATCCTGTCTATCCTGTCCCGTCCGAAATTACGCGGTACGTCCGGCTCCGTGCTCTCCGTGAGCTCCGTGGTGAGTCCAGGAATGGACGGCTCGCCTCCTATTCCTGTTTGCGGTACTCGGCGCGGTCCGACAGGGCGAGCTTGACCGACAGCTTCCGTCCGGAGCGGTAGTACTCCACCTCCACCTCCTGGCCGGGCTTGGTGTCCTCCAGGGCGGAATACAGGTCCGCGATGCTGGCCACCTTCTTTCCCGCGATGGCGGTGATGATGTCCCCGCCCACATAGAAGACGCTGGAGTAGTACCGCGCGGGGGTGGAACCGCCCCGGATGCCCGCGCGGTCCGCGTTGCCGTTCCGCCGGGCCTGGGAAACCAGGAGGCCCTGCTCCACGGGCACCGGGTACCCCTTTTCCTTCATGAACTCCACCAGGGCCGGGAAGAGCTGGACCGCGGTGATGTCGATCCACCCCCGCTTGACCATGCCGTACCGGATCAGGTCCGGGACGACCCGCTTGGCGGTGTTCACGGGGACGGCGAAGCCGACCCCCACGGAGCCGCCGGAGGGGGAATAGATCATGGTGTTGATGCCGATCATCTCCCCCCGGGAATTGAGCAAGGGGCCCCCGGAATTGCCGGGGTTGATGGAGGCGTCGGTCTGGATCATGTCCCGGATGATGGTCTTCTGGTCCTGCTGGACGGGCCGCCCGATCCCAGAGACGATGCCCCGGGTCAGGGTCCTCTCCAGGCCGAAGGGGTTTCCGATGGCCAGGACCTTCTGCCCGACCCGGAGTCCCGAGGAATCCCCGTAGGGGATGACCGTGAGGCGCCGGTCCTTGGGGGGATCGAACTTGAGCACCGCCAGGTCGTTCTCCTCGTCCGTGCCCTGGACCTTGCCCTCGTATCGGCTGCCGTCGGAGAGATTGACGTAGACCTTGAAGGCGTCCTTCACGACGTGGTTGTTGGTCAGCACGTAGCCCGCGGGATCGATGATGGATCCGGAGCCGGAGCCGCCGGCGCTGGGAACGGGCTCCAGGAAGTAGTTGATCGAGACGACTTCGGTGGTGATGTTGACCACCCCGGAATTGAGTCGCTCGTAGACACTGATGTTCTCCCGCTCGTCCTGGGTGTATTCCTGGGACGTGTCGGCGTTGAGCACATGCGGGGACGCGAGGACCCCAGGCTCCGGGGCGGAGGGGGGAGCCCCGGCGTCGTACCGTTCCAGAGCCGCGGGCGCGGCTCCCTCCGGGGCCGCGGCGGCGGGGGCCGGAAGGCGGATGAATCCGAGTCCGAAGGCCGCCAGAAGGGCGACGGCGAAGGAACAGACCGAGAACAGCAGGACCTGTCCGCGGGAATAGAGCCTCATAGAAGTCTCCTTACCTTTTCATGATACTTGTTTTCCGGGAAATTGCCAACGAACTCGCTTCCTCCTCCGGGCGTTCCCGGTGTATTTTAACCTACCATGCCCTCCCAGATCGCCCATGTCCTGGTCGGGGAAGCCGCCCTAGCCCGGGCGGCCCCCGGTACGGCGGACGCCCTCCGTTCCGGTTCCCGGGGCTCCTTCTTCCGCCTGGGCTGCCAGGGTCCGGACATATTCTACCACAGCCAGCGGACCCGGCCCGTGGCCCTCCACTACGGGGTACTGGTCCACCGGCGGGGCTTCGGACGTCTTCTGGAAGGCATGCTGGAGACATGGATTCGGGAGGACGGGGACCCCGACTCCCCCTGGGCGGCTTTCCTGCTTGGTTTCGCGACCCACGGAGCCCTGGACCGGGCCGCCCACCCCTACATCGTACACGGTTCCGGATGGACCGAGCCCGGGAAGCCCGAGACCGAACGGTACCGGGGCTGCCACGCCTTCCTCGAGCGCATCCTGGACATCCTCCTGTGGGAGCGCCGCACGGGCATGCCCGTCTCGTCCTTCGACGCCGGATCCCGTCTCCTGCCGCCCGGGGACTTCCCCGCGGAATTCCCGGAGCGGATGACGGCTGCCCTCCGACGGGCCTATCCCGCGGAAACCGCCGGGGATCCCCGGCTCCCGGACCGCATCTCGAACGCCCTTGCGGATACCCGCAGGTTCCTCCTCCTGACGAATCCCGCGGCGACGGGCCGGAATCCGGATTCCCCCGGGGAGGGATCCGAGGCCGCCCGGCATTTCCGGGGACCCCATGCCCGGAGGATCATCTCCGTGCTGTACCCGGAGACCTTCGACCGGGGGGTCGACTGGGCCTCGGACCGGGGCCGTCCCTGGGTCCACCCCTGCCGGGGGGAGCCGGAGCGGCGTGAGAGCTTCTACGATCTCTGCGAAACCGCGGAATCCGAGGCCGGGGGCCTGCTCCGTCAGGTCCTGGACGGATTCCGAAGCCGTTCCGTGCCGCCGGGCCTGGAGGACGCCGGGGGCAACGGGACCCTGAACGTCGGGGATTTGGACGGGAAGCCGGCGAAGCCCCGCTTCAAGGATCCCCTGCCCCTGTACGAGGCTATGACGGAGGAGCTCCGGGCGCGCAGATCGGACGAACTGCCGCATTGACCGCCCGTCGGGCCCCGTATACTATGGGTTCGA
>CALMRC010000122.1 GCA_937873275.1 uncultured Spirochaetota bacterium
GGCGCCGGGGATCCGGCGGAGGACGGGCGCCCCGCAACCGGGGATCCGGATCCCCCGTCGGGCGTCGGCCCGGGGCAAGGCCGGGAATCCCGCGGTCCGGAGACCTTCCGGCCCGGCCCGACGGCCTGGAGGGAGTTCCCCGTGTCCGGAACCCGGGATCCCGAGGGGATCGCGGACCTTGCGGACCTGCTCCGGACCCTCGCGGGGCGGAGCGGCGGCCGGCCGGATCCCCGACAACTCTTCAACGCCCGCTCCGGCCCGAAAGGCCGATGGATCTACGTTCCCTATCGGTTCGAACGCGGGGGCGTTGCGTTTTCCGGCACCCTGCGTATACTGGTATCGGAAGGCGGGTCGTCCCCCTCCGTCCTGTCCGCGGACGTCCGGGTCGAGGGATCGGCCGGGAACGGACGGTACGGGTTCGAACTCCGGGGGGCGGACGGAAACTTCCGCTTGGCCCTGTCGGCCCCCTCCCGGGAGGACCGGGACCGGCTGCAAAGCCGCCGGGAGGACCTGGAACGGAGCCTTGCGACCTACGGCTGTCGGGTGGACATGACGGAGCCCGGGGAGCCGATGCCGGAGTATCCCGCGGTGGACGACCATGCTTGATGAGGAATCCCCCCGGAATCGGCCGATACTGTCGGGTAGGAAGTCCCGGGCCGTGGCCCTCCGGTACGACGACAGCCTGCCCGCGCCGTTCCTGGTGGCCAAGGGCGCGGGACCGACGGCGGAACGGATGAGGAATCTGGCGGAGGAACTGGGCATACCCGTCCTTGCGGACGACGCCCTCGCGGGGTTTCTCTTTCCCCTGGATCCCGGGGAGATGGTGCCCGAGGCGTACTGGGAGATCGTCGCGCGGGTATACGCATATATCGCGAAGTTGGAAGGTATATGAAAAAGAAGATCACCCTGGATCAGATAAAGCCGGGAGCGTCCTTCTCGGAGGACGTGTTCATCGACGATCAGAATCTCCTCGTACCCGCGGGGGTCCCGGTCAAGCAGAAGGACCTGGACATGCTCCAGAAATGGGGCGTCGCCTTCGTGTATACCGAGGGAACCCAGGTCGCCGGCGGTCCCTCCGCCCCCGATGCGCTTCGGACGGACGGGGTCAATCCCTCCGCCTTCCTGGGGGACCGGGACCTGTACCACGCGTACACCGACATGGTGGACAAGCTAAAGGCCGTCTACGACCGTCTGGGCCGCCTGGAGGGTGTGGAACCCAAGATGGTGGACCAGATCTCCCAGGATGTCCTCCGGGTCGTGCGGGATAAGCAGTCCCGGGCCGTGGCGGCCATCCTGTCCGGGGACATGCAGGGATACAGCTACGCCCGGGCGGGGGTGAACACCGCAATCCTCTCGGTGGTCATCGGCGTCACCCTGAAACTCCCGCCCTACCGCCTGTCCTACCTGGCCACGGGTGCCCTGCTCCACGACGCGGGGATGCTCCGGATCCCGGACGCCATTGTCCGCAAGAAGGGGCACCTTTCTGAGGAGGAGCTCCAGAAGATGCGGGCCCACCCCCTGCTGACCTACAAGATCATCACGAAGGAGCTCCTGTACCCGGACGACGTCGGGATCATCGGCCTCCAGCACCACGAGCGCTGGGACGGTCAGGGCTATCCCCGGCGCGTCGCCGGTCCGGACATCGACGTCCTGTCCCGGATCGTCTCCGTGGCGGACGCCTTCGAGGCCATGGTCAGCGAAAAACCCTACCGCAACTCCATGATCGGCTACGCCGCCATGAAGGCCCTCCTTTCGGACAATTCCCGCCGCTTCGACCCCGAGATCCTGAAGGCCTTCATCCGCAGCATGGGCATCTACCCCATCGGATCCATGGTCCTCCTCAACAACGCGGCCATAGCCCGGGTCGTGGAGACCCACCCGGACGCGCCCCTGCGGCCGAAGCTCCGGATCCTGGTGGACGAATTCGGCAAGAGTTTCCCGGACGACCGGGGCGACCTGGTCGACCTGCTCTCGGAAAAGTCCCTCTTCGTGGCCCGCGCCCTGGATCCCAAGGAAATGGCCGCGGGATGACGGATTCCCCCGGGGAACCGGAGGGCTCCTCCGCGCCGGAGGGGGATCGGAAGCCGAGCCGAACCGAGAAAGGCCGTCGCGGGGAGGCCGCGGCGGCGGCATACCTGGTCGCGGGAGGGTGGACCGTGGTGGCCCGGAACTGGCGCTGTCCCGCGGGAGAGCTGGACATCGTCGCCCTCCGGGGGGAGGACCTCGCCTTCGTGGAGGTCAAGACCGTGGACGCCTACGGTCCCGAATCGGCGGAACGGCTCCTGGGTCCCGCCAAGAGGCGCCGAATCGTAGATTCATCTAAATACTTCCTGGCGCTCAAACGAGAATATAACCGTATGCGCCCGCGATACGACGTAATCCTGGTCCGCGGCCCGGTCGTCTGCCGGCATATTCCGAGGGCCTTCCTGGAGCACCCATGAGCTGTCCCGGCGAACGCAAGCACGATCCCAGGCGACTTGAAGAACTTCGCAGGAAGATGCAAGATGAGGAGTACATCGCCGGCGCCATCCAGCGTATCGCCCAGGTCCTGAGCGCCGAGATCACGAACGGATACGGAGTGCAGAATGGCGGACGAAAGGCGCGGCAACTTTAGGAGATTCGGCAGGAGACGGAAGGGACGGGGAGACCGCCCCGCCGCGCCGCAGCAGCCCGGTTCCCCGGAGCCCGCCGAGGAAAGCGTCCGGCCGGGACCGCCCCTGGACTGCGGGTACTGTCACAAACCCATTTACGACCTTTCCACGGCCCTGGCCGACCGGGAAGGCGGCGGGCCCGTCCATTTCGACTGCGCCCTCCAGCGCGTCTCGGAGAGGGAGCCCCTGGCGGCGGGGGAGAGGATCGTGTACATCGGATCCGGAGTCTTCGCCGTCGTGGAGTACAAGGACCGTTCCGAGACGGCCTTCACGGTGAAGCGGCGCCTTCCCTTCGAGGAGGAGGGCAAGAAGCAGGACTGGCGCAAGGCCCTGTCCGCCCGGGTCTCGAGCCTCTGAGCGCCCGCTCCCTCCGAACCGGCATGCTTTCCGTCCTCCTGGCCCTTCTGAGCATTCTCGTCTGGAGCACCCTCGCCCTGTTCACCTCCCAGACGGCCTCCCTTCCGCCCCTGTTCTCCGCCGGGGCCGCCCTGACGATCGGCGGCCTGGCCGGAATTCTCCGGATCCGGGACTGGAGGATCCCCCTGTCCACCCTGGCGGTCGGCGTGGGAGGAATCTTCGGCTACCATGCCCTGCTGTTCGCCGCCTTCCGGCTCGCGCCCGCCGTGGAAGTCAACCTGATCAATTACCTCTGGCCCCTCCTGATCGTGGTGCTTTCCCCGGTCTACCTACCGGGATTTTCGCTGCGGCCCGCGCACCTGGCCGGGGCCTTCCTGGGCCTGTCCGGGGCCTTCCTCGTGGTGGGGGGCGGTCGGTTTTCCTTGAATCCCGCGGGACTTCCGGGACACCTCATGGCCGCCTCGGCGGCCTTCCTCTGGGCCACGTATTCCCTGTTGACCAAGAAGGTGCCCCCCTTCGGAACCGGCGCGGTCGGCCTGTTCTGCCTGGTGTCCGGGGCCCTGTCCTTGGGACTTTGGGCCGGATTGGAACTGGCCGGTCCGGGAAAGATCGTCCTCCCCGGGATGACGGGACGGGAGGCGCTGTTCCTCGTCCTCCTGGGGCTGGGGCCCATGGGCCTGGCCTTCTACACCTGGGACGCGGCCCTCAAGCGGGGGGATCCCCGGGTCATCGGTTCCCTGGCCTACCTGACGCCCCTGTTGTCCACCTTCAACCTGGTCGTCGTGGGGGGGAAGGAGCTGACCTGGGTCACCGGCGCCGCTCTGGCCTTGATCATGGCCGGGGCCCTGGTGGGATCCCGGGGAGGCCGGAGGCGGGCGGGGGACGGAGAAGCGCCGAGGGACGGCGCCCGTCCGGGGGGCCGTCCCGGCCGATGAGCCGGCCTAGACCGACCGGGGTCGGATCTCCCCGAAACCCGTGTACGGCTTCAGGGCCGCGGGGATTCGGACGGAACCGTCCGCCTGCTGGAAGTTCTCCAGGATGGCGATGATGGCCCGGGAGCAGGCGATCGCGGTGCCGTTCAGCATATGGACGTACTTGCTCTTGCCGTCGTCGTCCTTGTACCGGACGTTGAGGCGCCGGGACTGGAAGTCCGTGCAGTTCGAGGTGCTGGTCACCTCTCCCCATTCCCCGCCGTTCCGGCCGGGCATCCAGGCCTCCAGGTCCCACTTTCGGTACGCGGGGGCTCCCAGGTCACCGGTGCAGGTGTCCACCACCCGGAAGGGGATCTCCAGGGCCGAGAAGATCTCCTCCTCGATGGCCCGGAGCTCCTCGTGGACCCGGTCCGAGTCCTCGGGCAGGACGTAGGCGAACATCTCGACCTTGGTGAACTGGTGGACCCGGTAGAGTCCCTTGGAGAACTGGCCGGCGGCCCCGGCCTCGCGGCGGAAGCAGTGGGAGACTCCCGCGAGCTTGAGGGGGAGGGCGGCCTTGTCCAGGACCTGGCCGGAGTGGTAGCCCCCCAGGGTGATCTCCGCGGTGCCGATCAGGCAGGTTCCCTCTCCCTCCACGGTGTAGACGTTGGACTCCGCTCCCCGGGGATTGAATCCGATGCCCTCCAGGATCTCCGTCTTGGCCACGTCCGGGGTGATGAAGGGGGTGAAGCCCTTTTCCCGAAGGCGGTCCAGGGCGAAACGGACCAGGGCCAGTTCCAGGATCACGCCCTCGTTCTTGAGGTAGTAGAACTTCGTGCCGGACACCCGGGTGGCGGTGTCGAAGTCCAGGATGTCGAGGTCCTGGCCCAGCTGGACGTGGTCCTTGGGCTCGAAGGCGAACTCCGTGGGCTTCCCGACCCGCTTGACCTCGAGGTTGTCCTTGTCCTCCCGGCCGACCGGGGCCTCGGGATGGGCCATGTTGGGAATGCGGCGGCCCTCGACGTCCAGGCTCGCCTCCGCCTCGGCGTACTCCGCCTCCAGGGCCGCGATCCGGTCCTTGAGGGCCTTGCCCTCCTCGATGAGCCGTTTCCGCTCCTCATCCGGGAGCTTTCCCTTCATGGCGGCGGCGTTCTCGTTCCGCCTGCGGCGTTCGTCCTCCAGCTGGCGCAGGAGCTCACCCCGGCGGTCGAAGAGCCGGACGACGAGGTCCGGGTCGGCGTTCATGTTGCGGTCCGCGATGTTCTTCTTGACCGCGGCCAGGTTATCCTTGATGAATCGGTAGTCCAGCATGATGGGCGATGATAGCCGAGGGGAGCGGGGCGATTCAAGGCCGGGCCCGCCGGACCGCCGAAGGCCGACCGGGGACCCCGCGCGCGGGCCGTCCGCGGGCGGCGCGCTCCCTTGCACGAGTGCGGTACTATCCTATACCATATCCCCATGAAACTGGAGATCAATCCCCGCGGAAACGGCGCCTGCCCGATCTGCGCCTTCACGAAGGACTGCCGGATCAAGCGCCTGCTGATAGCCAACGCGGACTCCCTGGAGGGGAATCCCGACGAGTCCCTGGAGATCGTCATATACGGATGCCCGTACTTCAAGGAGAAGGCCGACCTGTGATCGACAAGCTCGAAGCCCTCGCGGAACGGCATCGGGAGCTGGAGGTCCGGGTCTCCGATCCCGGCCTGGTGAAGGACCCCGCGGCCTACCGGGACACCATGCGGGAGCACGCCCGGCTCTCGGAGACCATGGAACTCTACGGCGAGTACAAGCGCGCCCTCGCGGACCTGGAAGGCGCCCGGTCCCTGGGCCGGGACGAGAAGGACCCGGACATGCGGGCGATGGCCCAGGAGGAGGCGCGGACCCTGGAGGAGCGGATCGAGGGCCTGGAGGCCCGCATCCGGGACCGCCTCATACCCCGGGACCCCCTGGACGACAAGAATACCATCATGGAGATCCGGGCCGGCACCGGCGGAGACGAGGCGGCCCTCTTCGTGGCGGACCTGTTCCGCATGTATTCCCGGTACGCGGATTCCCGCAAATGGAAGATCGAGGTGATGAGCCTCAACGAGACCGAGCTGGGGGGCTACAAGGAGATCGTATTCTCCATCTCCGGCGACTCCGTGTACGAGAGCATGCGATGGGAGAGCGGGGTCCACCGGGTCCAGCGGGTGCCCGAGACGGAGGCTTCCGGCCGCATCCATACCAGCGCCGTCACCGTGGCCGTCCTTCCCGAGGCGGAGGAGACGGAGGTGGACATCCGGCCCGAGGACCTCCGCATCGACGTCATGCGGGCCGGCGGTCCCGGCGGGCAGTGCGTCAACACGACGGACTCCGCCGTCCGGATCACCCACCTGCCCACGGGCCTCGTCGTCCATTGCCAGGACGAGAAGAGCCAGATCAAGAACAAGGCCAAGGCCCTGCGCATCCTCCGGGCCCGCCTGTTCGACCTGGAGGAATCCAAGCGCCAGGCCGAGCGGGCCGCGGAGCGTAAGAGCCAGGTCGGCACCGGGGACCGTTCCGAGCGCATCCGCACGTACAATTTCCCCCAGAACCGGGTCACGGACCATCGGGTCGACCTCACCCTGTACAAGCTGGACCTGGTGCTCCAGGGCGACCTGGGCGAGATCGTGGAGGCCCTGAAGGCCGCCGCCCGGGAAGCCGTGCTGAAGGTCGACCGGCCATGACGGTCCGGGAGGCCCTGTCGCACGGGGCCTCCGTTCTTTCCGGAACCGGCTCCGAAACCCCCTACCTGGACTCCAGCCTCCTCCTGGCCCGGGCCGCGGGCTGCGGCCGGGCGGACCTCCTGGCCCGGAATCCCGAACCCTTGTCCCCCGGCGCGGAAGCCGGCTTCCTCGCCTTCCTCGCTCGCCGCTCCGAAGGGGAAAGCGTCGCCTACATCCTGGGGGAGAAGGAGTTCTTCGGACGAGCGTTCCGGGTGGACCCCCGGGTCCTGGTGCCGCGGCCGGACACGGAAATCCTGGTGGAGGCGGCCCTCCAGGCCGCACGGCGCATCCTGGAGTCCCGGTCGGAGCCCGATCCGGGACCCGGCGGCCGACGGACCGGACCCGCCCCCGGGACCGGCCTCCGGATCCACGACGCCTTCACGGGTTCCGGCTGCGTGGGGATCACCCTGGCCGCGGAGCTTCCGGGCTCGGAGGTTTCCCTTTCGGACCTGTCCCCGGGGGCCCGGGACTTGGCGGCCCGGAACGCCCGGGACATCCTCGGCCGGGACCTGGCGGTCCTCGAGAGCGATGTCCTGTCCGGGGCTCCCGGACCCTATGACCTTCTGACCGCGAATCCACCCTACGTGGCGAGCGCCGAGACGAACCGGCTGTTGGGCCGGGACCCGACGAGGCGGACCGGGGGCGCCGACGGTATCCGGCGGGAACCCCGGGCGGCTTTGGACGGCGGCCCCGACGGCCTGGACCTGTACCGGCGCCTGGTTCCGGAAGCGGAAATAAGGCTTGCCATCGGAGGCTTCCTGGCTGTAGAGATAGGGGAGGACCAGGGAGCCCCGGTTTCGGAACTGTTCCGGCTCGGGGGCTTCCGGGAGGTCGAGGTGATCCGCGACCTGGGAGGCCGGGACCGGGTGGTCCGGGGGATACGGGCATGAAGGAACTGGAAGACCTGCGCAAGGCCGTCTCCGGCTGGGACCCGGAGGATCGGGCCAAGGTGGAGGCCGCGGTCGAGGTGGCCCTTCGGGTCCACGAGGGACAGGTACGGGCGTCCGGGGATCCCGCGGTCACCCATCCCCTGCGTGTGGCCCTCATCCTGGCGGAACTGGGCCTGGACTCGGACGCGGTGGCGGCCGCGGTGCTCCACCACGCCCCGGACGAGGACGGCCCGGGACGGACGGACCTGGCGGAGAGGTTCGGACCCACCACGGCCCTCCTGGTGGAGGAAACCTCCCGCCTGGCGGCCCTCAAGGCCAAGAACAAAACACTCCAGGCCGCGGAGACCATCCGGAAGATGCTCCTGGCCATGACCCGGGACATCCGGGTCATCCTGGTCAAGCTGGCGGACAAGCTGGACAACATGCGCACCCTGCGCTGGCTCCCCGAGGAGGAGCGCAAGCGGATCGCCGCGGAATGCCTGGACATCTTCGCACCCTTGGCGGACCGCCTGGGCCTCTCGGCCGTCAAGGACGAGCTGGAGGACCTGGCCCTCAAGGAGCTCAATCGGGAGGCCTTCGACCAGATCAAGCTGATCGTGGCGGACAGGAAGGGCGAACGCGCGGGATTCCTGGAACGGGTGGAGACGGACATCCGGGCCGCCGCGGCCCAGGAAGGGCTGTTCGTGGAAGTAAGCTCCCGGGCCAAGCATTTCTATTCCATCTACCAGAAGATGCGGAAGCGGAACAAGAGCGCCGACGAGCTCTACGACCTCCTGGGAATCCGCTTGCTCTGCGGGACCGAAAACGACTGCTACGCCCTGCTGGGGGTCGTGCACCGGCTTTGGAAACCCCTGGAAGGCCGGTTCAAGGACTACATAGCCATGCCCAAGGCCAACGGGTACCGGAGTCTACACACGACGGTCATGGCCTACGAGGGCCGCCTGCTGGAGATCCAGATCCGCACCTATGACATGCACCGGGTGGCGGAGTTCGGCGTGGCCTCCCACTGGCTGTACAAGAAGGGACGGACCCGGGAGATGGTGCGGGCGGAGGACCTGCCCCTGGTGAACAAGCTCAAGGACTGGGGCGGCATGCTCTCCTCCGGGGCCGAATTCCTCCAGGAGATCAAGCGGGAGCTCCTCAAGGAGTCCATCTTCGTCTTCACCCCCAAGGGCGACGTCGTGGAGCTTCCCGCGGGCTCGACCCCCCTGGATTTCGCGTACGAGGTCCATACGGCGGTGGGAAACCGCTGCGTGGGCGCGAAGGCGGACGGAGCCATCGTGCCCCTAACCTACGAGCTCAAGAACACTCAGGTCGTGGAGATCCTGACCTCCAACCAGGCCCGGCCGAACATCGACTGGCTCCGGGCGGTGAAGACCTCCAAGGCCAAGTCCAAGATCCGGCAATGGTTGATCTCCAACGGCCAGGCCCTGGTGATCGACCGGAACGTGGTGGCCAAGAAGAAATCCGACACGCCGGAAGCCAAGGGCGAGGCCCGGGCCCGGGGGGAGGGTCGCCCGGAGCCCGGAAGGGCCGGGGAACCCGCTTCCGACGCCCATCCCGCCGTACCGGAGACCGAGCTGTCCCCGGGCCAGTTCGAGATCCATCCGTACGTTCCCAAGGCCGTCCTTTCCAGCGACAAGGCGGGGATCTCCGTTTCCGGGGGCCGAGGCCTGATGATCCGCTTCGCCGGGTGCTGCCGGCCGACCACCGGGGATCCCATCGTGGGCTACGTCTCCCGGGGACGGGGGATCATCGTGCACCGCCGGGACTGCCGGAACCTCCCGTTCCTGGCGGACTTCAAGGAGCGGGCCATCGAGGTGGTCTGGGAGACCCGCCACCCCGGGCTCACCCGGCGGTTCCGCATCATCGCCAAGCGCATCCCCGACCTCTTCGGGGAGGTGGAGACCGCGGTCAAGAAGATCCAGGGTCACCTGATAGAAGGCAAGCTGGAGGAGGACGGGGATCGCCTGGTCGGGTGGTTCACGGTGCGCATGGAGCGCCCCGAGGACGGCCGCAAGATCGAGCGCTCCGTCCGGGGCGTCCCGGCGATTCTGAAGGTGACGGTGGTGAACAGTGAACAGTAAGCGGTGAACGGAAGCGACCTACGTACCCGGCCATCGCGACCGCATATGCCGCGGAGCTGACCGAAGTCGGCCGCTCATTCCAGTTCACCGTCCACTGTACACCGTTTACCGATACTCCCCCGCCGGCACCCGCTTCAAACCCGCCTCGTCGCTGACGATCACCCACCGGAAGGTCTGGTCCAGGAACCAGGTCTTGTAGACCCTGCGGATGTCCGCAGGGGTGACGGCGGTGATCCGGTCCGGGGTACGCAGGTAGTCCGCGGGATCCCCGGCGTACACGACGCTCCGCACCACCTGGGCCGCGATGTCCGAGTTGGTGCGCTGGTTGGCGAAGACGGCGTTCACGTACTTGTTCCGGTACGCCGGCAGGCGGTCCTCCACGGAGGCCAGGACGTACTGCCCCGTGCCGGGATCCTTGGACCGGATCAGCTTCCCCGCCGTCAGGTAATCCGCGGCCTCCTTCACGTACTTTCGGATGCCCTCGATGTCCGAGGCCTGGTAGATCCAGAGGATTCCGTAGGAGGCGGCCGCGGGACGGAATACGGCGCCCACGGAGTAGCAGGCCCCGTACTTCTCCCGGACCACGTTGAACATCAGGTCGTCCAGCATGTCCGCGGCCAGGGCGAAGGGGACGTAGTCCCGGTCCTGCCGCCCGGGGATGCGGAAATATCCTTGGATGTAGGCCACGCCCTCCGAGGCCGGATGGGCTTCCAGGATGGGGGGACCGGAGGTCGAGGGAGGCGCCGAGACGGGGGAGACGGGGCCCTTCCGGGGGATGCCCCCCAGGGCGGTCTCCAGCTTGGCGGCCAGGGCGTCCACGTCGAAGTCGCCCACCGCGGCCAGGAAGATCCGGTCCGCGTTCAGAAGGGACCCGTGATGGGCCCGGATGTCTTCGAGGGTGATCGACTCCAGGGACTCGGGGGTGCCCGCGGGATCCGACGCGTAGGGGTGCCCCGAGAAGATTGCCTGGGTGCCCAGGTACCGGGCCCGCTGGTCCGGGTCCCCCATGCGGGCTTCCCGGGCCTGGGCCGCTTCGTTCCGCACGTCCTCGAACCGCTCGGGTCGGAGGGAGGGGCGGAGGAATCCGTCCAGGTAGATGTCCAGCAGCTCGGGCAGGTAGGTGTCGATGCAATTGAGGTCGTAGCTGGAGTAGTCGTAGCCCGCGGAATAGGAGATCGAGGAGGAGCTGCGGTATTCCGCGTCCAGGATGGTCGGGTAGTCGTAGGCCGCGGAGCCCCGGGACAGGAGGGCCAGGGTCATCCCGTCCAGACCAGCCTTGGCCGGGGGCACGGCGGAGGCCCCGCCCAGGACGACCAGCTTCAGGTTCAACACACGGTTCGTCCGATTCCTCTTGACGAAGAGCTTGATCCCGTTGGACAGGGTGCGGGTCTCGAAGTCCCCGATGTTGGCCTTGTAGAAGGGACCCGGCTCCGGGGCCGGGGTCGAGGGGGAGGACGCCCGGGGGGCGGCCGAACCCGGGCCGCTCGACGGAACCGCGGATCCCGGGGCCGAGGCGTCCGGAGCCGGGGAGGACACGCATCCGGAGGCGAGAACCAGCAGGAACGCCGCGAAGAGGGCCGGGACGAACCGGCCGTTCCGGATGGTCGTGGGAATCGTGTGGGGTGTCATCGAAGTGTGTCCTCGCATCATTTTTTCCACCAGAAGGCGTTGTCCGCGGCCAGGGTCTCGAACCCGGCGTCCGCGAAGGCCTTCTTCTCGGCCTCGTAGACGCTGGGGTGGACGCGGACGGCCACGATCTCGAGGTTCTTGTGGATGTACCGGTCCAGGAAGGCGGAGATCTCCCGGTACCCGACTTTCTTCATGTTCTCGACGTATCCGAAGAAATACTCCGTCGAGGCCGAGGCCCACCAGAACCGCAGAGTCCCCAGGAATCCCTCGACGGTTTCCAGTTCCAGGATGCGCTGGTTCTCGATCAGGCGTTTGACGGTTTCGTACTCCTCCTCCCCGAAGTAGCCCCGGTCGATCTTCATGTTCGTGAGCTCCGAGGCCCGGATCTTCTCCTTGAGCTGCTGGACCCGCTGGGCGAAACTCTGCCCGGGCTTGGCCAGGAGGTAGGCCCAGAACACGATCTGACCCCCGTCCTTCTGGGTCCAGTAATACGCGCCCGTGTAGTTCGGGTCCGGGATGCCCAGGTCGGCGCCCACCAGTCCCGTCTTGTATCGTCCCGAGGGATTCTCCACGAGGTATCCCCACACGTCCGCGGCGTAGGTGGCACCGGGATCCCGGCCGACGTCGGGGCCTCGGTAGTAGAGCTGGGCGATCCCGAACCGGGGATTCACCGTGGGATCCGGGTAGACCAGGAAGGCGGTCTTCCGGACCGCCGGGAAGGCCTGGGGTTCCTGGGGCTTGGCCCAGGGATCCGGGCCCCGTTCCCAGGTTCCGTAGACTTCCCGGACCTGCCGGAGCACGTCGTCGGCCTTCACGTCCCCTCCGACGAAGAGGGCGGCGTTGTTCGGTATGTAGTAGGTCTTTTGCATCGCCCGGAGCTTTTCCGCCGTGACCCCCCGGATGGCCTCCACGGTCCCTCCCGGGTCCCGGCGCCAGGGATACTTCGGGAAGAGCCTCCGGTCGATTCCCGCCGCGAAGATGCTCCGGGGCTCGGAGAAGTTCCCGGTTATCTCGCTGATTACGACGCCCTTCTCGGACTCGATCTCCCCGGGATCGAGCAGGGGCTCCCGGATCGCGTAGGACCAGAACTCCAGTCCCTCCCGTAGGCGGTCGGAGGGAACCGTGAAGTAGTAGTTCACGTACTCGGATCCCGTGGAACCGTTCCAGGACGGCACCCCCAAGTCCAGGTATGCCGAGCTGACCTCGGCGGCGGTCCGGTACCTCGAGTTCCCCTTGAACATCATGTGCTCGTAGAAGTGGAAGACCCCCGCGGTCTCCGGGGTCTGGGCGATGCCGCCCCCCCGCACGGCGATTTCGATGTACGCCAGGGGAGCGGAGGGGTTCTCCAGGACGAAGAGCTCCAGACCGTTGTCCAGCACGAAGCGGTGGAGGCCCGGAACCGCGGTTTCCTCCGAGACTGCGAAGCCCGTCGAAAGGACGAGCAGCAAGGCTAGCGCGAGAAGGACTTTTTTCATCCCCGGAACCTCCCCTGCCGGGACGGATTCGGCAGTATTAGGATCAAAATCTAAGAAGCCCGGGGTGCTCCTGTCAAGGAAGATCCCCGGGATCCCTCCGCTTCCCCAAATCGTCCGGTCCGTGGTATATTCCCCCCCGTCGGCCGCCCGTTCCGGGCGGATCCCGAAACCTTTCCTACCCGGAGCTATTCCCGTCCATGGACACGACACCCCTCGCCCTCCTCCTCTTCGGAACGCCCGTGGAACGGGCCCTGGGCCGGGCGAGCGCCGCGGCCCTGGTGTCCCGGGGGGCGGGTCCGCGCATACCGCCTCCGACCGGGGCCTCCGGGAAGAAGAAGGCCCGGAAGCCGGGCGGGAACGCGGTGCCGGAGTCCGGGGAGGCTCGGATCCCGGGGGAATCGCCCCGGCCGGCACGGGGCCCCGCAGGGCCGCGCAGGCTTCGGGCCGCCTTGCGCGGAGCGCTTCGCTGGGCGGCGCTTGCCCATGCCTGGTACGTCCTGACGGTGGCCCTCCTCCTCCTGGTATACCGGACCGTCGATCCCCCGGTCACGGTGCTGATGGCCTGGCGATCCGCGGTGGACGGCTGGAAACTGGCTCCCCAGAGGAACGTCCGACTTGCCAAGGTGCCCGTCCTGGCCCGCCGCATGGTGGTATCCGTGGAGGACGGCAAATTCTACAGCCATCACGGGGTGGATCTCGACGCCATCCTCTACGCCCGGCAGGTGAACAAGCAGGTGGGCCGGCCCCTGTACGGGGGATCCACGCTGTCCATGCAGACCGCGCGCACCCTCTTCCTGGTGCCCTTCAAGAGTTACCTGCGCAAATACCTGGAGCTCATCGCGACGGTGGAGATGGAGCTCATCCTGTCCAAGCAGAGGATCCTGGAGATCTACCTTTCCTGGGCGGAATGGGGGAAAGGCGTGTTCGGCATCGAGGCCGCGGCCCGGAGATTCTACGGAAAGAGCGTAGCCCGGCTGGACCTGGACCAGACGGCCCGCCTGGTGGCTCTCCTGTCGTCCCCTATCCGGTATACGCCGGAGACTCTGCACAGGAACGGGATCCTCCGTACCCGGTACCAGTACCTGGTTGGGAAATACGGGGAGAAGAAGGAACCCGACGTCAGGTCTCAGGACTCCGGGACCGACCCGTCGACGGCGGGTCTGCCGGCATCGCCGACGCCCGAACCGAGCCCGGGGTCCTGACTCCCGGGTCCCGTCGCCCGGATCCTCCGCAACACTCTATCCAGCGTGTCCGCGAAGGCCTTCTTCTCCCGGGGTCCCCAGGACCGGGACCGGTTCATCGCGGCCAGGCCCGCCGCCCGAAGCCCCTCCATGAAATCCCGCCCGGACAGCCGCTCCCGCACGGAGTCCGCGGTCCATTCGTCGCCCCGGTCGTTGATCACCGCCCGGCCCTTCGCGGCCAGACGGGCCGCGAAGGGGATGTCCCGGGTCACCACCAGGTCCCCCGGGGCGGAGAGGCCCTCGATCCGCCGGTCCACGGCGTCCGGGCCGCCCTCGTCCACGTGGAGGAATTCCGTGCCCGGGGGGATCGTCAGAGGACGGTTGGACGCGAATACGACGCGGATCCCCGATCCGGAACCGTCCGGGCCCGCCCGGCCCGCCGGACAAGCCCGACGGCCCAGGATCTCCCGGACCGGCGCGGGCAGGGAGTCCGCGTCCGCCCAGATCGTCACCCGGTAACCCCCGCCCGGAACACAAGGCCGTTCCCGGCGATCGAGTATTCCCGGACATCCGCCGGAACGAAGGCGCTGCCTCCCCGTTCCAGGGCCAGGCTGCCCCCGGGGCCGACCGGCTCCTCGGAGATAGTCGACCAGCCTTCCAGGCAGAGCAGGATCTCCGGACCGGGACGATGTCTCCGGACGGGCCGTCCGGGTTCGAGGCGGATCCGGTCCAGGCGGAACTCCGCGGCCCCGGATGGATACTCCTCCACGGAGTCCCCGGCCCGCTCCGGACCGAAGACCCGTACGCCCGCCGGGACGAAGGACAGGACGGACAGCAGTTCCGGGATATCGATGTTCTTGGCCGTCAGGGCTCCCCGGAGGACGTTGTCGGAGTTCGCCATGATCTCGAGGCCCGTGCCGCGGAGGTAGGCGTGGATCTGCCCGGGCTCGATGAAGACCGCCTGGCCCGGCGCGAGGCGGAAGCGGTTCAGGATCAGCGGAGCCAGGGCCCCGATGTCCCCGGGGTGGAGCCGCAGGAGGGTCAGGATCCAGGAGAGGGTTTCCCGGGTCTCGGCGTCGGGCCCGTGATCGAGGATGCGGCGTATCCGCCGCTCCGTGTAGTACAGGAGATCCCGCTTCAGGTTCGAGGAGTAGGACAGGAAGCGGTAGAACAGGACGGACAGCTCCACCTTGCCGGGGTTTCGGGAAAGGCTGCCGGCGATCCTCTCGAATTCCCGGGGGGCCACGATCCCGATCAGCCGGAGGATCTCCGGGATGGGCCGGAACCCGCACAGGCCCTCGAAGTCCTCCAGGGCCACCAGCATCTCGGGCTTGTGGTTCGGATCCCGGTAGTTCCGCTCCGGGGCGTCCAGGGGGACCGATTGGTCGTTCTCCTTCTCGAACCCCCGCTCGGCCTTGAGCTTCGGCGGATGGGCCTGGATCGAGAGGGGCTTCGCCGAGGACAGGACCTTGAACAGGAAGGGCAGGGCGGGACCGAAGCGGTCCACGACGGGGGTTCCCAGGGCCGCGGCGGGGTCCCGGTCGATCAGGCGGTCCAGGGGAACCCGGCCCTCCCCGGTTTCCGCGATGGACGGGGCCTTGGGGTGGGCGCCCATCCAGAGCTCGGCGTAGGGACGGCCCCCGGGATTCTCGATCCCCAGCAGGGCGGGAATGGCGTCGGGGGTTCCCCAGTCGTAATGTTGGACCGGGTTCTGCAGGCGGAAGACGGGCATGAGAATAGTGTAGCAAGATATCGGGAATAGTGAATAGTGAATAGTGAACGGCGCGGGGCGGAGCGGTTCAAGCCCCGTCGGTTGCGAAGAACCGGGCGATCTCGCCGCGGATCCGCTCCAGGGGACCGGTTTCCACCCGACAGCGCGGCAGGGACTCCAGGAACTGGCTCCCGTACCGCTTGTGGACGATCCGGGAGTCCAGGACCGCCACGACCCCCCGGTCCTCGGAATGGCGGATGAGTCGGCCGAAGCCCTGTTTGAACCGGAGTACCGCCTCCGGGAGTGAAAGCTCCAGGAAGGGATTGCCCTCCCGGCGTTCGATGGCTTCGGCCCGGGCCTGCTGGACCGGGTCCGTCGGAACCCGGAAGGGAAGCTTGGCGATGACGACCATGCGCAGGGTATCCCCCGGCGCGTCGACGCCCTCCCAGAAGGAGTCCGTGGCGAACAGGACGCTGGCCGCGTCGGCCTTGAAGGATTCCAGGAGTCGCCCCCGCTCGTCCTGGCCCTGCCGGAAGGCCGTGATGCCCAGTTCGGACAGGCGGGGCAGGGCCGCCTCGTAGGAGGAGCGGAGGGAGTCGTAGGAGGTGAAGAGGACCAGGGCGTGCCCCGCCGAGGCTTCCAGGAGCCGGATGACGGCGCGGTCCACCCAGGCCTGCCACCGGGGATCGTTCGGGGCCGGGGCGTCGTCCGGCAGGGCAACCAGGGCGTTTTCCTCGTAGGGGAAGGGGGAGGGATAGACGGCGGTCTCCACGTCCTCCTCCGTCCGGGCCAGCCCCACCCGCCGTTTCCAGTAGTCGAAGGAGCCCCCGACGGCCAGGGTCGCGGAGGTGCAGACGACGGAGCGGTAGGGGTGGAAGACCGCCTCGTTCATCATCCCCGAGAGATCCAGCGGCGTCGCGGTGTACTTGGCGAAGGGCTCCCCCTTGCTGGTCTTCTCCCGGGAAACCCAGAGCACGGATTCCGGGTACTCCTGGGGCTCCCGGAACTGGGCGCACAGGGAGGCCAGCTCCGAGAGCCTGCGCAGGATGAGCTTGGCCTCGTACACGGACGGGTCCGCCCCGGCCTCCTCCGGGAGGGGATCGAAGAGGTCCTTGAGGAGCTGAGCCAGGGCCACCAGGGCCTTCTCCAGGGCGGACAGGGGCGCGAAGAGGGACTCCTCCCAGGCGGGTTCGCGCCGGCGGACCCGGAGGGAGGGCTCGGCGGCCAGGAAGGCGACGGTCCGGGTGTCCAGGTCGTCCGCCGCGGCCCGGACCGCGGCGATCTGCCCGGGAACCTTGGCGAAGAGGTCCGCGGGAAGGCCTTTCAGGTTCTGGATCCGCACCAGGGCCCCGAAACGGCGGTCCCGCTTGGTGCGGAACAGGCGCCCCAGGGCCCGGAGGACGGAGAACCGGGTCAACTCCTCGGAGAAATAGCTCACCGCGCTGGATTCCATGGCGTGGGCCTCGTCGAAGACCAGGGCCTGGAAGGGGGGCAAAACCGCGGCGGCCTCGTACCCCGCCCCCCCCATGCGGGCCGCCAGGTCCGCGAACAGCAGGTGGTGGTTGGCCACGATGAGGTTGGCGTCCGCGGCCTCCCGCTTGGCCCGGAGCACGAAGCAGTCCCCCCGGCGGGAACACCGGAGGCCCAGGCAGGCGTCGGACTCCGAGCGCACCCGGCTCCAGGTCTCCTCGTCGGGCCAGAAGGCCAGGTCCGCCCGGTCCCCCGTGGGGCTGGCGTCCGCCCAGGCTGCGATCCGGCGGAGGGGATGCTCGTCCCCGCCCGCCAGGAGTCCCTCCTCGTCCAGGGCCTCGGCCAGGCGGTTCCGGCAGAGATAGTTCCCCCGACCCTTGGCCAGTACGGCCTTGAGCTTTTTCCGGAAGAGTTCCCGGACCACGGGGATGTCCTTGTCCATGAGCTGGCGCTGGAGGTTCAGGGTGGCGGTGGAAACCACGACCCGATCCCCGTTGCGGGCCGCCCAGGCGAAGGCCGGCAGTAGGTATGCGTAGGACTTCCCCACCCCGGTACCCGCCTCGGCGGCCAGGACGAGGCCCTCGTTGAAGGCCCGGGTGACGTGCCGGGCGAGCTCGATCTGGCTCTCCCGGGCCTCGTAGGCGGGGATGCGCCGGGAGAGCTTGCCCCCGGGCTCCAGGACCCCCGCGATCTCATCCTCGTCCAGGGCCACCAGGGCCCGGCGTCGGGCGGGCTCCGCGATGACGTAGATCCGCTCCACCGGGTTGTCCACGATGTAGGAGCCGATCCCGCGCTCCCCGACGGAGGACGCCACGGAAAGGTCCGCCTGGCTGGGCTCCAGGACCCCGGACGGGTGGTTGTGGAGGATCACGTCTCCCCGGTCCAGGTAGGAGGCCAGGGCCAGGACCTCGTCCTTGCGGCCCCGGGCGGCCACGGTGATCTCCTCCACCCGGCCGTCCTCGTCCAGCCGCCCCGCGGCGAAGACCTCGTTTCCGCCCGCGTCCGCGATGGCTTCCCGGAGCGCCTCTGCGGCGGAGGCGGTCAGGCGCTCCGAGGCGGTCATGCCAGCTTGGCGAGTATCTTGAGGAGCAGGGCCTTGAGCTCGGACTCCGCGCGCTTGCCGACCTCGACCACCTCGGCGTGGGCCAGGGGTGTCTTGCTGATGCCCGCGGCCATGTTGGTCACGCAGGAGATGCCCAGCACCCGCATGCCCAGGTACCGGGCGGCGGTGGCCTCGGGCACGGTGGACATGCCCACCAGGTCCGCCCCGAGGGTCCGGAGCATACGGATCTCCGCGGGGGTCTCGTAGGATGGACCGGTCAGTCCCGCGTAGACCCCCTCCTTGAGGGGCTTCTCCGCGCAGCTCCAGGCAAGGGCCCGGAGGTCCTTGGAGTAGACCTCGCTCATGTCGAAGAAACGCTCCCCCAGGGGCTTGCCGGAGGGATCCGAGGGATTCGGCCCGATGAAGGCGTTCGTCCCCATCAGGTTGATGTGGTCCTGGATGAGCACGAGGTCCCCGGGAACGTACTTGGTGTTGATGCCCCCCGCTGCGTTCGTGAGGATCAGGTTCTGGACCCCCAGGGCCTTCAGGAAAAAGATCGGGAGAACCACGTCGTCCATCGGGTGCCCTTCGTAGAAATGGAAGCGTCCCGCCAGGATCGCGGCGTCCTTCGACAGGCACAGGAGCCCCTTGTGCCCCTGCACGGTGGGCCGCGGAAACTCGGGAATCTCGGAATAGGGAATCTCCTTGAATCCCAGACCCTCCACGATGCCCGACAGCCCGGAGCCCAGGATCACGGCGGTCCGGGGTCGGTACTCCGGGGGAATCGCCGCGGCCGCCCTCTCCACTCGCTCTCCATATCCCTGCTTCATACGGTTTCCCTCCCTTTCGACGATTCCCCGGCGGCCGATCCGTCCGGCTCCGGACCGGATCCCTCGGAAACCTTGAACCGGGCGACGAGCTCCCGGAGCCTCCGGACGGATTCCGAGTTTTCCGTGCCCGCCCGGGAGATGGCCTCGGCGGCCTTGTAGATCTCGTTGATACCGATCGTGATCTCCTCCATGCCGTTCTTGGTCTCCGAGGAGTAGTCGGACATCCGGCCCATGGCGTCCGAGATCGCGGCCACCCGGTCGTTCATCTCCCGGCTGGAGCCCTTGACCTCCTCGGTGGTGCTCACCAGGGTGCCCAGGGCCTCCAGGACCTCCCGGGCGCCCAGGGACAGCTCGTGGGTAGTGTTCTTCATCTCCGACATGGAGTCCGCCACATCCTTGACCTTCTCCACGATCTGCGTGAAGGCGGTGCCGGTCCGCTCGGTGCTCGCCTCGGATACCTTGATATACCCCATGACCTCTCCCAGGGAGTGGGTGATCTGGGCGGCGCTCTCGGCGCTGGATTCCGCAAGGTTCCGGATCTCGTCGGCCACGACGGCGAACCCCTTGCCGTATTCGCCCGCGTGGGCCGCCTCGATGGCGGCGTTCATGGCCAGGAGGTTGGTCTTGGAGGCGATGCCCTGGATGATCTCGATCATCTCCAGGATGACCCCCGCGGACTGGGCGACCTTCTTGATGACCTGCTCGGTCTCCTCCATCTCCGTCTGGCCGCCCTGGGCCGTCGTCTCCAGCTCCGTCGAGATGCGGAGCTTCTCCTCCGCGGTCTTGGCTATGTTGTTGATGGACGCCCCCATCTGCTCGATGCTGGCGCTGGACTGGGTGATGGCCGCGGCCTGGTTCTGGATCAGCTCCGCCAGACGGCCGATGTAGTCCCGCAGGTCCCGGGCGGAGGTGGCGCTGTCCGAGATCTCCTCGTCCAGGCGGACGATCTTGTCCTTCATGTGCTCCGTGTTCGTCCGGATCTCGTGGAGGCTGGCGGCGGTCTCCTCGGAGCTGGCGGCCAGGTCCAGGGAGATGGCGCCCACGCCGTCGGATTCCGACTTCACCCGCTGGACCATGGATTCCAGGGTCCCGATGAAGTCGTTGAAGTAGTCCGCGACCTTCCCGATCTCGTCCCGGGCGCTTACCGCGGCCCGGACCGTCAGGTCCCCGCCCGCGGAACGCTCGAAGGCGAGGACGTATCCCGCGATCGGCCGGAGGACCAGCCGGACCACCAGGAAGAGGCTGGCGCCCAGCAGGGCCATCACCGTGAGGGTGAAGGCGGCGATGTTCCGGATCGCCTGGCTTCGGGCCTCCGAGGCGGCCCCCAGGGAGCTGATGATCTCGAAGGCGCCGTGCACCTCCCCGACCTTCCAGCCTTCCCGGACGCCGCCCACCGGATCCGGGCTGCCCGCGGGGTCCCCGTGGCAGATCATGCATTCCCGGGTCAGGCGGATCGGCCGGAAATACCGGACCTGGAAGCGTTCCCGGACGACGTATTCCTCCAGGGTTCCCGATTCCAGGGCCTTCAGGGCCTCGATCTCCGGACCCGCGGGGACGTTGGCGGGATTCCGGGGGGAAAATTTAGGCACCCTCAGGAGGTACCGGTTCGATTCCGCGTTCCGGCTGGCCACGTCGATGGCCGAAAGGATGGGCACCGCGGCGAGGATCTTCTCCCGATCCCCCTCCGCGGCCAGCTCCTCCAGGTCCCGGATGACACCCATGTCGAGCTTTGCCGCCATGGCGTCCCGGGTGGCTTCGGCGGTCATGACGATGATCCGGCTCTTTTCCAGGATCGAAGTATAGGCCATCTTGGCGATGTCCCCGATGTACACCAGGGCGATCAACACCGCGATCACGGCGATTCCCGCCAGGGTGATGCTAAGCACTTTCGCCTTCAGGCTCAGGTCGCGAATCCTCATCCGGGCTCCTCTTGGCATCAAAGGAACGTTGCTCCGGAAACCAGTATATCCGGGGCCGCCGGGCGTCGCAAGTTCGGGGTCGAAAGCTCCGCCCGGTCGGTCCTTTATTAATTACAGGTATACGTATTACTATAGGAGTGTCGGATACCGGACTCCGGCGGATACTCCGTCCCTCGAAGGCGCGGTTTTCCTGTGTGGATACCCGCCGCCTCCGCCGATATTGAAACGAAGGGGTCGATTTCTCGGCTCGAGCCTTGATACCCGCGAAACCGCGGTCTTCGCCGAACCCGAAGGCCGACCGGGAACAGGAACGAGATGACGACAGGCCAGAAGGCTTCCTTGAGTCTCCTCATTAGCGTGGTCCTGTTCGCGGGATTCGCGGTCCTGGGCTATTCCGGCCTCTTCGAGGCCGTGCAGACCCGGTTCTACAACCCCCGGGTGGCCTCGGCGGTGAACAAGTCCCTGGAAACCGTCGCCCGGGAATCCGAGACCTACCATTCCGTCCTGTCCGGACGCTTCCGATCCATCCTGGCCCTGGATTTCGTCCGACGGAGCGTCCTGCCGAACCAGAGTTCCGAGGACATCTTCAATCGCGCGTCCGCCTTCGGCCGCCTGGCGGAGGAAACCCCCGGCCTCCTGGGGGTGCGCCTGGTCGACGCGGACGGGAAGCGCATCCACTTCAGCACCTTCGAGGGGGATATCCTGCGCCGGGAGGAATTCCGGCAAGTCTACCGGAATTACGGCGACGAGGACACGCCCCTGGAGACCTTGGCCGTGCCGGACGGCGGTCCCGGCGCCGTCCGAATCCTGGAAGCCTCCAACTCCTTCGTCTACGCCTTCCCCTTCCGGGATTCCTTCGACGCGTACCGGGGCACCGCGCTCTTCCAGGTGACCCGGTCCGGGCTCCAGGAATACCTGGTCAAGGTGGGCGCCCTCCCGGTGGGGGAGGATTTCCTGCTGTTGGACGGCCGGGGCCTCCTGTTCGGAGCCCCCCGCCAAGGTCGCGCGGAGCTGACCGGAAGAGTGGCGGAGCTCTGGTCCGGACGTCTGGATTCGGAGCCCATTCCCGTGGGGTCCACGGAGGGGTCCGAAGAGCTGGTGCTCTTCTCCGTCCGTACGGAAGACCGGCTCTACGGCCGCATCGCCCCGTCCTCGTGGTTCATCCTTCCCAATTCCATGCGGATCGTGTTCCTGGGCACCTTCTTCGTGACCGCCTACCTCCTGTCCTTCCTCCTCCTGAACCTTCGCCAGGAAGACCTGGCGGTCATCTCCCACCGGGTCAAGAGCCTCCAGATCGGCCTGCTGGAGGAATACCTGGACCGGAAGGGCGACATGGACTTCGCCCGATGGAAGAACGAGCTGGAAGCGCGTAAGGGCGAGGTTCGCGCCGAGATCCGGGCCGGGATCGGCCGGATCCGCAAGTCCCGCCGCGCCCAGGTGGACGACCTGATCGATCGGGGCTGGGACGAGATCCTTCAGATCCTGGGAGCCCGGGCGGCTCCTTCCGACCAGCAGATCGACATCGCCCGCATCGAGGGCTTGCTGCGTCAGGCCCTGTCCAACGGATCCCTCGTGGTGTCCTCCCCGGTCCCGGTTACCGGCAAGAAGCCGAAACCCGCCTCGCCGCGGGCTCCGGAAGCCGAGGCCGTCGAAGAGGCGGAAGCCCTCGAGGAAGCCGAAGCCGTCGAGGAAGTCGAGGCGGTCGAAGAGGCGGAAGCCGTCGAGGAAGCCGAGGCGGTCGAGGAAGCCGAAGCCGTCGAAGAAGCGGAAGCCCCCGAGGAAGCCGAGGCGGTCGAGGAAGCGGAATCCGTCGAGGAAGCCGAGGCGGTCGAGGTAGCCGAGGCCGTCGAGGAAGCCGAGGCGGTCGAGGAAGCGGAATCCGTCGAGGAAGTCGAGGCGGTCGAGGAAGCCGAAGCCGTCGAGGAAGTCGAGGCGGTCGAGGAAGCCGAAGCCGTCGAGGAAGCCGAAGCCGTCGAGGAAGCCGAAGTCGTCGAGGAAGCGGAAGCCCTCGAGGAAGCCGAGGCCGTCGAAGAGGCGGAAGCGGTCGAGGAAGCGGAGGCCGTCGAGGAAGCCGAGGCTGTCGAGGTAGCCGAGGCCGTCGAAGAAGCGGAATCCGTCGAGGAAGTCGAGGCGCTCGAGGAAGCCGAGGCGGTCGAGGAAGCGGAAGCCCTCGAGGAAGCCGAGGCCGTCGAAGAGGCGGAAGCCCTCGATGAAGTCGAGGCGGTCGAGGAAGCCGAGGCCGTCGAAGAGGCGGAAGCCCTCGAGGAAGCCGAGGCCGTCGAGGCGCTCGAGGAAGCCGAGGCGGTCGAGGAGGCCGAATCCGTCGAGGAAGCGGAATCGGGCGGGGCGGAAGAAATGCCCACCCTGGCCGAAGTCGAAACCCTCGCGTTCGACCGATCCGTCCAGGATTGGGAGGATATTCCCGATACGGAATCCGCCGAACTTCCATCCCTAGACCTCGCGTCTCCCCTGGAGGATGCCCTCCGGACCATGGAAGAGGCCCCGACGGAGGAATCGGAATCTTCGGACATTATTGCATCCGGAGAAATCGCCCCGGAACCGCAGGATATGCAGGAAGCCGAGGAGGCGGAATTCCTGGAGGATCTTTCGGAAGGCGAAGTTCTCGATGCCCGGAATCTCGTCCCGAGGTCCGCGGAGGCGGCTTCCGAGCGGGCCGCGGACCGGGCTCATGCGCTCTCGGGGGAGGACGAGGATATCCCGGTGATCCCGGAAGACCTCGGACTCGAGCTGGTGGATGAGACGGAGCTTTCCGAGATCAGCGAATATCTCGATGTCGAGGGAACCCGCCTGGCGGCGCTCCAGGCTGCCGAAAGCCTCCAGGAGGCCCTGCCCACCCTCGAATTCGAAACGGCCGAGGGTGCGGCCGAGATAGAAGAAGAGGCCGGGATCGTCGAAGAGGCGGAGGCGGTCGAGGAGATCGAGGAAGCCGAGGTCTTCGAGGAAGCCGAAGTCGTCGAGGAAGTCGAAGTCGTCGAGGAAGTCGAGGCGATCGAGGAAGCCGAATCCGTCGAGGAAGCCGAATCCGTTGAGGAAGCCGAGGCGGTCGAGGAAGCTGATGCCGTCGAGGAATCCGAGGCGGTCGAGGAAGTCGAGGCGGTCGAGGAAGCCGAGGCGGTCGAGGAAGTCGAGGCGATCGAGGAAGTCGAGGCGATCGAAGAGGCCGAAGCCGTCGAGGAAACCGAGGTCTTCGAGGAGGCCGAAGCCGTCGAGGAATCCGAAGCCGTTGAGGAAGCCGAGGCGGTCGAGGAAGCCGAGGTGGTCGAGGAAGCCGAAGCGGTCGAGGAAGCCGAGGTCTTCGAGGAGGCCGAAGCGGTCGAGGAAGCCGAGGTCTTCGAAGAGGCCGAAGCCGTCGAGGAAGCCGAAGCCGTCGAGGAAGCCGAGGCGCTCGAGGAAGCCGAAGTCGCCGAGGAGGCCGAAGCGGTCGAGGAGGTCGTTGAAGCCGCCCAGTCTGTCGACCTGTCCGAGTTCGGGTTCGCCGGCACCGTCGCGGGAATTCCCGACAACGACCTGCTGTCCCGGATCGAAGCCATGGAGTTCCCCGGATCCTCGTCCCAGGAGGCGGAGGAACTCCTCGAAGAGGTCGAGTTCGAAGTGTTCCTGAGCACCCTGGACCTTTCCGCCCTGGAGGGTTGGAACGACGAGGAGGGATTCCTCGACTTCGACCTGGCGGCGATCCGGGAAGACATTCGGGAAGAGGAACTCGACGATATCCCCCTTGTCGGGGACGAGGTGGAGATCCTTTCCGACGAGGATCGCGAACGTTTGGAGGAGCTTCCCGCCTTCGAGGCTCCGGAATCGTCCGCGGAACTGGAAGCCTCCGTCGGCGCTATGCCCGCCTACGAGTACGTACCCTTCGACCGGCGCATCGTCTTCGCGTTCCAGCCCCAGGAGGGGGAACTGGAGAATCTCGGGGACGGGGACCTCCCGGAGGCGGAACCCTTGGAGGATTTCGTCGAGGAGGATGTCTCCGACGCGGAGGTGATCGTCCTGGAGGACGGGATCTACACGATAAACCGGGACGCTGTAGCCCAGGACGGCACGAAGGACCCCTCCCTGGCCGCCCTCGCCGACGAGGTCCTGAAGAATCGATCCTGAGCCCCCGTCGGGAACGGTTTCCCGGCACCTTCCGGCATCCCTTGACACCGCCGCCGGCAGTCCGTAGGCTCTCCCCGTGAACGAATCCAGGATATTCGGAATCTTCCTCGTCCGCAGGCGCTCGGGACAGACCCTGATCCTCCATCCGTTCCGGCCCGGGGGGGATGTCTTCCGGGATCCGGACCAGGTCGTCCTGGACGGGCGGTACGCCTCGGAACCGGCTCCCGGGGAGGCGGAAACGATCCGTACGACCCTTCACGCGGAATTGGAGAAAGGCCTTCGAAGGGACGCCCTGGATCGGGGCTTCTATCCCCGTCTCCTTCTTTCCGCCGCGATCTTTCTCTTTCTATATCTCTTCCTGTCCATCGTGATCCGGGATCCCGTTCCGCTGGTCGACGAGCTCCTCGTGGGGGGGCTCGGAGCCTTCGCGGCCTGGTTCGCCCTGGAACGGAGGTCCTTGTCGTCCGACTCGTTCGCCCGCAAGTCGGCGGCCCTCCGAAGGGCCCTGGATTCCTCGATGTTCCGGCCCAGCCGGTCCGCGGCCTACCTGGAGGAGATCCTGCAGGATGCGGAAACCCTGGATCCGGATCGCCTGGCTGAGTACCCGATCGCCGTGGCGGAAGGGTTCTCCGAGGAGGATATCGGGGAACTCGCGGAGCTTGCCGCCGTCCTCGAGTCCCGCATTTCCCCGGAGGACGCGGCGGAGGCGCGCCGGTCCCTCGCAGGACGGGAGGACCTGCCTCGATTGATCCGCCGGATGTCCGGCCGGAAGAAGGCGGATCTCCCGATCCTGGTTTCCTACCTCCGGATCCGGGCCCTGGTGGGAGCCGGCGATTGAGCCTTTCGGAACTGGCCGGGCGGGTGCTCCGGGGCTACGCCCGGATCCTGCGGTCCCTGGGGGAAACCTTCCTGGTCCTGGCCGGGATCTCCGCGACGGCCTTCGCGGTGGCCTTGCCCCTCTGGTGGCTGGCGGTCCATCGGAGGGGCCTGTACACGGCCCTGATAGCCGGCGCGGGATTGGCGGCGGCCTCGATCCTGGGGTACCGGAGGATCCGGTCACGACGCGGAGCGGTCTCCGGGGAGCTCCGGCCCCGGCCCGGCCGCATCCTGCCGGGACTTCTCATCGCGGCCGGCGTCTACGGATCCGCGGTGCTTTTCACCCGGTCCCTGGTCCTGGGACTGTCCGCGGCCGTCGTCCTGGCGGGGGTCGCGGGAGCGTGGGCCTTCGGCCGGGGCGGCCGGATCGACCGGAGCCGATGAGGCCGAGGTCCGAGGCGTTCCTGCGCGGCCTTCTCGTCTTCTGCCTCGGCCTGGCCTGGACGGCCGCCCTCCCGGCCCAGGAACCCATGTATCCCCGCATCCTGCGGACCGAGTCCTCGGACCTGGCTTTCCGCCAGCTTTCCGACGCCGTGGCCCAGAGCCGCAAGGCGGAATTGACGGGGTTCCCCTTCCCGGACCTCATTTTCTTCAGCTACGTCCTGCCCGAGGACACGGACCTCATCGCCCTGGCCGCCCGGCTGAACCTCCCGTACGAGACCCTGGCCACCGCCAACCGGATCGGCGAATCCCGGGCGCTCCGCAGGGGCCAGGCCGTCGTCCTGCCCGCCGCCACGGGGGTCTTCGTGGCCGCGGCGCCCGGGAACGACCTGGAATACCTCATGGCGGCGTCCCGCGGCCCGTGGGAAGGGGAACGGCGGGTTCGGATCTTCGGGCCCGGCGGAACCTCGGAGTTCCGATTCCTCCCGGGCGCCCGGTTCACCCCGGCGGAACGGGCTTTCTTCCTGGGAACGGGCTTCCGGTTCCCCCTGCCCAAGGGCCGGCTCACCAGCGGGTACGGACTTCGGGCCAGCCCGATTTCCGGGGAGATCCAACACCACGCGGGGATCGATCTGGCCGCGCCCGCCGGAACCGACGTCTTCGCCGCCCGATCCGGAATCGTCTCGGAGGTCGGGGTTGATCCCGTCTACGGCGTGTACGTGCTCATCGCCCACGAGGGCGGGTGGGAGACCCTGTACGGCCACCTCTCGGAGCGCCGGGTCGAGTTGAACACCGTCGTGAAAAGCGGTATGATTATCGGGAACGTCGGATCCACCGGGTTGTCCACGGGCCCGCACCTGCATTTCGAGGTCCGGATCCGGGGGGCCTCCCGGGATCCCATGCCGCTGCTTCCACGGTTGACCGAATGAAACGTTGCCGCGACTTGAAGATACGCGCCGTGCTGTCGGCCCTGCTTCTCCTCCCCATCGCGCCCGCGGCTTCGGAAGGCGTGCGGACCGTCGTGGCCGCGGTGGTCGTCATTTCCGCGGACAAGCCCGAGGGGGATTCGGTCCTCCTGGGGTACGCGGAGGGTGTCGGCATCGTCCTCCCCGCCGGCTCTCCGTTCCTGCAGGGCATCGAAATCGACCTCCGGATCCCCAAACCCCTCCAGTCCGCCCAGGGGGCCTTCGCCTGGGCCCTGTACAAGACCGTCTCTCCGGCTCCCTCGGTCGACAAGTACGGCTACGACGGGGACCGCCTGCTCTTGCAGGCCCTTCCTCCCCGGGCCGGGATCGTCTTCCAGGTCCCCGTCTCCCCCCGGCATACCCTGCGCTCCGGTCCCTACGCCACGGTCCTTCCGGTGCTCGTGGAGTCCTCGGACTTCCCGATGCTCTTCAAGCTCTCCGCCCTGACCAAGGGTGTCACCCCCGAACAGGAAGCGGCGCGGTACCAAGTGCGCATCCGGCCTCTGTTCACGGACGAGGGGGCCCTCCGGCTCGTCGTGCTGGCCCCCGAGGGAGCCGATTCGGACTTCGCTCCGTCCGTCTACGTGGACGAGAGGAAGCTGGAGTCCTGGCAGGATTTGGTATTCCTGAAGAAGGGGATGCACACCGTCCAGGTGTCGGGGGAGGGGGTGCGGGACGAGAGCCGTTCCGTGGCCCTCGAATCCGGCAAGGTCTTCAACCTGGAGATCAAGCTCCAGGGAACCAAGCCCGTCGTCGTGTTCGAGGCCCCCGCCAACGCGCTCATCTTCCTGGACGACCAGCCCGTGGACCACGCCGGGGGAGCCCGGATCCAGATCGAGCCCGGGGAGCGCACGGTCCTGTGCCGGATCGGGGACTACACCATCACCCGCCGGTTCACCGCCGTCCGGGGGAAGACCTACACCATCGTGTTCTCCGTGGACGTGAAGGTCCAGGAAAATCCGTAAGACCCCGGGAGGCCCCATGCTCCGCATCGCTTCGTGGAACGTGAACGGCATTCGCTCGGCCCATTCCAAGGGCCTCCTAGACTGGATCGCATCGGAAAGTCCCGACGTCATCTGCCTCCAGGAGACGAAGGCCCAGCCGGACCAGCTTCCCAAGGAGCTTCTGAACCCCGTGGACGGCCGGGGGCGGCCCTACAAGGTCTTCTGGGCCAGCGCACGGAAGAAGGGATACTCCGGGGTTGCCCTCCTGTCCCGGTCGGAACCCCGTTCCGTGTCCTTCCTGGGGGTCCGGGAATTCGACGAGGAGGGGAGGGTCCTGGCGGCGGACCTCGGCGGGATCACGGTCATCTCCGCCTACTTCCCCAATTCCCAGGACGGGGGCGCCCGGCTCGGGTACAAGCTCGGCTTCTGCGCGGCCATCCGGGAGTTCTGCGACGGCATCGTAAACCGGGGGGGACATCTCGTCCTCTCCGGGGACTACAACATCGCCCATACCCCCATCGACCTGGCCCGGCCGAAGGAAAACGAGGAGAACCCGGGGTACCTTCCCGAAGAGCGAGCCTGGATGGACGAATTCACCGGGGCGGGCTATATCGACACCTTCCGGGCCCTCCACCCCGGAGAGCCGGGACAGTATTCCTGGTGGTCCTACCGGACCCGGGCCCGGGAGCACAACGTCGGATGGAGGATCGACTACCACTGCGTGGATCCGGGGCTCCGGGCGCGGGTGCGGTCCGCCTCGATCCGGTCGGAGATCCTGGGTTCCGACCACTGTCCCGTGATGCTGGAACTGGAGGAAGCATGAAAATAAAGTACAACGCGCCCACCACCCTGACGTTCACCCTCGTCTGCGCCCTGGTCCTGGCCCTGGACACCCTCCTGGCCCCGTCCCTGGCGGAGACCTGGTTTTCCGCCCCCGGCCGGGGCGCCTTCCGGGGGGATTCGGTCCGGGACTTCCTCCGCCTCGTGACCCACGTCCTGGGGCACGCGGACCTCAACCACTTCCTCTCGAACTTCGCCTTCATCCTTCTCCTGGGGCCCATGCTGGAGCTGGCCTACGGGTCCCTGACCCTCTTCGTCATGATCCTGATCACCAGCCTCGTGACGGGGGTGTTGAACGTGCTTCTCTTCCCCGTCGGCCTCATGGGGGCCAGCGGTGTCGTGTTCATGATGATCCTCCTGTCCTCGTTCACGAACTTCGGGAAGGGGGAGATCCCCCTGACCTTCGTGCTGATCATGGTGCTCTACCTGGGCCGGGAGGTTCTGTCCTCCTTCCAGCGCAACTCCGTGTCCGAGTTCGCCCACATCATCGGCGGCCTCTGCGGGAGCCTCTTCGGGTATTTCCGGCCCGCGAGGAGATAAGCCGGACCGGAACCCTTGCGTTTTGGTCCCTCGTGCCGGATACTTGTTCTCATGAGCTCCGGAGCCGATACCCACAAGACCTTCGTCATCGACACCAACGTCCTCATCCACTACCCGGAATCGATCATGTCCTTCAAGGACAACGAGATAGTCTTGCCCCTCTGGGTCCTGGAGGAGCTGGACACCTTGAAGACCTACCAGGATCAGCGGGGCAAGAGCGCCCGGGAGGCCATCCGCTTCCTGGACTCCATAACCCGGAAGGGGAACCTCCACGACGGGGTCAAGCTGGAGAACGGCTCGGTTCTCCGGGTGTCCCTGCGCCTTCCCGCGGAAACCCCGGAGGGGGTGGAGCTGGAGAAGACGGACAACCGGATCATCCTGTGCGCCTACGGGCTCCAGCAGGAGGGGCGGACGGTCTTCTTCGTGTCCAAGGACATCAACGCCCGGGTCAAGGCCACCGCCCTGGGACTCAAGGCCGTGGACTACGAGAAGCAGAAGGTCGACATCGCCTCCCTCTACCCGGGGGTCCGGGACGTGGACGTCGGCGAAGAGATGCTCCGGATCCTGGCCGAGACCGGGACCCTTCCCTGGAAGGAGCGCCTGCGGGCCAACGAGTTCGTGGTCCTCCACGACCGCTCGGCGGGCCGGGACATCGTGCTGCGGTACGATCCGGAGGCGGAGCTCCTCCGTCCCTCGGACCCGGAATCCCCCTCCGCCTCGGGGATCAGCCCCCTGAACGACCGGCAGCGCATCGCCCTGGACCTTCTCCTGGACGACTCCATCCCCCTGGTGACCCTGGTCGGGAAGGCGGGTACCGGGAAGACCCTCCTGGCCATCGCCGCGGGTCTGCGGATGATCTACGACGACAAGAAATATTCCCGCATGCTCGTCTCCCGCCCCGTGGTGCCCATGGGCAAGGACATCGGCTACCTGCCCGGGGAGAAGCAGGCGAAGCTGGCCAACTGGATGCAGCCCCTCTTCGACAACCTGGAGTTCATCCTGTCCGCCCACAAGCGGGCGAACATCAAGAACGTGGAACAGCTCATCAAGGACAAGCAGATCGAGATCGAGGCCCTGACGTACATTCGGGGACGGTCCCTGCCGGGGCAGTACATCATCGTGGACGAGGCCCAGAACCTTACCCCCCACGAGATCAAGACCATCGTCTCCCGGGCCGGGGACGGCACCAAGGTGGTCCTGACCGGGGATCCCTACCAGATCGACAACATGTACCTGGACGCGAACTCCAACGGACTGTCCTATCTGGTGGAGGCCTTCAAGGGGCAGAGGCTCTACGGTCACGTCACCCTGCTCCGGAGCGAGCGCAGCGAGCTGGCCGAACTGGCCGCGAGTCTCCTATGAGAGACCGTCCCCTGAAGGTCCGGTTTTGCGGGGACTGCGGGCGTATGATCCTCGTGGGGTTCGACTTCTGCCCTTACTGCGGCTCCTCGATTCCCTCCGAGTCCGAGGGCGGGACCGTACGACCGCCCGATTCCGCCCCCGACGCTCCGGCCGTCTCGATGCCCTCCTCGGCCGCGGCCGTTCCCCGGGACGCCCGGGAGGCCCGGGCCCTCCTGGACCGCCTGATCCGGGAGCTCGAGATCCTGGAAGCCGAGATGGAGGAATGGGCGGTAAACGGTATACGGTGAACAGTGGACAGAGGACAGCGGACCGAAGTACACCGGACGCGGAAATATGGTACTATACAATCCCCCAAGAAGAACGACTCATGCACCCTAGACGGTAGCCGGGAGGAACCATGTACGGCGCGATGAAGGATGATCTACGGAAGAAGCTGGACGATATCCGTTCGGAGGGATTGTACAAGAGCGAGCGGGTGATCGCGTCCCCCCAGGGGGCCCTCATCCGCGTGCGGGACGGGAAGGAAGTCCTCAATTTCTGCGCCAACAACTATCTGGGCCTGGCCAACCACCCCGCGATCCGGGAGGCTTCCCGGAAGGCCCAGGAGGAGTGGGGTTACGGGCTGTCCAGCGTCCGCTTCATCTGCGGGACCCAGGAGCCCCACAAACGCCTGGAGCGGTCGGTGGCCGACTTCCTGGGCACCGAGGACGCCATCCTCTTCTCCTCCTGCTTCGACGCCAACGGGGGCGTCTTCGAACCCCTCCTGGACGAGGACTGCGCGATCATCACGGACTCCCTGAACCACGCGTCCATCATCGACGGCGTCCGGCTGTGCAAGGCCCGGCGGTGGATCTGGAAGCACGGGGACCTCCGGGACGTGGAGGAGCCGGATCCGGACACCGGCAAGCCCGCCAAGGGCCTGGAGCGCTGCCTCAAGGAGGCCGCTTCCTGCAAGTACCGGATGATCGCCACGGACGGGGTCTTCTCCATGGACGGGGACATCGCGGACCTGGCCTCGGTCTGCGACCTGGCCGAGAAGTACGGCGCCCTGGTCATGGTGGACGATTCCCACGCCACGGGCTTCGTCGGTCGGACCGGACGGGGAACCCCGGAGCACTGCAAGGTGGCCGGGCGGGTGGACATCCTGACCACGACCTTCGGGAAGGCCCTGGGCGGGGCTTCCGGGGGCGTCGTGGCGGCCCGGGCGGAGATCGTCGAGTACCTCCGGCAGAAGGCCCGGCCTTACCTGTTCTCCAACACCCTGGCCCCGGGCATCGTCGGCGGCACCCTGGAGGCCCTGAGGCTCCTGTCCGCCAGCACGGAACTGCGGGACCGCCTGGAGGCCAACACCCGGCGCTTCCGGGAGGGCATGACCGCCGCGGGCTTCGACATCCGGTCCGGGGTCCATCCCATCGTGCCGGTGATGCTCTACCAGGAAAAGCTCGCCCACGAGATGGCGGATCGGCTCCTCGAGGAAGGCATCTACGTGATCGGATTCTCCTTCCCCGTGGTGCCGCGGGGCAAGGCGAGGATCCGGGTCCAGATCTCCGCGGCCCACTCGGAGGCGGACATCGACCGGGCCCTCGCGGCGTTCCGTAAGGTGGGGAGGGAATTGAACGTCCTGAAGTAATCGGTGGTCAGTGGACAGTGGACAGGAATGTCGTAAAGAGCCCTGTTGCCAATACCCGCAGCAGCGGTTGATTCGCCTGAATGGGGGAAGAACACTTCCGTTTACCGTCCACTGTCCACCGTCAACCGTCCCATCATCCATTCCGCGATCCGCACGATCTCCGGCCGGGGTAGGCCGTGGAGTTCCACGAGCTCCACGGCCGCCTCCAGGCGCTCCCGGGCCAGGTCCGCGGTGACCTTGCGGCCCTCCTCCCGCCATCGCAACAGGTCGTCCAGCCCCGCTTCCAGCCGCTTGCGGGCTTCCCGCTCTGCCCGGGAGGTCGCGGTGGTTCTCAAGGGGCCCGCGTCCACCCGGACGAGGAGTGCGAAATCCCGGGCGAGGGCGGGATCGACGAGGGAGGCCCAGTGCAGGACGGAGCGGAGGATCCGGCGGTTCCGGGCTCCCGTGGAGGCGCTGGCTACGGGCTTGGCCGTGGGGGATCCCGCCTGCCTCCACCGCTCCAGGGCGGCGAAGAGGCAGTCCTCCGGAGGCAAGGGTCCCCGCCGGCCGGTTTCCCGGACCGCCTGCCAGGGATCGAAGGGTTCCCCGGGGGCCGGCCCGGTCCCGGCTTCCCGACGCCCCGGATCCCCCGGGGCGGCGTCCCCCGCCGGCCTTCCCGGCTCCGCCTCCGACGCGGGTTCCGACGCCCGGCCGGCTTTCGCCTCCTCGTAGGCCTTCCGCAGCCGGAGAAAGTCCTCGTGGTTCCCGTCCGGGCCGTCCGGGTGGAGGCGCTTGGCCCAGGCGCGGTAGGCGCTCTCCAGGGCCGCGCCCCGCAGTCCCTGGAGGGCCTCCTCCGGGTTGGGGTAGAGCATGGGGGAATAGTACAGTAAACGGTGGACGGTGAACAGGGAACGGAGGATTTGGACGCACGCGGCCGCATCCCACGCTATTTCAGCTGGTGATGCCGGATACTGTCTATACTTCCGCTCACCGACCACCGTCCACTGTCCGCCGCCTCGCCTTGCCTTGCCCCGGCCGCCCCGGACATGCTACTATTTCCGGACGCGTGTCCCGCCGGCCGGACCGGCCGCCGCATACGATAATCGACCGCCCCGAGGGTATTCGTGTTCCTCAAGAGTCTGGAAATACTGGGTTTCAAGAGCTTCGCCGACCGCACCCGCATCGAGTTCTCCCCGGGCATCAGCGCCCTCCTGGGCCCCAACGGGTGCGGGAAGAGCAACGTCGTGGACTCCATCAAGTGGGTGGTGGGGGAGCAGTCCGCCCGCAGCCTCCGCGCCGAGAGTATGGAGGACATCATCTTCAACGGCACGGAGACCCGGAAGGCCCTCAACGTCGCCGAGGTGACCCTCACCATATCCAACGAAAACTCCTCCCTGGCCCTGGACGCCCCGGAGATCGCCATCAAGCGCCGCCTGTACCGCTCCGGGGAGAGCGAGTACTACCTGAACGGCCAGCTGGTCAAGCTCAAGGAGATCCGGGAGCTCTTCTGGGACACCGGGATCGGCAAGAGCGCCTACTCCGTCATGGAGCAGGGCAGGATCGACCAGATCCTCTCGTCCAAGCCGGAGGAGCGGCGCTACCTCTTCGAGGAGGCCGCGGGCATCACCAAGCACAAGGTGCGGTCCCGGGAGGCGGAGCTCAAGCTGGAGCGGACCGAGGAGAACGTCCGCCAGGTCCAGGGCATCCTGGGAGAGGTCAAGCGGAGCCACGACACCCTGAAGACCCAGTCCGAGAAGACCCTGGCCTACCGGAGTCTCCGGGACGAGATTTTCCAGGTCGAGCTGGACCTCCACCTCCTCCGGCTCCGGGGCTTCGTCCAGGACAAGGCCCGACGGGACGAGGAGGCGGCGGACAAGACCCGGGCCCGGGACGCGGTCAAGAAATCCATCGACGAGATCAACCTGAGCCTCGAGGAGAGCCTGGACGTCGTCAACACGATGGAGTCCAAGCTCGTGGAGCACCAGAAGACGATCTACGGCCTGGCGGTGGATCGGGCGGGCAAGGAAAAGCAGCACAAGCTCCTGGCCGAACGGGTCTCCGAGGCCAAGGCCAAGATCGACCAGGCCCGGCTCCGGCGCAAGGGCGCCCAGGAGCGCCTGGAGGGGCTCCAGGAGGAGGCCCAGGAGAAGGAGGGTGAGGTCCGAAGCCTCCGGGCCCGGATCCTGGAGATCGAGAAGAACATCGCCTCCTTCGAGTCCAACATCACCGCCGCGGACGGCCGCATCCGGGACAACGAGGCGGCCATCCTGAGGTCCGAGAAGGGCATCGTCGATTTGGAGGCCGGACAGGCCGAGGCCCAAAAGGAGCTGGACGCCATCACGGACGACATCGTCCGGGAGCTGGACGCCCGGCTCAAGGAGACGGGGTATTCCGCCAAGGAGCGGCGGGCCGCCGAGGAGGCCATCGACGGCCTCATTTCGACGGTCCACGCGCGGCTGGCGGGAAAACAGGCCCTCCTGGCCGACCTGGGCCGCCTCCCGGACTACAAGGCCGAGGACGCCCGGGCCCTCATCGAGAAGGCCCGGCTCGACCTGGAGGGCACCCAGGCCCAGGTCCAGGAACTCCGGACCCGGTACGAGGCCTACAAGCGCACGACGCCCTCCTTCATCGACGAGTTCCTGTCCCCCGAGGGCATCATCACCCAGAAACGGGCCGTGGACGAGCGCATCGCCCGGATCAAGGACGAGATCGCCGCCCTCCGGGAGAAGATCCTGGGACTCCGGGAGGAGAACCGCCAGCTTGCGGAGCGGATCGACGAGTACCGCCGGACCCTCGAGGAGCTCCGGGGCAACCGGATCCGGATGCAGACCCAGGGGCAGGCCGCGGAGGAGGCCCTCGCCCTCCTGAAGCGCGAGATCGCCGTCCAGGAGGGGGTGCTCAAGGAGCTGGAGAACGAGGTCTACCTGGAGGAGAAGCGCCTGTCCGACGCCTCGGAGCAGCTGGCGGACCTGGACCAGGAGATCGCGGAGATCGAGACCAAGGGCCGCCGCCTGACCGCGGAGATGGAGAAGCTGGAGCGGGACATCGCCCTCAAGAACTCGGACCTGGGCAAGCGCCAGGAGGACCTCCGCAAGAAGATGGACCAGCTGGGACGGTTCCAGGCCGAACTCGAGCGCATCCACCTGACCCTGGCCCAGACGGACACGGAGATCCGCAACATCAAGGACAATTTCCGGGAAGCCTATTCCCGGGAACTGGTGGAGTTCGAGGAGCGGATGTTCGAGATCCGGGTGCCCGTCCAGGATCTTCGGGACAAGCTCCAGGACCGCAGGACCAAGCTCAAGGACCTGGGGTCCGTCAACCTCATGGCCCCGGAGGAGTACGCGGAGGTCAAGGAGCGGTACGACTTCCTGTCCGGCCAGCTGGCGGACCTGGAGAAGGCCCGGGAGGACCTGAAGCGCATCACCGAGGAGATCCGCACCGAGAGCGCGGAGCTCTTCCTGGACACCTACAACAAGATCAAGAAGAACTTCCACAACATGTTCCGCCGCCTCTTCGGGGGCGGCCGGGGGGAGCTCCGGCTGGTGGACCCGGACCACGTCCTGGAGTCGGGCATCGAGATCTACGCCCAGCCTCCGGGGAAGAAGCTGGAGGCCATCAGCCTGCTGTCCGGCGGGGAGAAGAGCCTCACCGCCATCGCCCTCCTCTTCGCCACCTACATGGTCCGTCCCAGCCCCTTCTGCTTCCTGGACGAGATCGACGCGGCCCTGGACGAGGCCAACGTGATCCGTTTCGTCAACCTCCTGCGGGAGTTCGGGCGGATCAGCCAGTTCATCGTCATCACCCACAACAAGAAGACCGTGGTCGGCGCGGACGCCCTCCTAGGGGTGACCATGGAGGAGTCCGGGGTCACCAAGGTCATCGCCGTGCGCCTGGAGCGGGGGGACGAGAGCCGCCCCGCGGCGCCGGAGCCGGTGATCGACCTGGAGGACGAGGACGTGGAATACGAGTCCGGCCGGGAGCTGGCCCCGGACGGCGACTCCTAGGGGAAGGCGCGGAGGATGGACCTGGGCGGCTGGATCGACCGAGTCCGGAAGGCCTCCTCGGCCTTGGCCGGCCGGGCGGGCAGCCTCGTCCGGCGGTCCGGGTCCCGGAAATCCGGCGCGGCCCCGGCCTCCCGGAATCCCTCCGGACCCGGCGCGCCCGCGCCGGGGGAGCCCGACGGGCTGGACGACCTCCTTTCGGGATCCGTTCCGGAAAGTCCCGGTGCGGAGGACGGGTTCCCCGGGTTCGCCCCGGCCCCCGGCCTCGGGGACCGGGTCCGGGCCTCGACGGAAGCCCTGGCCGGCCGGATCCGGGGGAATCCCCGGGCCCTCCTGGCCGCGGGGGGCGGGCTCCTGGCCCTCGGACTGGCGCTCCTCGCGGTCTCCGCGATCCTGCGTCCCCCGAGGCCCGTGACTCCGGCACCCTCCGTGCCGGCCGAGGCCCTCGGGATCCTGCGCAGGATTCCGGTGCCCCGGCTGGATCCCCTGGAGGAGGAATCCTCCCTGGATCGCCCGCGGAAAGACCGATATACTGAGGAGGACGTCGTCCGGATGTGGCGGGACCTGGGGCTCCTCCCCGTGGAGGATCTGAGGGACCGCAACCGGGCGGAACTGCGGGACCTATTCTCGGCGTTGGAGAAGCGATGAGCACGACGAGGCGCTGCGGCCTTTCCGGTCCGGGACGATACTCCCTGTGCCTGCTCCTGGCCTCCCTGTCCCTGCTCTCGGCCTGCGTGAGCTCGCCGGAACCCTCCCCCGAACCCGCCCCCGAGACGGCGTCCGCGGAATCTCCCGCGGACGTCCCTCCCGAGGTCGCGGAGATCCGGGGGCCCGTCCCCCTCCCGGTGCGCATGGTCCTCGTACTGCCGGACCCGGAACTCCCGGCGCCCCCGGGGTCCGCCGCCCGACAGCCGCCCCCGGCCGCGCCCGCCCCGGATTCCCTCGCCGCCGGGGAACCCACGATGCCGGTCCCGGAGCCTTCGGCCCCGGTCTCCGCGTCTCCCGTCCCGGCCCCGAAGTCCACGGAAACCCCGAAGGCGGCCCCGCCTCCGGCCGCCCCGAAATCCGCCGCGGCGCCGCCCGCCCCGAAGACCGCGGAGCCGAAGCCCGCCGCGCCGGTACCCGGCAAGGCCGCCCCGGCGAAACCCTCCGCGGCCGCGGCGGCACCCGCCGCCCCGG
>CALMRC010000123.1 GCA_937873275.1 uncultured Spirochaetota bacterium
GGGACGTCCAGGGCCTGCTGTTCCTGGTCCTGACGGACGAGGGCATCGCCTGGCTCCGGCGGGCCGTGGCGGGGTACATCGAGCGGACGACATGATCGCGGACCAGTTCGGGCAGATCGTCGAGGTGCTGGGCCACGGCGTCTTCGCCGTGGACGGCGAGGGCCGGGTCGTCTACTGGAACCGCTGGATGGGCGACATGACCGGGATAGAGCGGGAAGCCGCGGAGGGCCGGACGATCTACGAGCTCTACCCGGGGATGCGCTCCGACGCCTTCCGCAGGAACCTCCGGAGCGTGCTGGCTTTCGGCAGCTTCGCCTTCTTCTCCCAGAAGGCCCACGGTTGGCTCCTCCCGCTTCCGGCCCCTCCGGACAGCCCCCCCGGGTACGCGAACATGCAGCAGAACTGCCGGATGGGACCGATCCGGGTGGAAGGGGAGATCCGCTACGCCTTCGTGATCGTGGAGGACGTCACGGAAGCCGTCGACGTGGAGCGGAAGCTCGCGGACGCCGCGGTTCGGGACGTCCTCACGGGAGCCTTCAACCGGCGGAGGTTCGAGGAGCGCTTCGACGACGAGGTCCGCCGGGCCGAGCGCTACGGACGCGGCCTTTCCCTCATCCTCCTGGACATCGACCACTTCAAGGACGTGAACGACCGGCTGGGCCATCCCTTCGGAGACGAGGCCCTCCGGGAAGTGGCCGCCCGCTGCTCCTTCGTCATCCGCTCGACCGACGCCCTTTGCCGGTACGGCGGGGAGGAGTTCTGCGTCATCCTTCCCGAGACCGGAATCGTCCCGGCCGCCGCCCTGGCCGAGCGGCTCCGGCAAGCCTGCGGCGCCGAGCCGGTCCGGAGGCTCGGCCTGGAGCGCGCCCTCACCATCAGCCTCGGTGTCACGGAGTGGCGGCCCGGGGATTCGCCGGAGGACTTGGTATCCCGGGCGGACGGCGCCCTGTACGCGGCGAAGCGGGGCGGCCGCAACCGGGTGGAGATCGGCGCATGAGCGAGGAGATCCTGGCGGCCTTCGCGGCGGAGACGACGGAGATCCTGGAAGCCCTGGAGTCGGACGTCGCGGCCTTCGAGGACGGGGATCCCGGGGCCGTCGGCCGCCTCTTCCGGCACGTGCACACCCTCAAGGGATCCGCGGGCATCGTGGGGATGCGCCGGGCCGAGGCCTTCGCCCACGCCTGGGAGACCCGCCTTGGACGGATCCGCTCCGGAGCCGCCTGCGCGGGAGAGTCCTGCGCGACGGGCCTCCTGGCCTGCCGCGAACGGTTTTCCGCCATCGTCTCGTCCTCGAGGCCCTTCGAGGCCGATTCGGAGACGGCGGCCCTCCTTCCGGAGGACGAAGCCGCCCTGGCGCTCCTGGACGCGGCCCTGGAGTCCCCATCGGCCGGCGGCCCCTCTCCCGGGCCCGATTCCGGGGCGGCGGAGGTTTCGGCGCCGGCCGCGCCGGCCTCGGTCCCGTTCCCGGCCCCCGAAAATCCCTCGCCCGAGCCCCCGGGGCCGTCCGTCCCGGCCTCCGGCGCTGGACCGCCCGCCCCGGCACCCGGGGCTCCGGGATCCGGATCCCGGCCCGGGGGCGAGTACGATGCCGCCCTCGAGTCCTTCGCCCGGGTCCCCCGCCGAAAGCTCGACCGCATCCTGTCCCTGGCCAGCGAGCTGGTCGTCTCCCTCTCGAACCTCGGACGCGAAGGCCGGGGCGGCGGGGCCGGCGGAGAGCCCCTGCTCGACGACGCCCTCGGGGTCGTCGAGGGCTTGGCCTCCCAGCTCTATCGCGCCGTCCTCGAGACCCGCATGGTCCCGGTATCCGACGTGGTCGAGCGGTATCGCCGGGCGGTCGGCGAGATCGCCCGGCATTCCCGGAAGCGCATCCGTTTCGAGGTCGTCGGCGGGGAGACGGAGATCGACAAGCCCGTCTCGGATCGCCTGGCGGAGCCCCTCCTGCACCTGGTGCGGAACGCCGCGGACCACGGCGTCGAGCCCCCGGAGGAGCGGAAGGCCGCGGGAAAGCCCGAGGAGGCCACGGTCCGCTTCTCGGCCCGCCGGGAACCGGGGTACCTGGAGATCCGGGTGGCGGACGACGGCCGGGGCATTCCCCTGGACAAGGTCCGGGCCAAGGCGGTCGAGGCGGGGCTGGTCCCCGCGGAGGGGCCCCTGGAGCGGGAGCGCCTCCTGGATTGCCTGTTCGAGCCCGGGTTCACCCTGGCCGAGAAGGTGACCCGGTGGTCGGGCCGGGGGGTGGGCCTGGACGCCGTGCGCGGCGCCCTCAAGGCCCTGCGGGGCGAGGTCCGGATGGAGACCGAGGAGGGCCGGGGAAGCGCCGCGGTTCTCCGCATCCCCGTCTCCCTGTCCCTCGTGGAGGGCTTCGTCGCCCGGGCCGGGGAGTACCGGCTCCTGGTCCCCTTCGATACCGTGGAGAGCTGCGACCGCTTCCGGGACCCCGCCGGCGGGGCCGTTTTCCGGCAGGTAGAGTCGAGGGGGCGGCTCCGGGCCTGCGTCGACCTCTCCGTCCTGTACGGCGGCGCCGCACCCCCGGGCGAGCGGGTCGTGATCGCCGTCCGCTCCGCCTCGGGGGAAGCGGGCGTCCTGGTCGACGAGGTGGGGGAGACCCTGACGGCCACGGTCCGGGGGGTCGACCGGAAGCCCGGGGAGGCGCCCGGCATCGCGGGTTCCGCGATCCTCGGGGACGGCCGGCTCCTCCTGGTACTGGACACCGAGGAGATCTGCCGCCTGGGGACCGCGGGCGGGGACGGGGGGAAAGGTCCGTCCGGGAGAGGGACGGGGCGCCGGAATCGAAATTCGATATAAAATACTTGCAAAATAGATAAAAATTATTGAAAAACAATAAATACTACTTGAAAAACAACAAGCGGGGTGATAGCTTGTACCTCGGGACGCGGTGGGCCGATCGTACGGTCCGGCGACGCGTTCCCGTACTGGCTATGGAGGTCCCCCGTGAAATACTTCGGAACCCGGTCCCTTTCATCGTTCATGCACGGCTTGCTGACGGTCGTCTGGTACCTCGCCTGGGCGTTCGCGGTCCTGGCGATCGTCCTGGGCACGGTGATCGTCTTCCACGAACAGTTCGGCAGCCCGTTCTCGGGGGGCATGGCGGACAGCTCCCGCGCCGACATCCGGGACTGGGAGAGGTTCCAGTCCCTTCCCCTGGGCGTGAGGATCCTGATCCTCCCGTATTTCGGCGCGGTCATGACCCTGGTCCTGATGGTGCTCCGGAAGGCCCGCATCCTCTTTTCCAACTTCCGGAGCGAGGTGGTGTTCGATCCGGAGAACGTCCGGGTCATCCGCCAGATCAGCAAGCTGGTCATCGCGATGGCCGTCCTCACCTTCAGCGCGGGCTCCTTCCTGACCGGGGTGATCCTCCTCCTGATCTGCGAGATCCTGGCGGCGGGTACGGTCCTCCAGGAAGAGCACGACCTGACGGTATAGGGAGTCGACGGATGAGCATCATATTCCGGCTGGACCGGGTGATGGCGGACCGCAAGGTGCCCCTGAACGAGCTGGCCCGGCGGATCGGCCTGACGGACTCGAACCTTTCGATACTGAAGACCGGCAAGGCCCGGGCGTTGCGCGTGTCGACCCTGAACGCCCTGTGCCGGGAACTGGGCTGCCAGCCCGGGGATTTGTTGGAGTACGTTCCGGGGGAACCCCAGGAGGATTTCGATGACTGAACGGAAAACCGCCGCGGCGGTGGGCGGCTTGTACATACTGGGAACCGTCGCGGGGATCGCCAGCGTGATCCTGGCGGGCGCGGCTTTCGGTTCTCCGGATCCCATGGCGGCGATCGCCGCGTCGGGGTCCCGGGTTCCGGCCGGTGCCCTCGCGATCCTGACCATGGGCTTCGCCCTGGCCCTGGTGCCGGTCCTGCTGTTCCCTATCCTGAAGAAGGAGAGCGAGGCCTCCGCGATCGGATACGTGGTGTTCCGGGGCGGCCTGGAGACCGTCACCTACATCCTGATCGCCGCCTGCTGGATCCTCCTGGCCGGGTTCGCCCCGCGGATCGCGGGCGCCGGGACGGCCGACGGGGCGGGACTCCGGGCGGCGGGGGAGGCCGTCCTGATGGCCGCGGAGGCGGTCCGGGTGATGACCATGTTCACCTTCAGCCTGGGCGCCCTGATCCTGTACGCCGCGTTTTACCGGACCCGGCTCGTGCCCCGATGGATCTCCCTCTGGGGCATCGTTGCGATCCTGGTTGAGCTGGCCACCGGATTCTTCGACCTGTTCGGGGGGAGCGGAACGGCCACCTCGGTGCCGGCCTGGATCCATTTCCCGATCTTCCTGCAGGAGATGGTCATGGCGGTTTGGCTGATCGTGAAGGGATTCCGCACCCCCTCCGGAGTGACCGGGTCCGGGGCGGGGGTCGGGGCATGACCGGGCCGGCCGAGCCGGGCGCCCGGTTCCCGAAGACCCTCGTGGTCGTCCATTCCTGGCACCACGGGAATACCCGCCGGGTGGCCGAGACGATCGCCCGGACCCTGGGAGCGGAGGTGCGGACGCCCGATCGTGCGGATCCCGCTTCGTTCGGGGAGTACGACCTGGTCGGCCTCGGCGCGGGGATCGACTCCGGCCGGCATTATCGGCCGATCCTGGATTTGGCGGACCGACTCCCGCCGGGGGATGGCCGCCGGGCCTTCCTCTTCTCCACCTGCGGGATACCCGCCGCCTTCGCCCGGGGGGAGGAGTTCGAGCGGCAGGTCGACGCCAACCATGCCGAGCTCCGGGCAAAGCTGCTTGACCGGGGTTACGCCATCGCGGGCGAGTTCTCCTGCGTGGGCTTCAACACGAACAGCTTCCTGAGGTATTTCGGAGGGCTCAATCGGGGCCGGCCGGACGCAGGGGACCTGGCGAGGGCGGCCGAGTTCGCGAGGGGACTGGCGGGCCGGGAATCCTAGACCGGACCGCGCCTCCGCGGGTCTCGCTTCGCGGCGAGGAGCTTCGCTCCTCGATTTCAACGAACGGAATGGGCGGCTTGGTAAAAAAGAAGCGCCCCTTTCGGGGCGCCTCTTCATGCAGCGTATAGGTTGTCCGCGGACTAGTAATCCATCCCGCCCATGCCGCGCCAAGCGAAGTTTGGCGGCGAGGAGCTACGCTCCTCGATTTCGACCCGTGGAATGGGCGGCTTGGTAAAAAAGAAGCGCCCCTTTCGGGGCGCCTCTTCATGCAGCGTATAGGTTGTCCGCGGACTAGTAATCCATCCCGCCCATGCCGCGCCAAGCGGAGCTTGGCGGCGAGGAGCTTCGCTCCTCGATATTAACCCGTGGTATGGGCGTCATGGGCAGGGTTCCAAAAAAAACCGCGCCCGAAGGCGCGGTTCGCATTGAAGCGACTGTGGGGTTTAGTAGTCCATCCCGCCCATGCCGCCCATTCCACCCATGCCGCCGCCGCCCATGGCCGGCTTCTCCTTCTCCGGCAGGTCGGTGATGGCGCACTCGGTGGTCAGGAGGAGGCCCGCAACGGAGGCGGCGTTCTGGAGGGCGGACCGGGTCACCTTGGCGGGGTCGATGATCCCGACCTTGGTCATGTCCACCCACTCCATCTTCGCGGCGTCGAAACCGATGCCCTTCTTCTCCTTCTTGGCCTGGTCCGCGATGATCGCGCCGTCCACGCCGGCGTTCTCGGCGATCTGGCGGATGGGCTCCTCCAGGGCGCGCTTGACGATCTTCCAGCCCACCTTCTCGTCGTCGGAGAGCTTGGCCACGTCGGACTTCTCGAGGACCAGGGCGGCCTGGATGAGGGCGATGCCGCCTCCGGGGACGATGCCTTCCTCGATGGCCGCGCGGGTGGCGGACAGGGCGTCCTCGACCCGGTGCTTCTTCTCCTTCATCTCGACCTCGGTCGCGGCGCCGACGTTGATGACGGCCACGCCGCCGGCGAGCTTGGCCAGGCGCTCCTGGAGCTTCTCCCGGTCGTAGTCGCTGGTGGTCTCCTCGATCTGGGCCTTGATCTGGGCGATCCGGTCCTGGATGTCCTTCTGCTTGCCGGCGCCGTTGATGATCGTGGTGTTCTCTTTGTCAATTTTCACGGTCTTGGCGGTACCGAGCTGACCGATCTCGGTGCTCTCGAGCTTGAGGCCGAGTTCCTCGGAGACCACTTCGCCGCCGGTGAGGATGGCGATGTCCTCGAGCATGGCCTTGCGGCGGTCGCCGAAGCCGGGCGCCTTGACGGCGCAGGTGTTCAGGGTGCCCCGGAGGTGGTTCACCACCAGGGTGGCCAGGGCCTCGCCGTCCACGTCCTCGGCGATGATCACGAGGGGCTTGCCGGCCTGGGCGATCTTCTCGAGCACCGGGAGCATGTCCTTCATGCTGGAGATCTTCTTGTCGTGGATGAGGATGTAGGGATTCTCGAACACCGTGGTCATGGTGTCCCGGTTGGTCACGAAGTAGGGGGAGAGGTAGCCGCGGTCGAACTGCATGCCCTCCACGAACTCGATCGTGGTGTCCATGGTCTTGGACTCCTCGACCGTGATGACCCCGTCCTTGCCCACCTTCTCCATGGCGTCGGCGATCTGGGAGCCGATCTCCATGTCGTTGTTGGCGGAGACGGAGGCTACGTGGGAGATCTCGTCCTTCTCCTTGATCTCCTTGGAGGCCTTCTTGATCTCCTCGACCGTGAGCTCCACGGCCTTGTCGATGCCGCGCTTCAGGCCCATGGGGTCGATCCCGGCGGCCACGGCCTTGAGGCCTTCCTTGACCATGGAGTAGGCCAGGACGGTGGCGGTGGTGGTGCCGTCTCCCGCGATGTCGTTGGTCTTGGTGGCGACTTCCTTGAGAAGCTGGGCGCCCATGTTCTCGTAGGCGTCCTCGAGCTCGACTTCCTTGGCCACGGACACGCCGTCCTTGGTGACCGTGGGGGCGCCGAACTTCTTGTCCAGGAGCACGTTGCGGCCCTTGGGACCGAGGGTTACCTTGACGGCCTTCGAGATCTGCTCGACGCCGGAGAGGAGCCGCCTGCGGGCATCCTCGCTGAAGAGTAGCTGTTTCGCCATAGTGGGTTCTCCCTTTCCTAGAATGATTCCGGACCGGTCTCGGTCATGCGCCGCAAACGCCGGCCTCGGTTTTGGAATACCGATTCGTGAGGTCAGGGAGAAAATACCCAAAAACCGGGGGGAGCGGCAAGGGTTTTCGGCCCTTGACGGAGAATTTTTTAATTGGTTAGTATACGAACTATATGGACGGTATCCGATTCATGATGGTTGTCCAGAGCCTGTGGCGGAAGCGGGCTTCCTCCGCCCTCGAGGAGTACGGGATCACGGTGCCGCAATTCTTCCTGATTCAATTGGCGAGGAGGCGCGGAGCGATCCGGCCCTCCGAGGCGGCCGAGGAGCTGGCTTCGGACCGGCCGACCATGACCCTCGTGGCCCGGAAGTGCGTGGCCCGGGGCTGGCTCAGCCGGCGCGGCGTGAAGCTCGACCGTCGCTCCCATCTCCTCCGCCTGACGGGGCTGGGCGAGGAGCTCCTGGACCGGATCGAGGCGGCCCGCGTCCTCGGCCCCGAGACCCTGGGCGATCCCCTCGATGTCCTGGGCTCCGAGGAACGGGCGCAGTTCCTCCGGGCCCTGGACAAGGTGCAGAGGAGGGCCCGGGACCTTTTCTGAGCCGGACCCCGGCGGCGTTCCCGGGCGTCCTCCCCCGATTCACCTATTCACCAATTCACCCATTCACTTCATACTGTCCCCGTGAACATCCCCATCCTCTTCGAAGACGATTTCCTCCTGGCCGCGGACAAGCCCGCGGGGATCCTGTCCGCCCCGGACCGCTGGGATCCGGATCTGCCCGTGGCCGCCGCGATCCTGTCCAAGGGCCGGGGCCGGCTATGGGCGGTACACCGGCTGGACAAGGACACCACCGGGGTCCTCCTCCTGGCCCGGAGCGAGGAAGCCCACCGCGCCCTATCCCGGACCTTCGAGACCCGGGGAGTGGCCAAGGTCTACCGGGCCCTCGTCCGGGGGACGCCCGACTGGGAGGAATCCTCCTGCGACCTCCCCCTGTCCCCGGACGGGGACGCCCAGCACCGGACCATCGTGGACGCCCACCGGGGCAAGCCCTCCCGCACGGCCTTCCGGGTCCTGGCGGCCTTCCGGGATTACGCCCTGGTGGAGGCTAGGCCGGAGACGGGCCGGACCCACCAGGTCCGGGTCCACCTGGCCGCCCTGGGCTTCCCGGTGGCCTGCGACCCCCTGTACGGGGACGGCAAGCCGGTGCTGCTCTCCGGGATCAAGCGGAAATGGAAGGGGGATCCCTTCGAGGAGCGTCCCCTCCTGGCCCGCACGGCCCTGCACGCGGCGTCCGTCGAATTCCCGCATCCCGGGACGGAACGGACCCTGAGGATCGAGGCCCCGGACCCCAAGGACCTCCGGGCGTCCCTGGCCCAGCTGGAGAAATGGTAGACCCGGGCCCCCCCGATCCGGGCCCCCCCGAACACCCGGGCTTCCTGGTCCACGGCTGGGCGGACTCCCGGGGGCGCATGCTCCTGGCGGGCCGGCTCTCGGACGGGAGGTCCTTCGCGGTGGTGGAAAACCGGGTCCGCCCGGACTTCCTCATCCGCTCGGTCGATGTCGAGCGGGCTTCCGAGGCCGCGTCCCGGGCCCGCCTCGAAGCCGCCTTCTCGCCCTCCGGGCGCCGCACCCTGGCCGGGGAGCCCTGCGACCGGGCGGAGGCCCGGGACCGGGGCGAGCTCCGCCGCCTGGAGGAGGCCCTGGGGGCCGCGGGGATCCAAGTCTTCGAGGCGGACGTGCGGGCGGCGGACCGGTTCCTGGCGGAGCGCCGGATCCGGGGGGGTCTGGTCGTACGGGGCGTGCCCGTCCCGGGCCGCTTCGTGGACGCGGTCTTCCTGGACCCCGACATCCAGGCCGCCGAGGTTTCCCCCTCCCTCCGGACGCTGGCTCTGGACATCGAGACGGACGTGGAGGCGGGCACGGTCCTGGCGGTCTCCCTGGCGGGACCGGGTGTCCGGGAGGTCCTCTTCCTGGACGAGGCGGCGGGCCTCTTTTCCCCGGACTTGGCGGGCACGGATCCCGCCGCCCGGAATCCCTCCCCCTACGAGGAGCCCGACGACGAAGGCCGCCCGTACCTGGTCCGGCCCTTTTCCCGGGAGGCGGACCTTCTGCGAGGCCTGGCGGACCGGATCCAGGCTTTGGACCCGGACCTGCTCACCGGGTGGAACGTGGTGGACTTCGACCTGGCCCACCTGTCCCGGCGATGCCAGGCCCTCTCGGTGCCCTTCCGGATCGGCCGGACCGAGGATCCCGCGGACATCCGGGAGCTCGACGGGGGCCGGCGCTTCGCGGCCTCCATACCGGGCCGCCAGGCCCTGGACGCCCTAAAGCTGGCCCGGGGGGCGGGCCGCTTCGAGGACCTTTCCCTGGACGCGGTGGCCCAGGAGGTCCTGGGTACCGGCAAATCCGTGGAGAGCCGGGGCCGGGCCAAGATCGAGGAACTCGTCCGGCTCCGGAGGGAGGATCCCGCAGCCTTCCGTCGCTACTGCCTGGCGGATTCCGAACTGGTCCTGGCCATCCTGGACAGGACGGGACTCCTGGACCTGACCCTAAAACGGGCCCAGCTGACCGGGGTCGGCATCGACCTGGCCTGGACCAGCATTCCCGCCTTCGAGCGGATCTACCTGGACGAGCTCATGGCCCGGGGATACGCGGCGGCTCCCAAGGTGGAGGGGCGGCGGGTGTCCGGGGCCGCGGGGGGGACCATCCTGGAACCCCGGCCGGGGCTGTCCCGGAACGTCCTCGTGTTCGACTTCCGGAGCCTGTATCCCTCGGTGATGCGGACCTTCAACGTCGATCCCCTTTCCTTCCGCCTGGCCGCAGCGGAGCCCCGGCCGGACGACCTCGAGGCCCCGAACGGGGCCCGGTTCCGCCGGGAACCGGGAATCCTGCCCGCGGTGATCGAGCGGTACTTCGCGGAGCGCCTGGCCGCCATCGACCGGGGGGACGAGACGGCCTCCTACGTGTACAAGATCCTGATGAACTCCTTCTACGGGGTCCTGGGGGCGGAGGGATGCCGCTACGCGGACACGGCCCTGGCGGGGGCCGTCACCTCCTACGGCCGGAAGTGGCTGCATTGGACCCGGGACTGGTTCGCGGCCAAGGGCTACCGGGTGCTCTACGGGGACACGGACTCCGCCTTCGTGGACTCGGGCCTGCCGGACGGGGCGCTCTGGTCCGCCCTGGACTCCCTGGGCCGAAGGCTCGCGCCGGAGCTGAACGCGGACCTGGCCCGGGCCGTCCGGGACGAGTACGGCCTGGAATCCCGGATGGAGCTGAAGTTCGAAAAGGTCTATTCCCGCTTCTTCATACCCCCCCTCCGGTCCCGGAGCGAGGACGACGAGGACGGGGACGAGAAGGGCCGGGCCAAGGGGTACGCGGGATTCCGGCTGGGCCCCGAAGGGGGGGAGACGGAGGTCAAGGGCATGGAGGCGGCCCGCCGGGACGGCACGCCCCTGGCCCGGGAGCTCCAGGTCGAGACGATGGACCTGGTGTTCCGGGACGCCCCGCCGGCCCGGGTGGAAGCCCACATCCGCCGGGTCCTCTCGGACCTCCGGGCGGGCGTCCTGGACGACAAGCTCGTCTACCGGAAGGCCCTGCGCCGCACCGCCTCGGCGTACACCAAGGTGGAGCCTCCCCACGTCCGGGCCGCCCGGATCCTGGGATGGACGGACCGCAGGGGGGTGGTGGAGTACCGCATCACCAAGGCCGGGGCGGAACCCCTGGGCCGGGAAACCGCTCCCCTGGACTACGACCATTACGCCCAGCGCCAGCTCAAGCCCGCGGTGGACGCCCTCCTGGCGGCGGCCGGCATGGATCCGGACCTTCTCTTCGGGGACCGGCCCCAGCTGGAGCTCGGGCTGTAGGGGACGTCACCGGGATACGTCCGAAGCCTCGGACCGTCCCCGGCGGCGCCCCGGCCCGGGATCCGCGCGCGGATTCGCGCCCGCCCTGGACGCCGTCCGGGATCTCGATATACTGATACCGATATGCAACATCCTCCCCCCTCCCCCGGGCAGGGCTCGGCGCTGAGCCTATTGCTCGCGGGTTTCTTGCTGGCCGTCGCGACCCTGCACTTGGCCATGTTCGCGGGGGGACGCCGGAAGGCCGGGGACCTGGCCTTCTCCTTCCTGGCGATCTTCGCGGCCCTCCGGGTGGCCCTCATCGGGGGCTTGTTCGACGAACTGTTCCCCGGTCTTCCCTCCGAGCACCGTCGGCTGGACGGGGTGCCGGTCTTTCTCCTGCTCCCCACTTTCCTGTACTTCCTCCGGGCGCTGTTTCCGGAGGAATCCGACGCCCGGGCGGCCCGGATCATCTCGGTACTCAGCGGAGCGGCCCTGGTGGTTTCCCTGACCCTTCCGACCGCGGCCGCACGTCTGGCATCCCCGGTGTATATCCCCGTGGTCCTGGCGGGCGTCGGAATTTCCGTCGCGGCCCTGGGGCGGGCCGCCCGGGCCCGACGGTCCGCCGTCCGGCAGGCCCGGACCGGGACTCTCCTGTTCGGGTTCCTGCTGATCCTGGATCTTTCGGGGGCCACCCTCCGGGCCGGTCCGGCGAAAACCTTCCTGGCCGTGGCCTGGGTGGCCGTGTTCGCGGCCTGCTCCGCCGCCCTGGGCCGCCGGATGCAGGATTCCTACGAGGAAGCCCGGGAGGCCTCCCGGGCCTTGGCGCGGCACAACGAGGAGCTGGAAGCCCTGGTGGAGAACCGGACCCGGGAACTGCGGGAGGCCAACGAGATCCTGCGCCGCATGGCGGAGACGGACGGGCTCACCGGCATCGCGAACCGGAGGAGGTTCGAGGCCGCCCTTGCGGAGGAGCTTCGGAGGGCGGTCCGTACGGGCACGACCCTGTCCCTGGGGATGTTCGACGTGGACCATTTCAAGGCCTACAACGACACGTACGGCCACCTCGAGGGGGACGAGTGCCTGAAGAAGGTGGCGGGGATCCTGGCTTCCCATGCCCGACGGCCCGGGGACCTGGCGGCCCGGTACGGGGGGGAGGAGTTCGCCCTGCTCCTGCCGGACACGGACCCGGCGGGAGCCCGGGCCCGGGTGGAGTCCGCGGCCGCGGAAATCCGGAACCTGGGCATTCCCCACGAGAGCTCGCCCTTCCGGGTCGTGACGATCAGCGCGGGGGTCGCCTCGGCCCCCGGGGGCCGGGGGGACCTGGTCCTGTCTGCGGACCAGGCCCTCTACGCGGCCAAGGCCTCCGGGCGGGATTCCGTCCGGCAGGCCGACGCCTAGTCCCGCTTTCCGGTCACCTTCACGATGTGGTAGCCGAACTGGGTCTGGACCACGTCGGACACGGATCCCACGCCCAGGGACTTGCAGGCGGCCTCGAAGGGGGCCACCATCTTGCCGGGACCGAACCACCCGAGGTCGCCCCCCGCGGACTTGGACGGGCAGGTGGAGTTCTCCCGGGCCAGGGACGCGAAATCCGCCCCCTGCTTGATCCGCTTGAGGAGTTCCTGGGCCTGGGCCCGATCCTTGACCAGTATGTGGCTCGCTCTCCATTCCATGGGACTCTCCTTGGGGTCAGTCTGTGCTATAGGACAGGCCTAATATACCGATCCCCGCCCTCCGAATGAAGGGCCGTCTCTCCCGGTTCCCGGAAGGTCAACCGGCCTTGGCCGCGCAGGAGCCCAGGGACGAGATCCAGCCCCCCTGGTTCCAGAGGGCGCAGCCTCCCTTGGTTTCCGTCAACTCCGAGTGCCGGGCGCGGATGGCCGCCAGGAGGGGCGAATCCAGGGCTTCCCGCAGGGACCGGTCCGCGGCTCCGGTGTCCGAGAAGGGGGCGAAGGGACAGGCCTCCAGGGCGCCCTCCGGGGACAGGTGCAGGAAGCCCCGGCCCGCGGCCAGGCAGCCGCCGTAGTCCTCCTCGTCCCCGGGCAGTATCACCACGGGGTATCCCAGGTCCCGGAAGGCTTCCTTCGAGTTCAGGTCGGCCATCTGACGGTCCGTGAGCACCAGGCTCTCCGTCCCGGGCGCGGCGGGGACGTATTCCACCACGAAGAGGACCGAGGCTCCCGCCTCCTCCAGGGACCCCAGGAATTCCGGGGACAGGAGGGTGCCCGCGTTCCGGGAGGTCGCGGTGACGGACACCCCGAACAGGGCGCCCCGGGCCTTCAGGGCCGCCATGGTCTCCAGGACCTTCTCGTGGATCCCCGACCCCCGGCGCTCCTTCGTCTGGGAGGCGTCGCCCTCGATGCTGAACACCGGGACCAGGGCGCCCCGGCAAAACAGCTCCAGGTACTCCTCGTCCACGAGGAGGCCGTTGGTGAACACGGGGACCAGGGGGCCGGGCAGGCGGGAAACCCGCTCCAGCAGGTTCCGCCGGAGAAGGGGTTCGCCGCCGGCCAGCATGAGGACCCCGACCCCCAGGTCCAGGCTTTCCCGGAAAAGCTCCAGGAAGCGTTCGTCGGAGAGTTCCTCCCGGAAACCGCCCGCGGGCCGGAGGGCCTTGGAGTAGCAGCCCGCGCAGTCCAGGTTGCAGCGACGGGTGACGCTGGCGATGAGGACCGCCGGAACCGTCGTGCCCCGGGCGGAGGCCCGGGCGCGGCGACGGGCCTGGGACTTCTGGAAGGCGGCGGTGCGGAGGAGGCGGAAGGTCCTTGGGATGTCGAGGGGTCGGGAGCGGGCGGCGGTTCGGAAGAGGGTTCGGATTCGGTCTCCGAAGAGGGCGCTGGGATCCATGTCGGACTCCTGGGCTGTCGTGTCCGCCCCCGTGCGGGGCGCGGTTCTGCCGGGCCCGAAGGCCCCGGCGGCGCCCCGTCCCGCCGATCGGCCGGAGACGGAGCGTCGTTTCCTATCGGGTAGAATATATCGTCTTAACGGCGCCGGGACAAGGTCGGGGCGTCCACAACGTCGGTTACTATCGGGCAGCCCTTTACCGGAAGGAAGCCTGGAACTCCCCGATGGCTTTGACCACCTCCCGGATCTGGTCCGTGGGGGGCAGGATCGTGGTCCGGAAGTGGGACGTCCCGGGGAGCTGTCCGAATCCGCCGCCCGGAACCACGCAGATTCCGGTCTTCTCCAGGAGGGCCATGCAGTAGTCCTGGTCCGTCCGTCCCGCCGGTAGGGTGATCCGGGGGTAGGCGTACATGGCCCCGGCGATGGGATTGCAGCGGATGCCGGGGATCCGGTTGAGCCCCTCCGCCAGGAGCTCCGCCCGGGACCGGAGCTCCGCCAGGATTCCGTCCCGCTCCCGCACATAGAGGTCCCGGCTGGGCTCCCCGGGCCGGGGGGGCCGGACCAGGAGATAGACCGCCGCCTGGCCCACCGTGTTGGCGCAGAGGCTTATGGACTGGAGCTTCGTCAGCTGGGCCACCACGTCCGCGGGCACGTTCCGGACCTCCAGGTAGCCACCCCGCTGGCCGCACTCCCCCAGGAAGCCCTTGGAGCAGGAGTGGAAGCTGAACAGGGATACGTCCCGGAAGCCCTTTCCCTCCAGGACCTTGGCGAAGGAGACGAACCGGTCCCCCTCCCGGTAGACGTTGTTCTGGTAGACCTCGTCGGCCAGGACGGCCAATCCGTGCTCCCGGGCGAAGTCCAGGACCATGGCGATGTTCTCCTCGTCCAGGACGGATCCCGTGGGGTTGCCCGGGTTGATGACCGAAATGGCCTTGACCCGCACGCCGTAGCGCCGGGCTTCCGCCAGGCTTTCCTCCAGCATGGAGCGGTTCAGCTTCCAGCCGTTCTCCTCGTCCAGGTAGTAGTGGACCTGTTTGCCTTCGTAGAGGGTGATGGTCGCGGAGTACAGGGGGTACTGGGGGATGGGGATCATGATCCCGTCCTCGGGACCCGCGATCAGGATGCGGAGGACCGCCTGGACTCCCTTGGAGGCGCCGTCGGTGATGTAGATCGACTCGGGGTCCGACTCGATCCCGTCCCGCTCCCGGATGAAGGCCGCGACCGCCTGGCGGACGAACTTCATGCCCTTGCTCTCGGAGTAGGCCCCCAGGCCGTGCTTGGAGCCCGCCAGGATCTCCCGGGCCGTCTTACGCACGTCCTCCGGGAAGGCTTCCGGGGCCTTGTCCGCCAGCTCCGGCCATTCGCAGAGGGACAGCACCTGGCGCAGCCAGGTCAGGGGCTTCTGCCCCAGGGACTGGGGATTCCCGATGTTGCAGTAGATGATGCGCCGGCCCTGGGCTTCCAGCTCCTGGGCGCGGGTGGGGATGGCTCCCCGTACGGCGTATTCGGCTTCCCGGACGGCGGGACAGATCTCTTCGAGTCGGACGGACATGGTTCCTCCCTGGACGATCGCTGAGGGCTGGGGGTTCTCGGGCTGGTCCCGCCGATTGTACCACTCCCCGAAAGCCCGGGCAAGAATCGAAGGGAGGGCCGCTTATCTCGCCCGGCCCCGGGCGTATATACTCGAGGTGATCCGGGGCACCGTCGGCGGCCCGGATCCGGAAGGAAGGACATGGCGGAACTGCAGGAAACCGCGCCGCGGCCGGAGCGGGCGCTTCTCATAGGCATCCAGAACGACGCGATCCCCAAGGCCGAGGCCGAAAGCCTCCTGGCCGAACTGGCGAGCCTCGCCCGAACCCAGGGCGTCGAGGTGGCCAGCCGGGTCCTGGTCCGTCTGCGGGACCGGACGGCGTCCCACCTGTTGTCCTCGGGGAAGGTGCAGGAACTCCTGCGGACCGCGGAAGCCGAGGACGCGGACTCGATCATCTTCGACCATCCCCTCTCCCCGGTCCAGCAGAGGAACTGGGAGGCCGACTCGGGGCGGGTCGTCTACGACCGCAGCGAGCTGATCCTGAAGATCTTCGCGGGGAGGGCCCTGACCCGGGAGGCGGGACTCCAGGTGGAGCTGGCCCGGCTCCGGTTCGCCCTGCCCCGGCTGGCCCATTCCCGGGAGGACCTGATGCGGCAGAAGGGCGGCCGCTACGGGACCAAGGGGTCCGGGGAGAAGGCCCTGGAACTGGACCGTCGGAAGATCGAGGCCCGGATCCGGGACATCCAGGAGGACCTGAAGAAGGTCCGGATGGAACGCTCCGTCCAGCGGAGGCGCCGGGAGCGGGCGGGCCTGCCCCGGGCCGCCGTGGTGGGCTACACGAACGCCGGGAAGTCCAGCCTCCTAAACGCCCTCACCAACGCGGATGTCCTGGCGGAGGACAAGCTCTTCGCCACCCTGGACACCACCACCCGGCGCATCCTCTACGCCCCCGGCCGGGGACTCCTGGCCACGGACACGGTCGGTTTCGTGCGGAACCTCCCCCACGACCTGGTGGAGGCCTTCAAGGCCACCCTGGAGGAGGCCGCCCTGGCGGACGTCCTGATCCACGTGGTGGACGCCTCGGAACCCGAGGCGGAGCGCTTCCTGGAAACCACCCGGACGGTCCTCCGGGAGATCGGCGCCGGAGACCGTCCGACCCTCCTGGCCTTCAACAAGATCGACCGCGTCGCGGACCCCTCGATCCTGGATCGCCTGGCGGAACGCCACCCCGGGTCCGTCTTCCTTTCCGTGAAGACCGGGGAGGGCATCCCCGGTCTGCTGGCCGGCCTCGAGGAACTCCTGACCTCGGAGCGGGACGAGTGGGTCGTCCGCATTCCCGATTCCGAGTACGCCCGGGTCGCCCTCCTCCACCGGCGGGCCGCGGTCATCTCCGAGACCCGGGACGAGGACGCGACGATCGTCCGCTGCCGGATGCCGGAGGACCTGAAGGAGAGGTACGGGGGGTATAGGAAGTGAACGGTGGACTGTGGTCAGTGGACGGGAGCGCTTTCTCGACCGCGGCAGAATTTAACGCCTTGGCGCGGAATTCAACCGAGGACTGACATCATTTCCGTTTACTGTCAACCGTCCACCGTTCACCCTTCCTTCGACACGAAGAACTGCAGCAGCTGCACGAGGTAATAGATCCTCTTGTAGGTGCCCAGCATCCATTCCTTGACGGGATGGGCGGCGGCTCCGTCGATCTCCTTCCAGTTCAGCACGATCTCATGGTGGGGCCGGGCTAGATCCTCGATCAGGCTCTTGAGGTGCTTCCCCACGGAGATGAGGTTCAGGGCGCAGCGGTTGACCATTCCCGAGGCCCGGTCGTTCGTGTCCTTGAGCAGGTTCCGCAGGTACTTGAGCTGCTCCTTGTCCCGGTCGCTCTTCGCCAGCACGTTCCGGAGCTTGGCGCCCAGATCCCCGTCGTCCCCGAGGGACTCGTCGAATTTGATGATCTCGTCCGAGAGCTCCAGGAGGGCATGATAGGCGTCGGAAAGCTGCTGGGACAGGATGTTGGTGGTCCACTGGCCCCGGATGATGAGGAGGTCCACGAGCTCCCGGACGTCCTTCTTGAAGAAGTCGATAAGGAAGGCGCGGAGATAGTTCAGGGCGGCGGTCTGGGTGAAGCCCCCGAGCATCTTCTTGGCGAAGACGACGTTCGCCTTGTCCGTGTAGTTCTTCATGCGGACCACCACGGAGGTGCCGAACACCTGCTTGGCCAGGTCGTCGATCTTGGAGTTCCGTCGCTCCTGGGCGATCTTCTGGAGCTGGATCTCCATCTGGCTCCGCAGTTTCTCCAGGAAGGGCTCCACGATGCGGTCCGCCGAAGCCCGGGGAGAGGCCGTCCAGTAGGGATCCTTCTGGGCGTGCCGCACGATCTGCTCCAGGATGCGGCTCTGGCGCACCTCCCCCAGGGCCCCGGTCAGCTTGATCCAGGGGTCCACCGGCAGGACGTCGATGTTGCGGTACTCCTTGAGGGCGCCCAGGATGCGTTTCCAGTCGGCCTCCAGGTTCAGGGCCAGGAAGACCTCCAGGAAGTCCTTGATGTCGTCCACGATGTAGTCCGCCGAGATGGTCTCGAACTTGGGGTGGTACGTGAAGTTCCGCTCGGGGATGCTGGAATCGAACTTCTTGAGCAGGAAGAAGTAGTCGAAGTTGACGAAGTTGGCCAGGGCCACGAGGGTCGAGTGGGCGGTGTCGATGCGGGAGGTCAGGTCCCCGTCGAAGACCGAGATGAAGCGGATCATGTCCTGCTTCACCAGTTCGGACAGCTCCTTGACGGACAGGGTCTTGGCCTTCTCCTGGATCCACGCGTCCGTGAGGCGCTCCGAGATCTCCTTCTGTTCCTTCGACAGGAAGCTCTCGATGACGAAGGAGCGGAGGACCCCGGACCCGGCCGCGTTGGTAAGCAGGATCTGCGCGGGGGCCACGATCTTGTAGATCTCGTAGAAGAACCGTCCCAGCCCCGGCAGGGCCTCGGACCCCTTCGGCTTGTAGAACTTGTACCGGGACCGGGAGAGGTCCTTCCCGATGGAACGGAGGATCTTCTTCTTTTCCGCCTCGGGATCCCCGCCCGTGAAAATGGAGAGGATCCGGCTGAGGAAGCCCGTGTCGGGCGGGTTCCCGGCCGCGGCGGGTCCGGGGCTTTTCGTGGCCATACCCATCAACCTTACCGGCTGTCCCGGCCGCCGTCAATCCCTTGCGGTGTATGCCCTTCCGGCGGACGGAAGGCGGCCGGGGAAACCTCCCCGGAAACCAGTCCGACCGGTCCGTCGGGGGTCTCCAGGATCAGCTCCCCGGCGGGTCCGATCCCGGCCACCACCCCGTCCACCACGGAGGAACCCGGCCCTCCGGGCTCCGCGAGCCCCGTGCGGAACCGGGCCGGCCGGCCCAGAAGCCAGAGCCTCCGGGCGACCTCGGCGCGCCAATCCTCCTCCCCCAGGGCCTCGGCCATCCGTCCCAGGAAGAGTTCCAGGAGGAGGAACCGGTCCACGGGCGCACCCAGTTCCTCGGCGAGCCCCGAGGCCTCGGTCCGGAACCCCGCGTCCGCGGGCCGGCCGCAGTTCACTCCCACCCCCAGGAAGCATCCCTCCCCCGAGGACTCGCAGAGGATGCCCGCCGTCTTGCGGCCCCCGACGAGGAGGTCGTTGGGCCACTTGAGTTCGAGCCCCGGCGGCGATCCGACGCCCGTCCTCCGAGCCAAGTCCCCGACCGCTCGGTGCAGGGCCAGCCCCGCCCGGAGGGGAAGCCCGGCGGCTCCGCGGGCCGACCCGGGCAGGATGAGGGTGAAGGTTAGGTCCCGGCCGGGCTCGGACACCCAGGAACGGTCCCGGAACCGGCCTCGGCCCGCGGTCTGGCGGTCCGCGGCGATGACCGTACCCTCGGGCCACCCCGCTGCGGCCAGCCTCCGGGCCTCGTCCATGGTGGAATCCGTCTCGGGAAGGAGCCAGCAGGCGGCCCCGGGAAAGGGATTGCGGATGGGAATTCGGTCCATGGGGGGAGTATAGGGTGGACAGTGGACTGTGGACAGTGGACGGTAATGGGTGCAGTGCGCGGATGATGACTATGCTATCGCGTGAGATGAAGCCGCGTACTTTCGTCACTTCCGTTAATCGACCACTGTCCACCGTCCACCGCCTTGCCCGCCGTCGGGCAAAGTCCGCGCCGCCTCCCTGTACAGGCCGCCGATCCCCGCGTATATTGGAGGGACGCTCGATTCACGCCTTCGGCGAGAAAAATACGGCCATCATGCCGGAACCATGGAGAATCTATGTGCGGAATCGTGGGGTATACGGGCCCCCGAAGGGCGGCTCCCATCCTGGTGGAGGGCCTCAAGCGACTGGAGTACAGGGGATACGATTCGGCGGGCATCGTCGTGCAGTCGGGATCGGAGCTCCGGATCGTGAAGACCGTGGGGAAGATCGCCCAGCTCAAGGCCGCCGTCCCCGCGGACATGCCGGGAGTCTGCGGCATCGGACACACCCGCTGGGCCACCCACGGGGGGGTCACGAACGCCAACGCCCATCCCCACCGGGATCCCTCCGGGAAGATCGCCCTGGTCCACAACGGGATCGTGGAGAACTACCGGGGCATCAAGGAAAAGCTCCTGGCCAAGGGGGCGGTCTTCGAGAGCGAGACGGACAGCGAGGTGATCGCCCACCTGATAGCCCGGTTCTACGAAGGGGACCTGGAGAAGGCCGTGAAGGCGGCGGTCCTGCGCCTGGAGGGCACCTACGGGATCGCGGTGATGCACGCCGACGAACCCGGCCGCATCGTGGGCGCCCGGAAGGGCAGCCCCCTGGTCGTCGGGGTGGGCGAGGGGGAGATGCTCCTGGCCAGCGACGTCACGGCGATGATCGCCCACACCGACCGGGTGGTCTACATGAACGACGGGGAGGTCGCGGACCTCCGGCCCGACGGATTCACCATAACGGACCTGGACGACCGCCCCGTGGACAAGCGGATCGACAGCGTGGACTGGGACCTCGGGGAGATCGAGAAGGAAGGCTTCTCCTGTTACATGGAGAAGGAGATCTTCGAGCAGCCCGAGTCCATCGGCCGGGCCCTCTCCGGCCGGCTGGACCCGGAGTTCGCCACGGGCAAGCTCGGGGGCCTGAACCTGAGTCCCCAGCAGCTCCACGCGGTCGAGCGCATCAAGATCATCGCCGCGGGGACCAGCTGGCACGCGGGCCTCGTCGGGGCCTACCTCCTGGAGAGCGTGGCCCGCATCCCGGCCGTCGCGGAGCTGGCCAGCGAGATCCGGTACCGCAACCCCGTCGTGGAGCCGAACACCCTCTTCCTGGCGGTCTCCCAGTCCGGGGAGACCGCGGACACCCTCTACGCCATGCGGGAGGTCCGGCGGAAGGGCGGGACGGTCCTGGGCATCTGCAACGTGGTGGGCTCCACCATCGCCCGGGAGAGCGACGGGGGCGTCTACGTGCACTCGGGACCCGAGATCGCCGTG
>CALMRC010000124.1 GCA_937873275.1 uncultured Spirochaetota bacterium
CAGGGATCCGACGGTACCCTCCGGCGACACCGCCAGGATGCCTCCGTCCCGGAGGGGAGCCAGGAGCCGGGAGGCCGGGGGGGAACCCTTGGCGGCCGGGTCCGGCGAGAGGGTGGGGGCCGCCGCCGGGCGGGTACCCGTCGACCGGGGAAATCCCTCCGAAGGCGCCAGGTCCGGCCCCATCCTCCATACGGTGCCCCTCCGGGAGACCGCCCATACGGCGGATACGGAACCGTCCGGGAAGGTTTCCAGGACGAAGTTCCCCGAGTCGTCCAGGCTCACGGTCCTCCGGGTTCCCGAGGCGGGGAGGTAGGAGACCAGGGTCCCGCCGTCCTCCATCCAGTAGAGCCGGACCTTCCGGTCCGGACCCCGGCCGGCCTCCACTCCCCCCACGGGGCGCCGTTCCGAGCGGACGGGGAAGCCCGGGAGCTCCCGTACGCCCCGGCCTCCGAGGGCGACCGCGGAAAGGGCCAGCCGCATGCGTCCGTCCGAGAACCGGACGGAGGCCGTTCCTTCCCCGTACTGGCGGAGGAATCCGGACAGGGGTCCCTCCCCCCGCAGGAAGAAGGGGACGCTCCGGTCCAGGGAGTAGTAGATCATGGCCGCGGCGTCCGCGGGGATTCCCGACGAGACTCTGCGCCACGCGTCCGTCCGGGGCAGGACCTTGCCCCCTCGGGCGTCCCGGGCCGCGGCCACCAGGGATTCCGCGGACGTGGACAGCAGGAGGTACCCGTCCTCGGCCAGGAAGTACGGCTGGGGAAGATCCGCGCCGGCGGCGGACAGGAGGGCCTGGATGTACCAGGGGAAGACGATCCGGGGCACCCGGATCCCGTCCAGGACCGTCTCGTCGTCCTCCCCGAGGGCGCCGCTCTTGAACGCCTCCTGGAAGACCCGGCGCCTCCGTCCCTCGTCCCGGACCTTCAGGAAGAACACCGGCTCCGCCCGTCCCGACAGGCCGAAGACCCCCAGTTCGTCCCCGGACCAGGAAAGGAGAAGGTCCTCCAGCCCCAGGCCCAGGGCCGCCCGGGAGGCCGCGTCCGCCCGGTTCCACGCCTCCTGGGTCCGGCTGCCTAGGATGGGCAGGGCGGCGTCCCGGATCTGGCCGAGGCTCCCGGCGGACAGGACGGAAAAGTATTGGACCGTCTCGGGGAGGGAGGACAGGACCGCCGGCGGCCGGGATCGGCCGGAGAGGATGGAGGCCAGGGCGGGGCGGTCCGAGGTTACCGGAAGGTCCAGGGCCAGCTGGACCGCGGCGTTCGACACGGTCAGGTCCAGGGCCGCGAAGCCGGGCAGGGAGAGCGAGCCGAGGAAGCGATCCAGAGGGTCGTCGCCTCCCTCGAACCCGGCCAAGAGTTCCCGGGTCCGAAGCAGGATGCGCAGGTCCTTGGGGGCCCTCCCGGCCAGGGCTTCCGCGGTTTCCGCGTCCCGCCCGGAGCCGTCGTGGACCAGGGCCCTCTCCAGGAGCTTTTCGTCCCCCGAGAAGAGGAGGAGGTTCTTACGGACCCCCGCGTGGATCACGGAATCCCCCGCGGCGTACCGGAACCGGGAATATCCGGAAACCCGGCTGAACGCCAGGCCCGGGACGGTGAGCCAGGGACCCCAGAACGGGGCGGCCCGGGTCAGGGCGGAGCGGATGCCCAGGTCCACGACCCCGAGGTACGAGGAGCCGTAGAGTGCCCCGTCCATCCGCACGTCCGCCAGGACCCGGAAGGTCCGGCTGCGGAGGAAGGGTTCCCGGCGCAGGGAGTCCACCAGGGCCCGGGCGGAAGCCGCCTCCGGGGAGGCCAGGAGGGCGTCCGCGGTCTCCAGGGACACCAGGGACTCGAAGAAATTTCCCGCGGAGGCGACCCGGACGTACGCGGAAAAGCCGTCCGGAAGGGCGTCGGCGGCGGATACCCGGTCCAGGAAGGACCAGGCCAGGATGCCCGCCCCCGAAAGAAGGACGAGGGCCAGGAAGACCCCGAGGATCCGGGGCAGCCGTCTTTTTTTTCGCGGTGCGGTGTCGCTCACGGGGCACTCCTCCGGGTCATTGTGGCGGGATTCCAGCCTTGCGTCAACGTCCGGGGGGTGGTAGGATTTCCCCGCCCCGTCCCGAACCGGGGCCCCGCGCCGCCCCCCCCGGCGCCATCACCACGACCACGAGGTGGCATTCATGAAACCGGAACTGCAGACGCTCGTCCGATTGGACCGGGAACGGCTCCTGGTCGCCCACATCGCCTCCCTCCTGTCCTGGGACCAGGAGACCCACATGCCCGCCGGCGCGGAGGAGGAGCGGGCGGAACAACTGGCTTGGCTGGAGGGCGCGGCCCACGAGAAGGCCGTCAACCCGGAGATCGGAAACCTCCTGGCTGCCCTGGGCTGCACCGATTCCAACCCCGGCGGGGATCCTTCCCTGGATCCCGACGCCCGGGCCTTCCTCCGTGTCCTCCACCGGAACTACAGCCGGGAGGTGAAGCTGCCCGCGGACCTGGTCACCGAGACGGCCAAGGCCCAGAGCCTCGGCCAGTCCGCCTGGGTCCGGGCCCGGTCGGAGAACGATTTCTCCGCCTTCCGGCCCCACCTGGAGCGCATTCTGGACCTTCGGCGCCGGGCGGCCGCCTGCCTGGATCCCGGGAAGAAGCCGTACGACGTCCTGCTGGACCTCTTCGAGCCCGGAAGCGACGAGGATTCCGTCCGCCGGGTCTTCGATCCCCTCCGGAAGGATCTGACCGCCCTCCTGGGAAAAATCCGGTCCCGGCCCCAGGTCGACGATTCCTTCCTCCGCAAGTCCTGCCCCAAGGAAGCCCAGGCCGCGGCCAGCCGGTATTTCATGGAAGTCCTGGGCTACGACCTGGAACGGGGGCGCCTGGACGTCACCGCCCATCCCTTCACGACCACCGTGGGCCGGGCGGACGTCCGGATCACGACCCGGTACGACGAGGGGTACTTCCTGTCGAGCCTGTTCTCCACCATCCACGAGACGGGCCACGCCCTCTATGAGCAGGGCGTGACCCCCCCGGCGGACTACGCGGGCACCTGCCTGGCCGACGGAGCTTCCATGGGCATCCACGAGTCGCAGTCCCGGATGTGGGAGAACGTCATCGGGCGGAGCCGGGCCTTCTGGAGCCGCGAGTACCCTGCCCTGAAGGCGGTCCTGGGGGAAGCCCTCTCCGGGGTGTCCCTGGACGCCTTCCTCCGGGGGATCAACAAGGTGGAACCCTCCCTCATCCGGACCGAGGCGGACGAGGTGACCTACGGACTCCACATCATCCTGCGTTTCGAGATGGAGGCGGACCTCGTGTCCGGCCGACTGGCGGTGCGGGACGTGCCGGCCGCCTGGAACGCCAAGACCCGGGACCTCCTGGGCATCGAGCCTCCCGACGACGCCCAGGGCTGCCTCCAGGACGTCCACTGGTCCGCGGGGCTCTTCGGGTACTTCCCCAGCTACTCCCTGGGCAACCTCTACGCCGCCCAGTTCGTCCGGGCGATGGGCAAGGACCTGGACCTGGAGGGCCGCGTGAAGGAGGGGGATTACGCCTCGGTGCTCGGTTGGCTTAGGAAGAACATCCACGGCTCCGGGGCCGCCTTCCTTCCCCAGGAGCTCTGCGAGCGGGTCACGGGAAAGCCCTTGGACGCCCGTCATTTCGTGGAGTACCTGAACCGCAAGTACTCGGAGATCTATGGGTTCTGACCTGGCCGCCGCGGGGGCGGGCTGGGCGGCGGCGGCGTTCGGGGGACTGGCCCTGGGCGCGGTCGCCGCCGGGTGCTTCCGGGCCCTGGCCGCCGCCCGGGCGGGCCGGGAACGCCGGTACCGCCGGGCCCTCAGCGGCGTGTTCCTGGGCCTCGCCGTTTCGGTCGCGGCCCTGGCCTTCCTGCTGATCCTCCCCCCGAAGGCCCTTCTCGCGGAACGGGGACTCTGGATCTGGGCGGGAGTCTGGGGAGGGGCCGGGTGCCTGTCCGCCCTCTTCCCGGGCTGGGCCGGGGTGCCCCTGGCTGCGGGGATCCTTTCATGCCTGGGGCTCCTGGCCGCGGAGACCGCCGCCTGGCACCCCGTGGTGCCCGGCCGCGAGGCCGCCCGCCTGGTTCCCTACGCGGCGGCGACGGACGGGATCACCGGGGATCTGACCGTGCCGGACCGGAACGCGGTGCCCGTGCTCTCCCGGGTCGCCCCGAACGGGCGGGATGCTTCCCTGGAGGCCCGGGTCCTGGAGCTTTCGGGTCCCCTGGCACCCCTGTTCGGGTCCCGCCGATACCGGCTGGAGCGTCTGGTCGACGGGGCCGGCACGACGTCGCTGGAATTCCCCCGCAGGTCCGGTCCCCTGGAGGCCGTCCTCGGCGGGGGGGACCGTTCCCTGGGCTGGATCTCCCTGCGGACGGTCCGGAGCGCGCCGGCCCCCCTGGAGCCCCTCCGCGCCCTGTCCTGGACCTTCGACCCGGAGGGGGACCTCGAGGTGCGGTCGCCCTAGGCCGTCCGGCGGGTCCGTTTTCGCCGGGCCGCGGGCTCCCGGATCCCCGGGACGTCCGACGCCCCGGCGGAGGCGTCCAGCCGGGCCAGGGGCGGCACCAGCCGGGTATCCACGATCTGGCCGATCCGGGCCGCGATGACCGTGAACACGAAGTAGCCCAGGTCCGCCCAGGAATAGGGGACGCAGATCCGGCGCCGGGAGGAGTCCCGGTCGATCGTCTCGTACCGGAATCCCTCCGGGAACCCCTCCAGGTCCGTTTCGTCGCAGTGCACGATCCGATCCCGGGACTTTTCCTCGATCTTGCGCCGGAGGCGCAGGTATTTATCCCGGGCCGTCGGGGGCAGGAGGCCCCCGCCCAGGACCAGTTCCTGGAAATTCTTGCGGAACTTCTCCCCGTCGATCTCCATGAACTTCAGGAACCGCGCCCGGGAAATGTAGGAATAGTCGCATTCCATCCCGAAGGATTCCATGGAAAGCTGGATGAGTTCCTGGAGGTAGAGCATGAGCTTGTGGGCGTTCCGGAGGAAGAGGTAGTCCGGATCGGGACCTCCCCGGGAATCCTCCGAGTCGAAGCCGATCTGCGACAGCCCGTATCCCATGTTCCGCATGGCGCAGACGTAGTCGTATACCCGGTTCACGAAGTATTTCATGGAAAAGTACCAGGCCGGAGGGGAGGCGAAGGGGACCTTCCGGAACGCCTTGAAGCAGTACTGTCCGAAGGCCCGGGAGCCGATCACGGCCCGGGTCTGGATCTGCTCGCAGGTGTATTCCTCCAGGACCGTCAGGGGCGTCCGGTCCATGCGGATCTTCAGGAAGGAGTTCTTCGCGCTCCGGAGTCCCAGGAAGTGTTCGAAGAGGCAGGAATCCGGGAGGGCGGCAACCTTGGAAAAGACCCGGGCGCGGAGGTCGGGATGATCCTTGAAGACGAAGATGCTCTTCTCGTTGCTCTTGTAGAACAGGGCGCTCCCCAGGCGCCGGTCGGGATCCGGGTGGGTGAGGGCGGCGGCTACGGACCGCTCGTCCTGGATGGTGTATTCCGGGTGGATCTCTATGAGGATTCCGAACTGGTCGTAGGCTTCCTTCCGGAGTTTCCGGAGCTCCCGCTCCAAGACCGCTCGGCCGGAGGGGGGCACCTCGTCGGAGAGCACGAAGTTCAGGTCCGCGTCGGAGCAGGATTGGACGCCCACGTCGTTGTAGGCCGAGAACATTCGGCCCAGGCCGAATAGGAGTATCCGCTCGGTCAGTTCCGGTTTCAGGGAGGGAAGGAAGACCCCGTTCACCCAGTTCCGGAGCACGAAGGAGCTCAGGTCCTTCCGGGGCCGGAGGTAGTCGTCCTCGATGGACTTGGGGTCCAGGGTTCGGAAATCGAGGTCCCGGATGGCCCGGTTCTTGGCCAAGAAGACCTCGTGGATGAACTTCCGGCGCGCCCGGAGGTCCGCTCCCCCCCGAACCAGGGCGTCGAAGCGTTCCTGGAGGGCTTCGTACTCCACGAAGCGCAGGGCTAGCTCACGGGTTCCCTTGGAAGCGCCCTCCAGGTCCTTCATGCTTCGGCGGCCTCGACGTCGTTGGTGTTCCCGCGGGCGGGACAGTCCATTGTAGCAATTATATCAAAACTGTCAACATTGCCGTGTGCCGCGTCGGTAAGCCGTCCTCCCCGGCCGCTTCATACGACTTGATCGGCGGTTCCGCCCACCCGGGGGGCGCGGGCGGAACCCCGGGATCGGGATCAGGACTCGTCGCCGATCCGGGCGCCCAACAAGGGCCGCGCCGACCGGCGGTCCATCAGGACGAGGGCCGCGACCGCGGCCGCCAGGACGAGGAAACCCGCCAGCCCCGTGAAGCCGACGGTGAGGTCGGAGCCCCCGGCCAGGGGCATGATGGCGATTCCCGCCGTCCCGTTCAGGGTCCCGTGGGCTACCGCGGCCGCCACGGCGGACTTGGTGCGCAGGCGGATGTACAGGAAGATGGGGGAGAGCAGGACGCACCAGAGGGTCATCAGGAAGACCCCCGCGACGGGATGCTCCGGGTAGTTGTGGCCCTGGAGGATGAGGAGGGCGTGCCAGAGCCCCCAGACGGCGCCCGTGAAGATCGACGCGCCCCAGAACGAGGATCCCCGGAGCTCCCGGACCAGGAAGCCCCGCCAACCGGCCTCCTCCCCGAACCCGAAGGCGGCGTTGAGGGTGATCCCCGCGGCCATGCCCTGGACCAGGGTCAGCAGGAGGGGGGGCATCGACCGGGCAGACTCCGCGATTTCCGCGATTTTCTCCGGGCTCAGGCCCCGGGTAAGCCGCTCGATCAGCTGGGTCATCGAGGGATCGTAGCGGACGCCCGGCAGGAGGAGGGATACCCCCAGGGTCAGGAAGGCCAGGGCCGGGAAGACGAGCCAGGAGGCCAGGAACCCCTTCCATCCCATCCGGAATCGCAGACCCAGGGTTTCCTTCAAGGGGACGCCGTCGGAACGCCCGACGGACAGTATCAAGGCCGTCGCAAGGGGGGTCAGCATGATGAGGGACTCGAAGGCGATGAAGACCAGGGATCCTGCCCGCAGGCCCGAGAACCAGGCGACGGCGCAAAGGCCCCAGGCCAACGCGAATTCCAGGGCCAGGTAGATCCTGCCCCGTCGGCTCAGCGCGAGGTTCATAGGGATTCCTCCTTGTTGGGTTTGTCGCCGGCATCGGTCGAAGTCCCGCCGGCCGCCGGGACGCGGGGCTTCTCGTCCCCGTGGAGCCGTTTCCAGCACTGCCAGGAGTACAGGAACACGTACGCGACGCCCAGGATGGTCGGGACCAAGGTCACGGTGCCCACGATCCAGCCGGGCCGGACGGCGAGGGAGAGCAGGAAGGAGGCCCCGATGATCACGAAGACCAGGGCGCCCCGGCGATGGGAAAGGCGCCAGACCTCGTCGTCCGCCAGGGCCCAGGGGGTCCGGATGCCCACGAAGTAGTTCCGCTTGAGCCGGCCCAGGTAGTTGCCCATCCCGATGAAGAGGATTCCGATCAGGATCCGGATGGCCAGGCTGACGTCCACGGAGGAGCCCAGGGCCGCGGCGACGGTGATCCAGACCAGGCCCATCATCATGAGGACCAGGAGGACCTGGAGGATTTCGTAGGTCTTCGCGTGTTTGACGTAGGATTCCCTGCGGGGATCCAGGCGGGGCAGCCAGGCCATCAGGACCGCGACGCCCAGGGGAAGGCAGCCCAGGGCCAGGATGCTCCACCGGGGGCCCCAGTTGTCGATCCGGCCTTCGAAATCCCAATGCAGGGGAATCGTGTCCGGGAGGTAGAAATACGCGACCACCGTCCCGACCAGGGACAGGATCGAAGCGATCGCCAGGAATCTACTTGTCTTCATCGTCTTGCTCCTTCGCTCCCCTCATCTCGTACATCCAGGCCAGGACGTCCTGGAATACCGTGGTATTGAGGGAATAGATCATGCTCTGTCCTTCCCGTTCCGCCTGGACCAGGTCCGCGGCTTTCAGGAGCCCCAGGTGGTGGCTGATGGCGGGCTTCCCGATTTCGAACGCCGCGGCGATCTGCCCGGCGCTCAGGTTCTGCCGCTTCAGCATCTGGAGGATCTCCCGGCGGGTCGGATCGGACAGGGCCTTGAACACGTCGTTCATGACGGCTCCTCCTTCATTCGACATTTTGAAAACTATCGAAATATCGAAATAATGTCAAGGGGATGCATAGAAGGTTCCGGCGAACCAGTTCCGGAGAAGGCAGAGGGGTTCCCGGGAAGCCGAGGTACTCCTAGGATTCCGCGAAGCCCGGACGTAGGTCGTCGTAGGGATGGAACTTCCGCCAGAAGCCCGGAGGCACCAGGAAGCTGAGAGCCTCGGGAAGGACGCTCACGTCCAGCCGGGCCATCCCGTCCTCCCGGAGGCCACAGAGGCGGACCTCCCCGTCCACGTGCCACAGGAAGGGCTCGGGGGAGGAGAGGGAAACCCGTCGGATCTCGAAACGCTCGATCAAGGGCTTGGATCTCCGGGCGAAGCGGGAGTTGATCCGGGGGTGCCAGCCGTTCCACAGGGAGACCGCATTGCGGAGCACGTCGAGCTTGTTCTCGAAGTTGAAGAGGTAGAGATCCAGGAATCCGTCGTTGCAGACCACGTCCGGGCAGACCTTGAAGAGCCCCCCGTAGTAGGGGCGCGTCCCCATCTCGATCATCACCGGGCGGGCGTCCAGGGACAGCCGCTGGAAGGGGAACTCCGCGTTGGTCCGCTTGCCCCGAAGGGCGAACTTGCCCCGTCCCAGGTCCAGGCGGTAGGTCCGGCCGTCCGACAGGGGCTCGAAGAGGACGAGGCCCAGGCCCGATCGCACGTAGTTGGCCAGCCCCGGCCGCGCGGCCCCGGTACGGCGGGACCGGTGGCGGTCCCGCCTCTCCAGGACCCGGACGTCGAAGCCCAGGCCGCAGAGCTGGCCGTACACGGGACGGTCCCCGCTTCCGTCGTCGATGGCCAGGAGGTCCACGGCGATGCGGTAGTCCGCGGTGGCGCTTTCCGCGAATGCCGACACCTGGCGCGCTATGGGGAAGGGGACCTCGTAGGAGTCCTGGATGCCGTTTCCAGAGCCGCCCCGCAGGAACCCCACGTTCCGGTCCGTGCATCCGGAATTCACCAGGGTGTTCAGGGCCTCGTGGGCGGAGCCGTCCCCGCCCCAGACGATGAGGTTGCGGAACGGGCTTCCGGTGAAGTCCCCGATCTCCCGGATGAAATGCTCCCGGTCCCGGGTGACGACGACCCGGGCGGCCCCGTGCCGTTCCAGGAGGCCCAGGAGGCGCTTGACCAGGTGGGGGGTCCGGCTGGGATTCACGACGACCATGCAGGATTCCAGGCCCATGGCGGGGAGTATACCCGGTCCGGGCCGCCCGGCCAAGGGCGGGGCCGGGATCGTCACGCCCGGCGAGGCTAGGAGTCCCGGGCGGCCTGCTCCCGGGAGCCGTACGCGTCCGCCATCCGCCGGAGCTCCCCGGCCAGGCGGCCGCGCCACTCGGCGGGCTCCAGGAGCTCCGCGCCGGGGCCGAGCCAGCGCAGAAGGGCCGCGACCCGCTCGTACTCCCCTTCCCCGACGGTCATGACGGTCCGGCCGTCCGGGCCGTCCTCGAAGAGGGCGTGGCCGTAGTACCAGTCCCTGCGAAGGACGTCCGCCCGCGCCGCCGGCAGGGCCACCCGTACCGGATTCTCGGTCCGCCACCGTTCCATGGCCTTGCCGAGCCACCGGCGGCCCAGGAGGGAAGATACGTCGAAGTCCGCCGCGGTGGGGTGCATCCCTCCGCCGGATTTCATCTCCAAGACCCGGTCGGCCCTCCACATCCGGGGTTCCCCGGCCCGGACCTCGACGTCCCCCACGAGGTACCATCGGTCCCGGTCCCAGACGATGCCCCGGGGCTCGATCTCCCGGAGGGGTTCCGCCTCGCGCCGGTACGGGGATCGGTAGGAGAGGCGGAGCCGGGATCGGGACAGGGCGGCCCGGAGGAAGCGGCCGACCACCCGGGATTCCTCCTCCGCGGCTTGTCCGCCCGCCTGGGGATCGTCCCGCTCGGGATGGAGGAGGTCCGGCGGAACCCTCTCGAAGCCGATGAACCGGGATGCCCGCTCCAGGGTCCCGCGGGTTTCCTCGGGAAGGACGGCTAGGAGCTTGCGCTCCGCCATGTCCGTGCCGTCGGGGAAGGGGAGGACCCGGAGGGCCCGGCTCAGGGCCAGGCCCAAAAGGAGGCTGACCGCTTCCTCGGGGTCCAGGGTCACGGGCGGCAGGAAGTACCCCGGGCCGAGCCGGAATCCCCCGCGCCTGCCCATCTCCGGTTCTACGGGGAGCCCCATGCCGGCCAGGGTCTCCATGTCCCTGTATATCGTGCGGACGGACACCTCGAACCTCTGGGCGAGCCCCGAGGCCGACACGGGGCGCCCCTGCCGGAGAAGGTGGAGCAGCGCGAGGATGCGGTCCAGCCGGTTCATGGTTTTCCGGGAAAGTATGACATAAACTGTCGCGGTCGAATAGTATGCTCGGCTACGAAATCGGAGGCTCCATGAGCAACAACGCGGCCTATGCGGCCGGCATCGCCTGGTCCGCGATCTTCGGCTTTTCCTTCCTGGTGACCAAGTCGGCCCTCCAGGCCTTCACCCCCTTCGGGCTCCTGGCCCTGCGCTTCGGCCTGGCGGCCGTGTCCCTGGGGTTCCTGGTCGCCGTCGGGGCTCTTCGGCTGCGGTTCCGGGGCAAGCCCCGGGGCATCCTGGTCCTGGTCTGCCTATTCCAGCCCGTCCTCTACTTCGCGTCCGAGACCTTCGGCGTCCGGCTGACCTCCTCGGGAACGGCGGGTCTGATCCTGGGGGCCCTTCCCGCCGCGGTGGCGGCCCTCTCGGTCCCGATGCTCCGGGAACGGCTCTCCGCGGCCCGGACCGCGGGACTGGTCCTGTCGGTGGCCGGGGTTTCCCTCGTGGCCGCGGCCGGAAGCGCCGGTGGAGCCGACGATCCCCTCGGCATTCTCCTGATCCTGGGGGCCCTGGCCAGCGCGGCCTTCTACAACGTCTTCTCCCGCCGGGCCAGCCGGTTTTACAGCCCCGGGGAGATCACCTTCGCCATGATGGCCTCCGGGGCGGTCTTCTTCGGGCTCGCGTCCTTGACGGAGAGCCTGGCGGGATCCCCGGGGCCGATCCTCGGGCGGCCCGGGATCGCCGCATGGGGGGCGGTCGCCTACCTGGGGATCCTGTCCTCGGTGCTCGCCTTCTTCCTGGTCAACCTGAGCCTTTCGCGGCTCAAGGCTGCCCAGGCCGCGGTCTTCGGGGCCCTCACGCCCCTGATCGCCCTGGCCGCGGGAGCCCTGGTCCGGGGGGAGCCGGTCGGTCCCGCGAAGGCGGCGGGCGCCGCGGCCATCCTGGCGGGATTGTGGATCACGAACGCCCCGGAACGCCGGCCGGCGGAAGCATAAAAGCGCCGGACCGGAGCATCGACTCCGGCCCGGAATCCCAGAGAGGAGGATGAGATGACGGACACGACGATCGATCGGAACTCGTGGGTGCGGGCGCTCCTGACCCTGTTCGACGAGGGATACCGGGGGGCCGCCGGGGCGGGCACCTGGTACGTGGACAACGACCCGGAATGCGGGCTCCTCGGTACCCTGGCGGGCCTCTCCGCCGAGGCGGCCTCCCGGCCCCTGACGCCGGGGGATCCGCTCACGGCCGCCTCCCACGCGGACCACGTGCGCTTCGCCCTGTCCCTGGCGAACCGGGCTTCCCGGGGGGAGAATCCCTACCCGACGGCGGATTGGGCCGCGAGCTGGTCCGTGCGGACCGTGGGGCCGGCGGAATGGAAGGAGCTGGTCGCCTCCTTGGAGAGGGAGATCGCGGACCTCCGGGCGTACCTGGCGACCGGGAAGCCCTTGGAGGACGAGACCTTCGCCACCGGCGTCTTCGGACTCGTGGCCCACACGGCCTGGCACCTGGGCGCCCTGCGCCAGGCCCTGGGGTTCGTCCGGGCTCCGGAGGCGGCCGGATGACCGGGGCTACCTTCCGCTCGGGGGACCTCCGCGTGGAGTACGAGGAACGGGGGACCGGATTCCCCCTGCTGGCCCTGCACGGGTACTACCCGGACCGGAGATTGATGACGGGCTGCCTGGAGCCCCTGTTCGACGAGGCCGGACGGGCCCCGGTGCCGCCGGGGGCGGCCCACGGGCGACCGGAGGGCGGACGGACCCGGCGGTCCTATCGCCGGATCTACCCGGACCTGCCCTTCATGGGGGCATCCTCGGATCCCGACGGTATCCGGGATTCCGACGGGATGCTGGACGCGCTGTGCGATTTCGTGCGGGGGGTCCTGCCGGAGGGTCCCTTCCTGGCGGCCGGGGAATCCTACGGGGGGTACCTGGCCCGGGGGCTGGCCCGGAGGTTCCCGGACCGGGTGCGGGGCCTCCTGCTCCTGTGTCCCATGATCGTCGCCGAGAGGAAGGACCGGTCGGTCCCGGCGCTTCGGGCGCTCCGCGTGGAGCCGGGCTACGGGGCCGGCCGTTCTCCCGGAGAAATCGCGGAGTTCGAGTCCGTCGCCGTGGTCCGGGACCGGTACTGCCAGGAACGCTTTTCCCGGGAGATCCTCCCGGGACTGGCACTGGCGAGGGGAGGCCGCCTGGAGGCCCTGCGCGACGCCGGATTCGGCTATTCTTTCGACGGCATGGGCCGCGCGGGGACCGAGGGCGCCGGGGAACCCTTCGACCCGTTTTTCCCGGGGCCGGCGCTCTTCCTCCTCGGACGACAGGACGCCTCCGTCGGCTGGACGGACGCCCTTCGCCTGGCCGACCGGTATCCCCGGGCGACCTTCGCGGTCCTGGACGGCTCGGGGCACAATCTTCAGATCGAGGCCGCCGGGCTGTTCGCGTGCCACGTCGGCGCCTGGCTGGCCGCCTGCGAGGAGGACTGAGGGGGCCGGGCCGTCCGGTGGATCGATAGGCCGGGCGAACTATGCCGTGACGGGATCCCTGCGGAAGAAGAGCGCCAGCTGGGCGTAGACCTCCGGGTACTCCGAGCGGAGGAGGGCGGGTTTTTCGAAGAAGTACTCGCAGGCCACGGCGAAGAACTCGTCCGGGGATTCCGCGGCGTAGGGATCGATCCGGGGAGCCCGCCTCCGGGAACGCCGGAGGGGGGCCCGGGCGACCTTGGCCCGGAGGTCCTCGTAGGCCTCCGTGAAGGCACGCCGCCAGGCCTCGCCGTCCATGTCCCGGTGGAGGGGCGGGCGGCCGTCGAAGGACCCGTCCCGGCCGTCCAGCTTGTGGGCCATCTCGTGGATGACCACGTTGTATCCGTCCCCCCAGCCCGAGTCCTCCACGTCCTCGAGGGAGAGCACCACGGGGCCGAGGTGGAGGACCTCCCCCGCCAGTTCGTCGTCGTATTCCGTGACCACCCCCGCCTCGTCCACGTCCCGCCGGGTCACCTCGTACTCCCGGGGGGTGACCAGGACGGTGGTCCAGTCCGAGTACCAGTCCATGTCCAAGCCGAGCAGGGGAAGGCAGGCCTGGGCGGCTATGGACACCCGGGTGCGGTCCTCCAGGACCGCGCCCGGAAGGGGGCGGAACTCCTTCTCCGCCAGGAAGACCGTGGAAAGTTCCCGCAGGCGGACCGCGTCCTCCGGGCTCAAGGTCCGGAAGATCCGGTGTTCCCGGAGGGCCCAGTCCCAGAGGTCCTCCGGAATCGGCGACCGCTCCAGAGCGCGGCGTCGCCGGGCCTCCCGCAGGAAGGCTAGGGGACCCATGGCCCTAGATCCACCTCAGCATGCCCGCGAACACCAGGAGGAGGACGGCGTTCACCAGGGCCAGGGAACCGATGAAGCGCCGCTGGCGGGCGAAAGGCCAATCGTACGCCAGGTTCGCGGCCAGGAAGAAGGGGATGTACACGGTGACGAAGACCGGGAAGGCTCCCCACCAGGGATAGACCCAATGGAAGGCCGGGGTCTTCGCCAGGAAGATCTCGAATACCGAGAAGAATCCCGCGTTCAGGACCGCGAAGAACACCCGGTTGTTGACGCCGAAGAGCTTGCGCTTCGGGTCCTCCGGAAGGATCTTCGAGAAGATGAGCCCCGCCACGGCGAACATCATCGACAGTTCCCAGCCGACGCCGACGAGGAGGAGGAAGGACGTTCCCGAAGGGACGGTCCAGAGGGCGTGGCCCGTGAAATGCCGGATCAGGGCGTTCGCGATCTCGTAGAGCCAGTGGACCATGTAGAGGGAGAGACCCGCGGCGATCCCCCTCCAGTTCTTTCGCTGGATCTCGTTGAAGTAGATGTAGACCACGAAGGCCAGGAGGGGGATGAAATACCATTGGAAGGTGTCGGGGTTCCGGAGAATCGATAAGGCCTGGTCCGTCAGTTCCGGCCGGTTGAGGTTCATGGGTTCCTCCCGGTCGCCCATGGTATCACCGCTCGCCCCGTATGGCGATAGCGTTGGACCGGCGCAGCCGGTCCGACGGCGCCGAAGCGAGCTTCGGCGAATTGCGGTTCGTGACGTGCCGGGCGGCAAAGGAGTGGACGGACCGGGCCGGGCGCGCCATACTGGCGGTATGGACGAGAGCAGTTTCATCCTGGGCGTGGACCTGGACGGGGTGGTGGGGGATTTCTACACCAGCATGCGGGAAATCGCGGCGGAGTGGCTGGACCGGCCCGTGGAGTCCCTGGCCACGGACGTGTCCTTCGGCCTCTCCGAGTGGGGGTTGGACGAGTACGGGGGCTACGAAAAGCTCCACCGCTTCGCGGTCACCCAGCGGGACCTCTTCCGCATCCTGGCCCCGGTGAAGGGGGCCTCGGCGACCCTGCGCAAGCTCTCCGAGCGGGGAATCCGGATCCGGATCATCACCCACCGGCTCTTCCTCAAGTACTTCCACAAGGAAGCCATCGCCCAGACCATCGACTGGCTGGACGCCCACGCCATCCCCTACTGGGACCTCTGCTTCATGAAGGACAAGGGAGCCGTGGGCGCCCACGTCTACATAGACGATTCCCCGTCCAACGTGGAGAGCCTCCGGGCCCAGGGCTGCCGCACCATCGTGTTCGGGAACTCCACGAACCGTCATCTGCCGGCCCCCCGGGCGGAGTCCTGGTCCGAGGTGGAACGCCTGGTCCTGGAGGCCCACGAGGAGTGGAGGACCGGCACCCTCGCCCTATTCGGCGCGGCCGATTACGTACAGCGTCCCTGACGGGGCGTCGAATCGGGCGGGGGCGCCTCGTCCGCTGCCCGCCAGGTGCCCGGCGCCTCCCCCGTCCGCCGCGCTCCTCCGGTAACCATGAAATCCACGAACCGGGCCGCGGCCGGGCATCCCCGGCGCGACAGGATCTCCCGGATCCCCGGGTGGGCGGCCCGGACGTAATTTCCGGAGAAGCCGTGCCGGGAAGACAACCAGTCGTAGAGGTTGCACAGGAAAATCTTAACGAGGTTGAAGTCCGGATTGTCCACGATGTCGTCCCCCCGCAGGGTTTCGAGCTCCGCCTCGGCCTTCCGGAAGAGGCCGGCGTACCCGCCTCCGAGGGTGCCCAGTAGGGCGTCCAGCCGTTCTGCCCGGCGGCGATACGCCTTGTTGGTCCGGCTCACACGCGGGTCCGCGGGGAAGTTGCTTCCCACGAGCTCCCCGAAGAGTTCCACGCAGGCGGTGAAGGAGAAGGGCTCGCCGGGCGCGGGGGGCGGGCGGTCCCAGCCCCGCTCCCGCAGGGCCTCGTCGAAATCCCGCCGGAGCTTGCGGAAGCGGTCGGCGGAAGCGCCGTCCAGGCAGGTGTCCGGATGCAGGCGGAGGGCCAAGGCGCGGAAGACCCG
>CALMRC010000125.1 GCA_937873275.1 uncultured Spirochaetota bacterium
GTCTTCAGCGGGGCGCCTGCCGCAGGACGCTCCAGGATGACCAGGGCGATCCCGGTCCCCGCGGAGACCAGCAGGACGCCCGCCAGGCGGTTCACGCTGGCCAGGAGCTTGTCCAGAGGGAGCACGACCGCCAGGGACCACGGGTGCTTGTCGGCTCCCACGACGATGGGGGCGTAGGCCAGGTAGGACACCGCCCCGGTGGCCAGGTTCTTCTTGACCAGGTTGTACGGCTTGCCTTCCCGGATGGCGGCCAGGAGGGCCTCCTTCTGGAGGGGCGTGTCGTCCCCCACGGGCTTGCCGATCAGGTCGGCCTTGGGATGGGCGATCCGGTTGGCCTGGTTGTCCACGAGGAGCGCGTAGGCGTCCTCCATGGGCCGGATGGCACCGACCAGATCCCGGAGGGGCTGGATCCCGACGTCGAAACCGCAGACTCCGATGAACTGTCCGCCATCCTGGATGGGAACGCAGACGCTGGTCATCCAGACCGGAGGCTTCCCCTCGGCGTAGGAGAAGGGGTAGGGTTCCAGGAGGACCTCACCCCCGGTCGATTTCGGCCGCGCGTAGAAGGGTTCGTCCTCGTAGGCGTCGATCCACCCGGAGGGCTCCAATCCTCCCTTCTCGTCCCGGGCCCAGGCCAGGGCCAGACGTCCGGATTCCGTTCCGTACAGGGTGCCCGAGAAATCCGCCTCCCGATCCCCGAAGGCTCCCCGCTCCCACATGGTCCAGGCCGCCGAGTACTGGGCGTTTCCCTCCAGGGCCGCCTTCAGGACCGCCGCGTAGGCCGCCCGGTCGCGGATGCCCGACCGCCGCATCCCCAGCAAGGCCCGGGAGAGGGCTCGGGCCTCGTCCATGGGTATTTCCAGCCAGGCGTCCAGCTCCATCGCGTAGCTCTGGGCCAGGGCGTCTCCCTCCTTCTCGGCCAGCCCGGCGATGATGCCGGAGGATACGGAATACGCCACGGCGATCACAACTCCGAGGGTGAGGAGAGTGACCGTCAGGGCCGGGATCAGGATGCGGGCGCGTACGCCGAAACGGAGTTTCATCCGGTGCTCCTCCGGAACCGAACCGCGGTTCCCTTCCTTCAAGTATACAGGTTTCCGCTCGAGCGCAAGAGGATTCCGTTGACGGGGGGACGGAGGGGTGTACAATTCCCCGGACGGAACCATCCCCCGCGGCGCCCTCGGAAGCCGCGGGGGGCGAAAAGGCGGATGCGTTGGCGGAGCCGACCGGCGGGCACGGGGGCGTGCGTCCGAAATTCTGTTTTCTCCTCGCGAGCGTCCATACCGGCGCCTCCGTGGACCTGTGGCACGGAGTGGCGGAGGAGGCGGAAGCCCGGGATGTCGACCTCCTCGTCCTTCCCGCGGGACGCTTCGGAGCCCGGGAGGAGTACGAATTCATGCGGAACGGCCTGGCCCGCCTGATCCGGCCGAGTGCCGCCGACGGACTTCTGTCCTGGGTATCCAGCCTCTCCGGAACCTGCGACCCCGCGGACCTCCGGGACCTGCACGAGGACTTCCGTCCCCTGCCCCTCGTCACCCTTGCACAGCGGATGGGGGACGCCCCCGTCGTGAGCCTGGACGCCTACGGCGGTATGCGTTCCCTCCTGGACCATCTCCGGGACGTCCACGGCTACGGGCGGATCGCCTTCCTCCGGGGACCCGAGCGCCACTCCTCCGCGGCGGACCGCTTCCGGGCCTACCGGGACTTCCTGGCCGACCGGGGACTCCCCTACGACGATCGCCTGGTCTCCAGCCCCCTGCCCTGGGACGAGGGCGGCCGGGCGCTCTCGGAATTCCTGGACGGCCGGGGCCTCGTCCCCGGCCAGGACTTCCAGGCCGCGGCCGCGGCCAGCGACCTCCTGGCCTTCTGGTTCCTCCGGGGGCTCCAGGACCGGGGATACCAGGTCCCGGCGGACGTGGCGGTGACGGGATTCAACGACAGCCCCGAGAGCCGGCTTCTGGCGCCCCCGCTCACCACCGTGGCAATGCCCTTCCGCGACCAGGGGCGCCGCGGCCTGGCGGCGCTGGCGGACCTTTGGCAGGGAATCCCCTCCGTCGAGGATACGATCCTGCCCGTTTCCCTGGTGGTCCGCGAATCCTGCGGCTGCCCCTCCCGGGAAGTCCGGTTGGCGGGCGCGACCGGCGGGGACCCGGGCGGCCCGGTCTCCGCAGGCCGGGGAGGGCGACATCCCCGGGAATCCGATTCCCTCGACGAGGTCGTGGACGAGGTGGCCCGGGCCGCCGGGGCCGATGCCCGGGCCCGGGAAGCCTGGGTGCTCCCCCTGGTGCGGGCCTTCCGGGAGGAGGGGGAAGCGGCGGAAGGGCGGTTCCTGCCGACCCTGGGGCGCATTTTGGACCGGATGGTCCACGAGAGGGGTCCGGGGCTGTCTTGGCAGAACGCGATATCCGCCCTGGAGGGGATCTTCGCCGGGCGCGGTTCCGGGGACGATAGGATCCGCGCCCGTATCTCCCAGGCCCGGGTGATGATCGGCCAGGCGGGGGCCCGGCGCAGCGACTTCCGGCAGTGGATGGCCGAGGAGTCCGCCAAGCGCCTTCGCTCCCTGGGGCGGGCCCTCCTCACGACCTACTCCCTTCCGGGCATCGCGGACGCCCTGGCGGCCCGTCTGCCTTCCCTGGGTATCCTCCACGCGTATCTCGTGCTGGACGGCACCGGGGAGGAGGCTTCCCTCCTCGTGCTGGCCCTCCGCGACGGACTTCGGATGGACCTTCCCGTCGGAGGGCTTCCGGTCCCGTCCGCCGGGGAACTCCCCCCGGAATTCCTGCCCCAGGACCGGTTCACCCTGGTCCTGGAGCCGCTCTTCGTGAACGAGGACCGGCTGGGCTGCCTCGCCCTGGACGGCAGGACGGGACAGGGCACGGTCTTCGAGGAACTCCGGGGCTTCGTGTCCGCGGCCGTCCAGGGGGCCCGCCTGTTCGCCCAGGCGGCGGAGGCGAGGGTCCGGGCGGAAAAGGCGGACCGGCTCAAGACCCGGCTCCTGGCGAACGTGAGCCACGAGCTCCGGACCCCTCTCGGCATGATCCAGGACGAGGTACGCTCCCTCCTGCCCGCCCCGGGCCGCCCGGGGGACGAGCGCCTCGCCCGGGGACTGGAGCGGATCGCGGCCCACGCCCGGTACCAGGTCCGGATGGTGAACGACCTCCTGGACCTGTCCCGGGCGGACATCGAGGAACTCGACCTGGCCCGGGAGTACGCGGACGCCGGGGTCCTGGCACGGGAATGTTTCGGATCCTTCCTGGAAGTCTCCGGGGAGGAGGGCGGCGAGGTCGTATGGACGGAGGATATCCGGAGCCCCCTGCCGCTCGCCTACGTGGATCCGGTACGGATCCGCCAGATCCTGTTCAATCTCCTGGAAAACGCCCGTCGTCATACGGCTCGGGGCTCCATACGCCTCTCCGCGAGGACCGAGCCGCCCTGGATCGTGCTCGAAGTGTCCGATACCGGCAGCGGGATCGCCCCGGAACGGCTATCCGGCATCTTCGAACCCTTTTCCGGGGACGGCCGGGCCGGCGGAATCGGCCTGGGCCTGGCGATCTCCCGTCGACTGGCGATCCTGCACGGGGGCAGCCTCGATGCCGCCAGCGAGCCGGGCATCGGCAGCCGGTTCACGGTCCGCCTGCCCCTGCCCCTCCTCGGCTCCCCGGGCCTGCCGCCGGAACGGACCGGCGCCTGGGCGGCGGCCCTGGGCTCCGGGACTCCGGATCCCTCGATCCTGGCGTCTCTCCGGAACGCCGGTTTGGAGATCCGGAGGCGGGAAACCCTCTCCGACGATTTTCCCGGTTCCGGAGATCCGGCCCCGGGAGCCCTGGTCCTGGATCCCCGCGCCATGGACGGCGCGGACTGGGCCCTCCTCGGCCGGCTCCGCAGGAACCCCCGGCTCCTGGAAACGCCCGTCCTGCTGTACGAGTCCTCGGCGCACGACGGCGAGCCGGAGAATTCCGGGACGGAGGTTCCGGGAGGTCGGAGTCCGGTCCCGCCCCGGGAGATCCTGGCCCGGCTTCTGGAGGGCCGATCCGAGGACCTTCTCACCCTGCTCGGAAGCCCGATCCTCGTGCTCGACGACGATCCGGCCCAGCGGGCCCGGCTCCGGGAATTCTTCGCCCGGGAGTTCCCGGGCTTCGAGGTGGTCCCGGCGGCCCGGGGAGAGGAGGCCCTCGCGATCCTGGAGGAACGGGTGCCCGCCCTGGCGGTCCTGGACCTGGGCCTCCCGGGGATCCCGGGCGAGGACATCCTAGACTACATGAAATCCGAGGAGCGCCTTCGCCACGTTCCTGTGATCGTGCTGACCGGCCGGCTCCTGGACGCGGGGGACCTCCTTCGACTGGACCGGCATTCCCGGGTGGTCGTCCAGGTGAAGGGCGTCTGGACCGACGAGGAATTCGCGCGGACCGCGCGCCTGGCCCTGCGGGACGAGCTCGCGTCCGGGAATCCCGCGGTCAAGCGGGCCCTGGCCTGGATCCTGGCCCAGTACGGCCGCCCCTTCCTGCGCACCCAGCTCGCCGAGGCGGCGGGGGTGAACGAGGACCACCTCTCCCGGCTGTTCCATCGGGAGCTCGGGATCGGCATCTGGGATTTCCTGAACCGGTACCGGATGCGGAAGGCCCGGGAGCTCCTGGCGGCCACCTCCCTCCCGGTTTCGGAGGTGGCGAACCGGGTCGGTTTCCCGGATCCCTCCTATTTCTGCCGGGTCTTCCGAAAGCTCTGCGGAACGAGCCCCCAGTCCTACCGGGAAGGGGAGAAAAGTCGGTAAAATCCTATAGACCGTCTGCATCTTTCCCCGGAACGGGTCTACCCTGACGGTGTGCCGCGGGACCGGGAACGCGGCGGAGGGGAGGCGGAGTGGGTCGTTCCAGGATCGAGTCGTCGACGCCGCCGGGCAGGACGCTGACGCGGCGCCTGTCCCACGCGTGGAAGTTCCGGGGAATGTACGGGATGGCGATCCTCCCCGTGGCCTTCTTCCTGGTCATCCGCTACCTTCCCCTCTGGAACGCCCAGATCGCCTTCAAGGACTTCTCCCCCCTGGACGGGGTGTGGGGGAGCCCCTGGAACGGGTTTTCGAACTTCGCGGCCTTCTTCCGCAGTCCCTACCTGGTGCCCCTCATCCGGAACACGGTCCTCTATTCCCTGGCCAAGCTGGCCTTGGGCGTGCCCGCCGCCATCCTCCTGGCCTTGGGCCTCTACGAGACCGGGCACCGCATGCTCCGCCGGGTGGTGCAGACCCTGGCCTACCTTCCCCACTTCCTGTCCTGGATCATCCTGCACGGGATCCTGCTGGGTCTCTTCTCCGCCAGCGAGGGGCTGTTCAACGAGATCAACCGGGCGTCCGGCATCGGGACCATCAACTACATGGGAGACCCGGCCACCTTCCCCTTCATCGTCGTCTTCTCGGACCTGTGGAAGGAGATGGGCTGGGGCGCCATCGTGTTCCTGGCCGCCCTGATGGGGATCGATCCCGCCCTCTTCGAATCCGCCCAGGTCGAGGGCGCGAGCCGCCTCCAGCAGGTCCGGTACATCACCCTGCCGGGGATCCTGGACGTGATCGTCGTGGTGGTGCTGCTCCGGATCGGAACCATCCTGGACGCGGGATTCCACCAGCTCTTCGTGCTCTATTCGGTGCCCGTCCTCGACGTGGGGGACATCATCGACACCTGGGTCTACCGGCAGGGGATCCTGAACGCGGATTACAGCATCGCGACGGCGGTGGGCCTGTTCAAGGGCTTGATCGGGCTGTCGTTCCTGCTGGTATTCAACCGCCTGGCGAAACGCATCGCCGGCAGCGGACTCTACTGAGGGAGCCGGCGATGGGACGGATGAGAAAGAGCCCCGGGGACGCGGTGTTCCAGTTCGTGGTGGACAATTACCTGGTCCTGGTCCTCCTGGTCATGGTGATCCCGATCTGGCGGGTGTTCATGCTGTCCGTCACCCCCCAGGTGGACCTCGCGGACCGGACCTTCGGAATGCTGGTGCCCCCGAGCAAGTGGTCCCTGGCCGCGTACCGGCAATTCCTGACGCACCCGAGTTTCCTGATCGCCACCTGGAACAGCGTGCTGATCCTGGCGATGGGGGTCGGGCTGGGGCTCTTCCTCACGGTGCCCTTGGCCTACGTCCTCTCGATCCGGAACCTCCCGGGCCGGAAACTCCTGCACACCTTCATCCTGATCCCCTTCCTGTTCAACCCGGGGCTCATCCCGAGCTACCTCGTGGTCACGGGTCTGGGGCTCTACGACCGCCTCCTGGCCGTCGTGATTCCGGGGGCCATCAACGTCTACAACGTCTTCGTGATGAAGAACTTCTTCGAGGGGCTGCCCGAGGAGCTCAAGGAGGCCGCCCGGATCGACGGAGCCGGCGAACTCTACATCCTGTTCAAGGTGGTGCTGCCCCTGTCCAAGCCCATCCTTCTAACCGTCGGGCTCTTCTACGGCGTCCACTACTGGAACGACTTCTTCAACGCGATCCTCTACCTCGGGGACGCACGGCTCCAGCCCCTCCCCATCCTGCTCCGGAACATACTCCAGGCCGCGAATTTCAACGATTACGTGGACATCAACGTCTTCAGCGAGGCCCGGATGGAATCCCTGAAGGCGGCCAGCGTATTCCTGGCCTCCCTCCCGATGATCCTCGTATATCCGTGGATCCAGCGCTACTTCACCAAGGGCACCCTTTCCGGGGGCCTTAAGGGGTAGCGGAGCGATAGCTCCCGCGGGCGGATCGTCCGCCCGGAAGCGGGGCCGGGGCCCTGGGCTCCGGGGTTCCGTAGTTCGTCAAGGAGGTTCGGAATGAACAAGTTCAAGGCACAGGCCTTCCTCGCCCTCGCACTGGCCCTCTGCGTCGTTATCGGCGCGGGCGCCCAGGCGAAGCCCGTGGAGATCGAGCTGTGGATCACGGGAACGGCCAGCGAAGCCGGCCCGCCCCCCGCGGATTGGGCGGGGTACCGTATCGTCCGGGAAACCCTGGGCATCGAGCTCAAGCTGAGCCTCCTGCCCACGACGTTCACGGACCAGGACATGAAGATCAACGCGGCCGCCGCGGCAAACCGGCTGCCGGACATCCTGCACGTCAACCGGGACGTCTTCATCAAGCTCGCGAAGCAGGGACTCCTGGCCCCGACGGACGAGCTCATGAAGAAGATGCCGGTCCGGACCAAGACCCATTACGACGATCCCCTGCGGAACAAGCTGGCCATGTACAAGGGCAGAATGTACGGCCTTCCGGATCCCGGCAAGATGCCCATGACGGACGGCTGGGTCATCCGCAAGGATTGGCTCGCCAAGCTGGGGCTCCAGCCCCCCAAGACCATCGAGGACTTCTACCAGGTGGCCAAGGCCTTCACCCTCAACGACCCCGACGGGAACGGCAAGAACGACACCTACGGATTCGGCGCCTTCATCGAGACCTCCGACATCACCAACTGGGGCCTGGGCGTCCGGTTCGATCCCATCCTGGGAGCCTACGGCGTCGCGGGCGTGTGGGACGTCACCGGCGCGAAGAACTTCGGCCTCAACGTGCGGAAGCCGGAGTTCTACGACGCGATTCAGTTCGTGGCCCGCCTGAACAAGGACGGTCTCATCGACCCGGACTGGACCACCCTGAAGAAGGACGAGTTCCGGGCCCGCTGGAAGCAGGGCAAGTACGGGATCATGCGGGAAAACTTCGCCGCCCTGTCCACGGTGGCCAACTACCCCGCCTTCGACAAGAACTTCCCGGACGGGGAGTGGATCCCCATACCGCCGCCCGTGGGACCCAAGGGAAAGAGCTCCGAGGGCATGCTCTACGTGGATACCCGCATCCACGTCGTCTCCAAGCGGGCGATCGACGCGGGCAAGGGCGACGCCGTAGCCCGGCTCCTGGAGTGGTTCGCCACGGACGGGTACGCCCTGGCCATGTTCGGCGAGAAGGGCGTCAACTACACCCTGGACGCGGACGGCAACATCTCCACCGCGGGGCTTCCGGATCCCGACAAGTCCTACGCGAAGAGCGCCATGGTTCCCATCCTCCAGCTGCGCAACCTGGCATCCGTCAATTCCGATTGGGAGCTGCTTCCCCGGTACGTGCCCCACAAGACCCTCAACGGCCGGACGATCCGCCCCCTGGAGATCTGGCGCTATTTCACCACCCAGCCCTGGACGGAGGCGACCGCGGCCCTGCTCATCGAGCCCCCCGCCAACAAGGCGGACTTCGAGCGCTTCTACACGGAAAACCTCGTGAAGTTCGCCCTGGGCCAGCAGGCCCTCACCCCCGCCTCCTGGAAGGCTTTCCTGGCGGGCCTGGACAAGCTCGGCGCCAAGGAACTCGAGAAATCGGCCAAGGCCAAGGTTGAGGAAGCCGGCCTCTTGAAGTAGGACCGGACGGGAACCCGGCGATCCGCGCTTTCCGCGGGGGTCCGGGTTCCCGGCGGCGCGCCGGCGGAATCCGGGACGCCCGACGCAGTATCCGAGGGAGATCGCATGACGACGATGGCGAAGGGCGCCCCGATGCCCTCCCGGGCGGATCCGCCGGCCGGGCCGGGGTCCGTCCGGTGGGCCCTGTCCCTCCTGGAGAGGACTCCGCCGGAAACCCTCTCCTGGCACTACGAGAACGCCCTGCTTCTCCTGGCGGCGGACCGGGCCGGACGGGTCCACGGGAATCCCGTCCTGGGGACGGCGGTCCGTCGCTTCGTGGCCGCCCGGGTGGACGGGGACGGCCGCATCGAGGGATACCGGGAGGACGAGTACAACCTGGACCAGCTCAATCCCGGCCGCCTCCTCCTTCTGCACCCCGATTCCCGGTCCCCCGGACTTCAAGCCGCGGTGGCCCGGCTGGAGCGCCAGTTGGACCGGCAGCCCCGCTGCCGGTGCGGCGGATACTGGCACAAGCAAATCTATCCCGACCAGATGTGGCTGGACGGCCTCTACATGGCCCAGCCCTTCGCGACCGCCTGCGGCCGCCGGGCGGGGAGGCCGGCTCGATTCGACGAGGCGGTCGCCCAGTTCCGCATCCTGTGGGAGCGGGCCCGGGACGGCCGTACGGGCCTCCTGTACCACGCCTGGGACGAGTCCCGGCGGCAGCTGTGGAGCCGGCCCGATACGGGCTGCTCCCCGAATTTCTGGGGCCGGGCGGTCGGGTGGTACGCCATGGCCCTGGTGGACACCCTGGACTACCTGCCTCCCGGGTACGAAGACCGCCGGGTTCTGACGGGAATCCTGGAGCGTCTGGTACCGGCCGTCCTTAAGTTCCAGGACCCCGGGACCGGCCTCTGGTACCAGGTCCTGGACCAGGAAGCCCGGGCGGGCAACTACCTGGAAACCTCGGCCTCCGCCATGTTCGCCTACACCTTCGCGAAGGCCGCCCGGAAGGGCCTGATCCCGGACCGGATCGCGGAGGAGGCGGCGGAATCCGCCGCCCGGGCACGGGCGGGGATCGACCGCTTCCAGGTCCGGTCGGACGACGGTAGTCCGGTCCTGGAGGGCATCTGCGCCGTGGCCGGACTGGGAGGGGATCCCTACCGGGACGGAAGCTTCGAATACTACGTCTCCTCGCCCCGGAACCCCAACGACCCCAAGGGAACGGGCCCCTACATCCTGGCCCTCCTGGAAGCCGAGGCCGCGGAGGATCCCCGGGCCGCGGCCGCCCTCGCCCGGGCCGAGGAGGCGCTGGCATGACCGGTGCCTTCGGGGAGGGCGGCGGGTACATCGATGTCGCCGGGGTCCTTCGGACGGAGGCCGATATCGGCGGCATCTCCCCGGCCGTGGACGAGTATTCCGACCCCGGCTCGGGCCGGCCCCGCCTCCTGACCGGGGCCCTCCAGGCCCTGATCGACCGGGCCGCGGAGCGGGGCGGGGGAACCCTGGTCTTCGGCCCCGGAACCTGGAAAACCGGAGCCCTGGTCCTGCGGGACGACGTGGGGATCCGGCTGGAGCGGGGGGCGCGCCTCGTGGCCAGCGGGGATCCCTCGGAGTTCCCCGTCCGGGACCAGCGCTGGGAGGGACGTACCGTCAAGGCCCACTCGCCCCTGATCGGGGCGGAGGGCGCCCGGCGCGTCTCCGTCGAGGGACCCGGCATCATCGACGGTTCCGGGGCCCCCTGGTGGAAGGCCTTCCGGGAGGGCTCCCTGGACGCTCCCCGCCCCCGGTTGATCTCCTTCCAGGACTGCCGGAACGTCCTCCTGGCGGGATTCACCGCCGTTAACTCCCCGTCCTGGACCGTGCATCCCGTCCGCTGCGAGGGGGTGGAGATCCGGGGCCTCCGGATCGAGAATCCTCCGGACTCCCCGAACACCGACGGGATCGACCCGGATTCCTGCCGGGACGTGAGGATCTCCGGCTGCAGCATATCCACGGGGGACGATTGCATCGCCGTGAAGTCCGGCGTGGAGTCCGAGGAACCCCGCCTCCGGCCGCCCTCGGAGCTCATCGTCGTCACCGGCTGCGTCTTCGAGGCCGGCCACGGCGGGGTCGTGCTGGGCTCCGAGATGTCCGGAGGCATCCGGGACGTGGTCGTCTCCGCCTGCGTCTTCCGGGGGACGGACCGGGGTATCCGCGTCAAGACCCGCCGGGGCCGGGGAGGGGCCGTGGAGGGCGCCGTCTTCTCGGACCTGGCGATGCGGGACGTGGCCGTGCCGGTGGCGGTGAACTGCTACTACGGCTGCGGCGCCTGGGGGGATCCCGTCGTGTCCGACAAGGGGCGGCGGACTCCGGGACCCGGAACCCCGACGGTGGGGCGGCTCCGGTTCTCCGAACTCCAGGTCCGGAACGCGCGGTACTGCGCGGCCTTCCTCTTCGGCCTCCCGGAGTCCCCCGTCGAGTCCCTGTCCTTCTCGGACTGCGACATCGAAATGGATCCGGCCTGGGAGACCCCGGGACAGGCGGAGATGGGAGACGGTTTGCCGGATCTGGGAAGGGCCGGATTCTTCGCCCGGAACGTTCGGGCCCTGGAGCTGCGATCCGTCCGAGTCCGGGGCCAGCGCGGCCCCGAGTTCGACCTGGACGCCCCGGAACAATAAAACGGCCGGGACGCCGCATCAGGGAGGCGACGGCGTCCCGGCCCGGAACTTTAAGCCGTTGAATTCCTAGCGCAGGAGTCCCCGCTGGATGAGGACCTCCGCGATCTGCACGGCGTTCAGGGCCGCGCCCTTGCGGAGGTTGTCCGAGACCACCCAGAAGTTGAGGCCGTTGGGCACCGTCGGGTCCAGGCGCAGACGTCCCACGAAGACCTCGTCCTTCCCGTCCGCGTCCAGGGCGGTCGGGTAGACCAGCTTGGACGGATCGTCCATCACCTTCACCCCGGGGGCCTTTTCCAGGAGGGTCCGGACGTCCGGCAGGGTGAAGGGCCGCTCGGTCTGGACGTTGACCGCCTCGGAGTGGCCCCGGTACACGGCCACCCGGACGGCGGTCGGGCAGACCTCGATGGAGGGATCCAGGATCTTCTTGGTCTCGTTGACCATCTTCATCTCTTCCTTGGTGTACCCGTTGTCCAAGAAGACGTCGATGTGCGGCAGGGCGTTGAAGAGGATCTGCCGGGGATAGACCTTGGCGGTGACGGGCTGGCCCGAAGCGAAGGCCTTGGCCTGGGCGGTGAGCTCCGCGATGGCCGCGCCGCCGGTGCCGGAGACGGCCTGGTAGGTGGAGACGACCACCCGCTTGATCTTGTAGGCGTCGTGGATGGGCTTCAGGGCCACCAGCATCTGGATCGTCGAGCAGTTGGGGTTGGCGATGATCCCCTTGTGGCCGTCCAGGGCCTGGGGGTTGACCTCGGGCACCACCAGGGGGACCGAGGGGTCCATGCGCCACTGGCTGGAGTTGTCCACCACGATCGCGCCCTCGGAGGCGGCCAGGGGGGCCAAGACCTTGCTCGCGTCCGCCCCGGCGGAGAAGATGGCCACGTCCACACCCCGGAACGCCCCCTCCTGGGCCGCCCGGACTTGGACCGGGGAACCCCGGAAGGTCACGGTCTTCCCGGCGTTGGCCGGGATGTCCAGGGGCACCAGCTCGGAGACGGGATAATTCCGTTGCTCCAGGGTCTTGATCATCTCGGTTCCCACGGCGCCCATCGCCCCGACCACGGCAACTCTATACTGCTTCACGGCGATTCCCCCTCTTAAAATCCTATAGGATATAGGCTACTCATCATCTGGTGAGCTATAATACCCCGACTTTCGGGAAGAGGCAAGAGAAAACCATCTCAGGACTCACCACGGAGGACCTGAGAGAAAAATTCCACCACAGAGGTACAGAGAACACAGAGGGAAAACGGGAGGAAACAGGAAGGGATGATCTAGATAAGATACGAATGATCAAGATTCGTCGAGGGAGGAACATAGCATTGCCATCTCCTGTGGATCTTTAAAATCCCGATATCCTATCAATAATTACATTTCTCTCCTATCTCTGTGCCTCCGTGTCTCTGTGGTTCAGTCTTGGGAATCGAGCCGTTCACTCGTCTGCGGAAACCGAAAAGACCTTGATCCCCTCCTTGGGGAACCGCGCCTTGATCCGGGCCACGACCTCCCGGGCCGTCCCGCAGGCCTCGTCCGCAAGGTACGCCAGGAGGAGGAAGTTCTCCTCCGGCCAGGTGGCGGTCCCGAGCTTCCGCTTCTGGCGGCCCCGGCCGTGCACGAGGGGCACGACGGAGTAGTAAAAAACCGGGATGGCCCCTTCCAGGGCGTCGACCAGGTCGTCCTGCACGGACCGGTTCGCGATGACCTCCAGGCGCTTCATGCGGGACCCCCTTCCGCCTCGCCGCGTCCACGGCGCTCGTTCAGGTAGGAATAGATCACCGGGATGAAGAAGAGGGTGATCAGGGTGGAGGACAGAAGGCCCCCGATGACGGTTAGGCCGATCGGCTGGATCATGCTGGAGTTCTCCCCCGGGAAGAAGGCCATGGGTATGAGGCCCAGGATGGTCGTCAGGGTGGTCATCAGCACCGGCCGGAGCCGGGACTCCCCCGCGTCCACGCAGGCCCGCCGCACGGGCACCCCCCGGCGCACCAGGAGATTCGTGTAGTCCACCAGCACGATGCCGTTGTTCACCACGATGCCCACCAGCATGACCACCCCGATGGCCGTGAAGGTGGACAGGGCCTGGCCGGAGATCACGTACACCGCCACCACCCCGATCACCAGGAGGGGGATCGTGAAGAGGTTGATGAAGGGATCCTTGAAGGACTCGTACTGCCCGGCCATCACGCCGAACACCAGGAGAAGGGCCATGGTCAGGATGAGGAGAAAGGTGCCGCCGGTCTCGGAGATGTTTTTCCAAGAGCCTTCATAGCTCAGGGTGACCCCCTCGGGAAGGACCAGGGATCCCGCGACGGCCTCGCGGATCTTCTCCTCCACCCGGTCGGGGCGGGTGTCGCTCACGATGTCCGCCGTGACGTGGATGACCCGGCTCTGGTTCTCCCGGGCGATGCTGACCGGCCCCAGGCTCTTTTCCAGGCCGGCGAAGTTCGCCACCGGCACCCGGCCGGCCGAACCCTTCACGAAGATGCGATCCAGGTCCGGTATCCGGGACCGGTCGGCCTCCCGGAACAGCACCACCACGTCGTACTCGTGCCCGGAGACCCGGTAGGTGGTGGCGGTCGTCCCGTTCAGGGAGGCGCTGATCTCGGACGCCGCGGCCTGGACGCTGACCCCGAAGGAGTAGGCCCGGTCCCGATCAATCACGACCTCCACCTGGGGGAGCCCCTCGGTCAAGCTGATGGAGGGGTCGGCCACGTCCGGCACCTCGGACTTGAGGATGTCCGAGATGCTCCGGGCCGCGGCCATGCCGGCGTCCAGGTCCTGGACCCGCAGGACCAGGTCGATGTCCGAGCTCCCGGACATGCCCTGGAACCGGCCCTGGGAGATCGAGAAGGAGGCGTTCGGGTAGTCCGGGAAGAAGGTCCGGAGCATGCGGCGGATCGTGTTGGAATCGTCGATCCGCTGGTCGTAGGGGGGGAGCTGGATGGTCATCTGGCCCCGGTAGGAACTCCCCCCCCGCCCCGCCGTGGTGATCAGGTTCTTGATCCCCCGCACCTCCCCGAGGGTGCGCTCCTGGAGGGCCAGGAGGACGGCCTTGGTCTCCGCGAGGGAGGTGCCCACGGGCAGGTTGACGTTGACGTTCACGGAATCGTCCGTGGAGGGGGGCATGAGGGATATGTTCATCCGGGGGATGAAGGCCAGGCTGAGGGCCAGGGAGCCGGCCACCAGGAGGATCGTGGTGGGTCGGTGCCGGACCGCCCCTTCCAGGACGTACCGGTACCCCCGGCTCAGGGCGAGGAGGGCTCCCTCCACGGCTCCGTCCAGGGCCCGCAGGACGGGATTCCGCAGGGGCTTCTCCTCCCGGGTGGTCAGGGGCAGGAAACGCCCCGCCAGCACGGGGATCAGGAAGACCGCCACGAGGAGGCTGGAGAGCAGGGCGATCACGATGGTGAAGATCATGTGGGAGAAGAGCTGGCCGAGCATGCCCAGGCGGTCCTTGAAGAAGAGCACGGGAATGAAGACGAAGACCGTGGTCAGGTTGGAGGACACGATGGCCGAGATCATCTCGTGGCTTCCCAGTACGGCGGAAACGCTGGGCTTGGCCCCCCGCTCCCGGTACTGGTAGATATTCTCCAGGATCACAATGGAGGCGTCCACGATCATACCCACTCCCAGGATGAGACCCGTCAGGGTCATCATGTTCAGGGTAATGTGGGCCAGGAACATGGCCAGGAGGGTGACCAGAAGGGACAGGGGGATGGAGATCCCGATGATGAGCGTGCTCTTGATGCTCCGCAGGAAGAGGAAGAGGATCGCCATGGCCAGGGCGGCGCCCCAGTAGGCGGAGGAGACCAGGTTGTCGATGGTGTCCCGGATCTGCTTGGTGTCGTCGGATATGATCTGCAGGTCCACGTCCGCGGGCAATAGTCCCCGGATCTCCTCGAGCTTGGCGTAGACCCCGTCCGCGGCCTGGACGGAGTTGGAACCGCTGGCCTTGGTCAGGGCGATGTAGACCCCCGGCTCCCCGTTGATGAAGACCGCCTGGGTCTCGTCCCGGTACCCCTCGGCCACGGTGCCCAGGTCGGACAGCCGGACCCCGTAGCCGCCCTTGTCGGCCACCACGGTGTCCGCGATCTGCCGGAGGCTCCGGTATTCCCCGGTGGTCCGCACCAGGTAGTTGCGGCCCCCCTCGGAGAGGGTGCCCCCGGAAAGCTCCAGGTTCTGTCCCGCAAGGGTGGACGCCACCCCGGTCAGGGTGAGGTTGTAGGCGTCCAGGCGGTTCTGGCTGAGCTCCACCCGGACGATCTTATCCCGACCCCCGGACACGTCCGCCTGGGCGATGCCGTCCACCTGCTCGAGCCTCGGGGCCACGTAGTCCTCCGCCAGCTCCTTCAGCTCCTCGGGGGCGCGCTTGCCGCTGACGGCGATGCGCAAAATGGGCATCGCGTTCGGGTCGAACCGGAAGATCCGGGGACTTCCCGCCCCGTCGGGCAGGGCGTTCTTGACCCGGTCCAGCTTGTCCCGGATGTCGTTCGTGGCCTCGTCCAGGTCCGTGCCGTACTCGAACTCCAATGTGATGCGGCTGGAGCCCTCGCTGGAGCTGGAGCTTACCTTCTTGAGGCCGTTCACGTTGACCAGGGCGCTCTCCAGGACGGCGGTGACCGCCTTTTCCACGGATTCCGGGCTGGCCTTGGAGTACGAGGTGGAGACCGAGAGCCGGGGGGTCTCGCTCTCCGGCATGAGGTCCAGGGCCAGCTCCCCCAGGGTGTAGAGCCCCACCACCGCCACCAGGGCGAAGGTGATCGAGATCAGGACGGGCCGGGCGACGACCTTGTCGGCGACGCTCACGGCGTGGCTCCCTTGGACCCGATGTCCCGGACCGAGGCCCCGTCGGACAGGACCGCGGCCCCCTCCACCACGACGGTCTCCCCCTCGGCCAGGCCCGAGACGATTTCCGCGGTCCCGTCCACGGCGACGCCCCGGGTTACCCGGCGCTTCTCCACCGTGGAGTCCGGACGGACGACGAACACGAAGGTCCCCTCGGAATCCGTACGGATCGCGTCCTCCCGGACGGTCCTGCGGTTCGGGTAGGCCACGGTGTCCAGCTTGATCCGGGCGAACATGCCCGGGTCGATCCGGGCGTCCGGCCGGTCGAAGGCAAGCCGGATGGTCTTGGTCCGGGATACGGGATCGACCACCGGGGATACCCGGAGGACCGTCGCGGGGAAGGGCACCCCCGGGTAGGCTTCCAGGGATACCGCCGCCTTGAGGCCCGGACGGAGGACGCCGACGTACCGCTCGGGAACCCGGGCCTCCACCTGCACGTCCTCGATCACGCCGATCTCGGCGACCGCCGTGGCGGTGCCCACCGTGGAACCGACGGAGATCGGAAGGGAGGTCACGACGCCCGAGATGGGGGCCAGGACGGGATTGAGGGCGAAGGACGAGCCCGGGGTGGAGGGATCCACCTCGGCCAGGACCTGGCCCTTCGAGACCCTCTCTCCCAGGGTGGCCCGGAGGGAAACCAGGCGGCCGGAGATGTAGGGATAGACCTTCACGGCGGAGTCGCTGACCACGTCCCCGTTGGTCTCGATGTAATCCTGGATCGTGCCGATCCGCACCGTATCCGTCCGGACCGAGAAGACGGCGACGGAGGAGCGCCCGCTTCGGGAGCCCGAGCCGCCCGGGGGGACGGCGGCCGTCGTCCCGGATCCCGGGCCGGCGGATCCGTCCGCCGCGGAACGAGTGCCGGGACGGGCCGCGGCTCCCGGTCCCGGACCGGCCGGTCCCGGCGCCGCGGCGGCCGAAGCTCCCCCTCCGGGTCCGGCCGATCCGGCGGCCGTGGGCTTGGGGAGGAGAAGGACCAGGGCGACGGCGGCCGCGAATACGGCCAGGATCACGATATTGCGTTTCCTCACGATCACCTCCCCAGGGTCCCGAAGGGAAGCCCCAGCGCGTATTCGAGGTCCAGGAGGGCGGATACGAGGGTGTAGGCCTCCTTGAGGAGGTTCACCCGGGCTTCCTGCAGGGTATCCCCCGCCTTCTGGAGGCTCAGCAGATCCTTGGTGCCGAATTTGTAGGCCTCCTCCGTGAGGCGCTGGGACCGCTCCGCCATCTCCACCGTCAGGCGACGGGCCTGCAGGGAGGCCAGGGACTGCTCGATCGAACGGCCCAGGGACTGGACGGAAATTTCCGCCCCCACCCGGGCCTCCTCAAGCTGGCTCTCGGCCTTTCGGACCGAGTCCCGGGCCTTGTCCGCGGCCTCCCGGGCCGCCGACCAGGGCAGGAGATTGTCCAGGGAAAAGGACAGGGTCGCGCTCACCGAACCCCCGTCGTTCCAGGGGCCGGAGGCGACGGACTGGGGGCTATAGGAGCCCGAGAGGACCAGGGACGGGGACCGGGTCGCGGACCGGGCCGACGCCTCTTGGGCCCGGAAGGTCTCCAGGGAGGCCCGGAGGGCCGCCACGGAGGGGGATTCCCCGGAAAGACCGGAGACGTCGACCCTGGAGACCGCGGAAGCCTCGGACAGGCTGCCGGCCAGGGAGATGTCCTCGGACTGGGCCAGGCCCAGGGTCTGCTTGAAGCGGGCCAGCTGGGATTCGTAGGAAACCTGGGCGCTCTCCAGGCCCGGCTTCAGGTTCTCCAGGTTGACCCGGGCGGACAGGGCGTCCAGTTCCGAGGCCAGACCCGCCTTCCTCTTGGCCTCCACCTGGTCGTACCCGTTCTGGGCGGTAGCCAGGGACTGCCGGAGGACGGCGATGTTCTCCCGGGCCAGGACCAGGGCGTAGTAGGCCTTCCGGACCTCGAGCTCCAGGGACCGGGCCGCGGTATCATAGGCCCGGGTCTGGGAATCCAGGGCAGCCCGTGCCTTCCGGACGTCGTGGAGGGTCTGGGGGGAGAGGACGACGGAAACCCCGACCGTCGCGGACAGGGTCAGGAGGTCCGATGCGCTGGAACGGCGGGCGCCGGTGGTGGCGAATGCTTTCAGTCTGCCGGTTTTTACAT
>CALMRC010000126.1 GCA_937873275.1 uncultured Spirochaetota bacterium
CCGGACAGGTTCAGGACCTTCTGGTCGATGCTGGGGGTCTTGATGGAAAGGGCGGACCGGTAGTCCTCGGCCACCTTGGTTTCCGAGTTCCCGTCCACGATCCCCCGGGACGCCAGGGCCCGGAGGTTGGCCAGGGTGATGTTCTGCTTGACGTCCTGGATCAGTATGAGGCCGTTTTTCTTCCGGTCCTCGCTGGCGTAGGCCACACCCGCGTCGATGGCCTGGCGGGGATCCCCGAAGCGGACGGGCCGGCCCTCCACCCGGAGCTCCCCCTCCACCCGGTACCCGTCGGGATTGCCGAAGACGCTCCGGGCCAACTCGGTGCGCCCGGACCCCATGAGGCCCGCGAATCCCACGATCTCTCCCCGGCGGACCGTGAAGTTGACGTCCTTCAGGACCGTCCGTCCGAGTCCGTGGGAGTAGACCGTCCAGTTCCGTGCCTCCAGGACCACCTCCCCGAAGGACTTGCCGGCGCGCTTGGGATAGACGTCGTCGATCTCCCGGCCGACCATGTGCTTGATGAGGATGCCCTCGGAGACCTCCCCCTTGGCGGCGTCCAGGGTGCAGACCGTGCGGCCGTCCCGCAGGACCGTGACCGTGTCCGCGATCCGGATCACCTCCTTGAGCTTGTGGGAGATCATGATGCAGGTCACCCCGTCCCGCTTGAGCCCCCGTAAAAGGTCCAGGAGGTTGTCGCAGTCGTCCTCGTTCAGGGCCGCCGTGGGCTCGTCCAGGATCAGGATCTTCACGTCCCGGCTGAGGGCCTTGGCGATCTCCACGAGTTGCTGCTTTCCGACCCCCAGGTCCTTCACCTTGGTGGAGGGGTCCAGCTTGAGACGGACCTTGGTCAGCATCTCCGCAGCCTTCTTGATGGTCTCGTTCAGGTCCACGGTCATGCCGGAACGGAGCTCGTGGCCCAGGCAGATGTTGTCGTACACCGTCATGTCCGGGACCAGGGCCAGTTCCTGGTAGATGATGCCGATCCCGGCGCGCTCGCTGTCCGCGATGCCCCGGAACCGCTGGGCCGTTCCCTTGAGGAGGATCTCCCCCTCGTAGGAGCCGTGGGGGTAGACCCCCGAGAGGACCTTCATCAGGGTGGACTTTCCCGCCCCGTTTTCCCCCACCAGGCAGTGGATCTCCCCCTCGGCGACCCGGAAGCTCACCTCGCTTAGCGCGCGCACTCCGGGGAAGGTCTTCGTGATGTTCCTCATCTCTAGGATGGGCTCGCTCATCGTGCGGCCTCCGTCGTCGGTCTTGGATCGATTCCGCGGAAGAGGGCGCGGGGGGCCCTGGGACCCCCCGCGCCCGGCCGGGCTTTTTTACATGCGCTCTTTACTGGAGGCCGGAGAAATAGCTGGACGGATAGTACCCGGAATCCACGATGGCCGACTTCACGTTCTCCTTGGTGACCGTGAGGATGGCGGAGGGCTTCGCGGGAATGTCGGCCTTGCCGTTGTTGTAGGTGGTGGTCTTCGCGGGAGCCCCGCCCTTAAGGTAGGCGACGGCGGCGGCGATGGCGTCGTTGACCAGCACCCGGACGTCCTTGAGGACCGTCATGGACTGCTTGCCGTTGATGATGTACTGGATCGAGGCGACCTCCGCGTCCTGGCCGGTGATGAAGAACTTCTTGACGTCCCGGTCCGCGGCGAAGGCGTCCGCGATGGCCCGGGCGGTCCCGTCGTTGGGGGCGCAGATGTACACGGTGCCCTTGTTGGCCCGCTTGTTCTTGGTCAGGTCCGCCTCGGCCTTGTTCTTCGCGACCGCGAAGTTCCAGTCCGTGGTTACCTGGCCGATGATCCTGCCCATCTCCTCCCGGGAGAGCTTGGCCTTGCCCATCAGGCGCTCCGCCTCGGCGGAGTTCCGGACGATGAAGGTCCCGTCCGCGATCTTGGGCTGGAGCACGCTCCAGGCCCCCTCGAAGAAGAGGAAGGCGTTGTTGTCCGAGGCGGCGCCGGCGTAGAGGTAGAGGTTGTTGCCCTTGCCGGACGCGTTCTTCACCAGGTAGTCGCCCCAGGCGGCCCCGACGGCCACGGAGTCGAAGGTGACGTAGTAATCCACCGAAGCGGTTTCCCGGATGAGCCGGTCGTAGGAGATCACCTTGACCCCGGCGCGGCGGGCGGCGTCCGCGGCGGCGGCGGCGGCGGTTCCGTCCTGCGGGCAGATGATGAGGACCTTGATCCCCTTGGTGATCAGGGACTCGACGTTGGCCTTCTCCTTCGCGGAGTCACCCTGGCTGAACAGGATCTCCACGTCGTAGCCGGCGGCGGTCAGGGCGGCCTTGAACCGGGCCTCGTCCTGGAGCCAACGCGGCTCGTCCTTCGTCGGGAGAACGATGCCCACCGGCAGGCTGCCGGCCTGGGCCACGGCGGAGACGACGATGCCCGCCAGGAACAGGACGGCGGACAGGATTGCGACGATACGTTTCATACATACCCCCTTACTGCGACTCGCGGCCGACGGGCCGCTGGCCTACAGTATCCGGGGGTTTTTTCGATCGGTCTTCAGGAAACATCCCGCGAAATTCCGCCCTTCCGCCCCGTCCTCCCCGATCCCGAGACGGCTAGCACTCAGATTCGGACGGTGATGGAATAATCCAGGCCGAAGGCGGATGCGGGCGGCGGGGTCCGGTTTACCGGCGGACGTTTCGATATACGTCGGCGGCGGAGTGGAACCCGTCCTGGATCACCGTCGCGTCCAGGAGGTCCCGGGTGACCAGGATCGGCTCCAGCCGGACGTACGGGACCTCGTACTTCCCGTCCTGGATCACCCCGTCCGTCCGGATCTCCTCGCCCCGGGCCAGCATGACCGCGTACCCCGCGGCCTTGAGGGCCAGGCGGTCGATGGGCTTGTAGACCGTGGAGAACTGGGAACCTTCCGCGATACGCTGGCAGGCCGCCAACTCCGCGTCCTGGCCCGCGATCTTCACGCTCCCCATGAGGCGGTTTTCCGAAAGGACCGAAATGGCCGCCTCGGCCAGCATGTCGTTCCCCGCCACGACGGCGTCGATGTCCCGGTCGTGCTGCACGATCTTTTCCAGGGCGGCCTTGACCTCTTCGCTGTCCCAGGCGGCGGGCCAGATCTCCCCGACGATCCGCACCGCCCCGGAGGACTCCAGGGGATCCAGGACCCGTCGGATCCCGGCGTTCAGCATCATCGCGTTGTTGTCCGACCGGGCCCCGTTGATGATGACGTATCCTCCCCGGGGCACCGCCCGGGTCAGGGACTCGGCCATCAGGCGGCCCACCTTCTCGTTGTCGAAGGAGATGTACAGATCCACGTTGGCGTTCCGCACCAGCCGGTCGTAGCTCAGCACCCGTATCCCCCGGGCCCGGACCTCGGAGATCACTGAGGAGAGCCGGTCGGCGTCGTTGGGTACCACCACGAGGACGTGGATCCCCGCGTCCGCGAGTTCCCGGATCTGCCGTTCCTGCACCGCGTGGTCCTGGTCCGCCACCCGGAGCAGGACGTCCGCCCCCAGCTCCCGGGCGGATCGCACGAAGATCTCCGCGTCCCGGGTCCACCGCTCCACCACCAGGGAATCCAGGGAAAAGCCGATCAGGGGGGGCTGACCCGGTTCGGCGCGCCGAGGGGCGGGCCGGCAGGAGGCGGCGGCCAACACGGCGGCCAGCACGGCGGCCGCCCGGACAAGGGCGAGCCTGGATCGGTCAGGGTTTTTCATCGGATCCCTCCCTGGAGGCGGACGCGAAGGCGGAGGGGGTGTACCCCGTCTCCTTCTTGAACAACCGGGCGAAATAGTTCGGGTCCGGGTACCCGCACGCCGAGCTCACCAGCTTCACCGAGGCCCCGGGCTCGGCCAGGAGCTCCTTGGCCTTCTCGATCCGAACCCCCGTCAGGAAGTCCGAGAATCCCCGACCCGTCTCCTCCACGAAGAGTCGGGACAGCCGGCCGGGCGACAGGGGGATCTCCGCGGCCGCGGACTCCAGGGAGATCGGGCCGGCGTAGTTCTCCCGGATGTAGGCCGCGGCCCGGGCGACCGGGGCGGACCACCGGGGCGCGTTCCCCGCGCAAGCGGCCAGGGCCGGGAATCGCGTCCGGGCCGCCTCCGCCAAGCCCTCCGCCCCCGGGGCGATCCGGAGGTCCTCCAGGTCCAGGAGTCGGTCGGCCTCCCCGGGTCCGAGGTAGCCCCGGACTTCCAGGTCCCGGTAGGCCCCGGCGAAGAGGCCGACCAGTCGGTACCGTTCCCCCGGCGGGGGGTCCCCCCGGTGCCGGAGCCGCTCCAGGATCCGGTCCAGGGCCTGCCGGGCCCGGGGGGAATCCCCGGCCAGCAGAAATTCCAGGAAGGCCCGCTCGTCCTCCCGTCGGGCCGGAGACGCCTGCCCCGGGACCCCCGGTCCGGATCCTTCCGCGGATCCCAGCCCCAGGGCTTCCCGGTAGGCCGTGGTCCAGGAGGACGGCGCCTCCTCCAGGGGCGCCGGAGGCGAGAAGCCCATCCGGATCGACCCCGTTCCGGGACCGGGGGCCAGGGCCTCGGCCAGATCGGACCGGAACGACTTCGCCTCGGCCAGATCGGACCGGAACGACTTCGCCTCGGCCTCCCCGAACCCGGACTCCGGGAGGGACAGGAGCAGGGAGGAAAACCCCGACTTGAGGGGGCCCGCCAGGGCCCGGGTCTTGTACCGGACCGCCTGCCGGAAGGCGGCGTACAGGGCGCGGACGTCTCCCCGGGGATCCGGGGAGCCCGGGGGCGGCAGGAAGGCGGCCGCGCCGACGAGGACCCGGCCCCCCGGGATGCCCAGGGCGGCCCGGTAGCGCTCCGGATCGAAGCCGTCCGGATCCCCGGACATCACCGCCCCCAGGAACGCCTCCTCCACGAAGGACCGCAGACGCTCCTCCCGCTCCCGGTGCTCCATCTCCCGCCGCTCCAGCTCGAACCTCCGGTCCGCGAAGGCGGCGGCCGCCCGGAGGGCCGAGGCCAGCTTGTCCCGCACCACGGGTTTCAGGAGGTAGTCCAGCACGCCCAATTCCATGGCCTCCCGGGCGATGTCGAACCTCTCGTACGCCGTGACCAGGATGAAGACGCAGGGGAGTCCCCGGGCCCGGATCTCCCGAACCGCGTCCAGACCGGAAATGCCGGGCATCCAGACGTCCATGAGGACGATATCCGGGGCCAGGGCCGCCGCCTTCTCCACGGCGTCCCGACCGGAGGACGCGTCGCCGACCACGGAAAACTCCCCGGCCAGGTCCCGGCGGACCATCAGCTCGATCGTCTCGATCACCGGGCGTTCGTCGTCCACCACCAGCACGCGTTTCATACGCCGTCTCCCAGGATCGGCAGGCGGATCCGGACCGTCGTTCCGACCCCCTCCGAGGATTCCAGCTCCACCCGGCCCCGGCCCTCCGTGGCCAGGGTGACCCGCCGGATGACGTTCCGCAGTCCGATCCCCGCCGGGGGCTCCCCGTCCCCCGCGGACTCCGCCAGGATCCGCTCGATCTCCGGGGGGCTCATCCCCGCGCCGGAGTCCTCCACGGAGAGGATCGCCTCCGGACCCTCCACCCGGGCGGAGACCCGGACCGTGCCTCCCTCCTCCCGGTCCCGAAGGCCGTGTCCCACGGCGTTTTCCACCAGGGGCTGGAGCACCAGGGCGGGGGTCTCGACGTTCAGGGCGCCCTCATCCGCCTCCACCTCGAACCGGTACCGCTCCCCGAAACGGAGGCGCAGGAGCCAGATGTAGAGGCGCACGCACTCGATCTCGTCGGACACCCGGACGGACCGGGAGGGGGGCTTCAGGGCATACCGGATGAAGGCCGCGAGATTCTCCATGAAGTCCCCGGTGCGATCCGCCCCTTCCGAAAGGGCCAGCTGCTGGCCCGCCGCCAGGGTGTTGAACAAAAAATGGGGATTGATCTGGGTCTGGAGGGCCAGGAGCTCCGCGTCCTTGAGCTTGTGGTCCATGTCCAGGAGGCGGACCCGCTCCTCCATCAGGCGGCGTTCCAGCTCGGCCTTGGCCCGCTGTTCCTCGAAGGCCCGCCGCACGGACTCGCGCATGCTGGCGAAGGAGGCGGCCATGACCCCGATCTCGTCCGGACGGCCCGGGGGGGGAAGGTCGTGGTCGTAATCCCCCCGGCCCAGGGCCTCGGCGGCCCGGGCGAGCCCGGCCAGGGGCTCGGTCAGGCGGTAGGAGAAGCTCACCAGGATGGCCATGCCCATGAGGGTGGCGCTGACCACCAGGACGGCGTTGAACGCCAGGACGGAGGTCACCCGGGCGTTGAAACCCGAGAAGGCCGCCAGGGATTCGGAGATGAAGACGCCCTCGATCCGGTCGATCAGGAACATGACGAGATCCAGGGTCCGCTCGGCGCTCTCGAACCGCTCCGTGTAGGCCGCCACGTCCCGGCCCCGCTTGGCCGCCACGGAGGCCTCCGCGTCCGTCAAAAACGCGTCCAGCAGACCCGCCAGGTCCCTCTCCAGGAGGAGGACCTCGTCCGCCCGGATCTCCCGGTTGAGGCGGCGGGCGTCGTCGGCCAGGCGCGTGGAGTACTTGATGTAGTCCTTCAGGGCGTCGGAGCTTTTCGTGGAGAGGTAGACCGTGAGGCCGGCGTCGGTCCGGGCCAGGGAGTCCCGGATGTCCTCCATGAGACGGTTGTTCCGGAAGAGGATCTCCACGCTCCGGGCCAGTTCCACCGAGGCCAGGCCCGCGTAGAGGACCGCGGAGGCGACGATCAGGAGCACCAGGGCGGAGTTCAGGATGATCTTCCCCCGGACCCCGGTCCGCCTCACGGGGACCTCCCCTCGGCGGTGCGCACGTAGAACCCCGCCTCCACGGGGCCGCCCGGGGCGCCCCCGTCCTTGATGCGGGTGAAGGCCCGCACCGCCTCCATCCCGATCCACCGGGAATCCCGGACGATGCTGGCCGCCACGACGCCCTTCTCGATGTACCGGAGGATCTCGGGGGTCTCGTCCGCTCCCACGACCAGGACGCTTCCGACCCGGTTCAGGTCCACGACCACCTGGGCCACCCCCTGGGTGTCCCGGGAATTCGCGCAGAAGATCGCGTTGATCCCGGGCTCCGCCCCCAGCATGGCCGACGCGGCCTCCTCTCCCGCCAGGGTTCCCGGCCGGGCCCGGGCCAGGGCGGCCACACGGGCTCCCGGGAAGGCCTGGATGGAGGCGGACAGGCCCCGGTAGAGGGGTTCCTCCTCCTCGGGACCCGTGCCGTTCGCGGGGAGGATGACCCCGATGCGCGCGGAGGCCCCGAGGGCCGCGCAGATCCTCCGTCCTCCCTCGAAGCCCTGGAGCAGGGAGGCCGAGCCGATGAATCCCGCCGGGCTCCCCTCCGGGACGTCCGTGCCCACCGGGATGAACACGACGCCTTTCCGCGCGGCGGCCTCGGCCCGCCGGAGGACCGGTTCCCCCCGGGGCGAGTACAGGATGAGGCCGTCCACCCCCGCGCCCAGGGCGACCTCGAAGTACCGCTCCGCCTCCGCGGCGGAGGAGGACGCGTACCGGAAGACCTGGACCGCAGCGTCCGCCTCCCGGGCGCCCGCCCGGACGCCCTCCGCGAGGCCCGAGAAGAAGGAGTCGTCGTCGTCCGGTATGACCAGGACCAGGTGATACCGGGCCCGGGGAATCTTGGAGGTTTCCCGGAACACGCCGCCCGCCAAGGCCCGACGGCTTTCCTGTACGAGACGGGCGTTCATGAGGATGGCTCCCAGGAAGGCGGCCCCGAACAGGGCGGCCAGGATCCACGCCGCGCGTTTCATCGGGGACAGTATAGGCGGTGCACGGTGAACGGTAAACGGTGAACGGTAGTGTTCAATGGGCTTCCGCGGCCATCAACGCCGCAGCGATGGATTCCGCCTCGCAGGGAATCCCCCTCCGTCCCCTGGTTACCGTCCACCGTTCACTTCCCTGAACACGAATTCCGCCACCTCGTACGCCCCGTAGTCCCCGGATCCGAAGGACACGGATCCCCTCCGCAGGACCGTCCCGGAGGCGCGCCGGACCAGGGCGTACTCCGCCCCGGAGCCGTCCAGCCTCAGGCGGAGCTCGAAGGCGGGACCCGCCGCCGTCCCGGGGATTCCCGGGGCCGCGCCCCTTTCCGCCTCCAGGCCCAGACTCCGGAGACGGCCCGGCAGGGACCGCAGGGTCCGGGCCGGGGCGTCCGGGCCCGATTCCAGGACGAGGACAGCCGGCAGGGAGAATCCCCGTCGGGGCAGGGCTCGCGGGTTCAGGAGCCACAGCCGTTCCAGGACGGACCGGACCTCGACCTTCCGTCCCCGGCGGGCCAGGGCCTCCGCCAGGGCGGCGAGGCCTTCCTCCGCCAGGTCCCGCTCCCATTCGGGATCCAGGGCCGCCAGAGCCGCCTCGAGCTTCCGGGGGTCCCGGGACAGGAGGGCCGCCTCCAGGTCGTTGGACGGCCGGGCCTCGGGAACCCGGGCTTCCTCCAGGGACCGCGCGCGGTCCAGGTACCGGGCGGCCAGGCCCGGGTAGCTCCGGTAGGCGAGGAAGCCGTGGGCCGCGGCGGGAAGGTCCGCCCCCTCCCGGTCGTAGGCCGCCGCGACGGCCCGGGCGTACTTCCGGAACAGACCCTCGTGCCAGGCCGCCCGGAGGGACTCCGCGGCCCGTCGGGCCCACGCCGACAGGACGTCCGGGAGGTTCCGTTTCGGGCGTATCCTCTCGATCCGGGCCCGGCCTCGGTGGATCTCCCCGAAAAGCTCGTGGAGGTCCATGGCGAAGCTGTCGGGGTCCGTGCCGAAGCTGGCCATCCAGGGGTGGTCCTCCAGTTCCGCGACCTCCCGGATCCAGGACTCCGCCTCGTCCAGGCGTCCCGCCTCCAGGGCCGCCTCCGCCAGCCCGAGTCGGGCCAGGGGCGTCGTATCCACCCCGAAGGCGCTGGTGAAGTCCGCCAGGGCGGATTCCAGCTCCAGGCGCCGGAGTCGCAGTTCCCCCCGGGCAAGGTAGCCGCTGGACCGGGATTCCGCCAGCAGGGACTGGTTGGCCGCCTCCAGGGCCCGCTCCCAGCGCCGGAACCGGGATTCCAGCAGGGAGAGGTTGTAATAGGCTACCGCCTCGAACCTCGAATACCCCTCCGCCCGGGCCCCCGCGATGGCCTCCTCGTACCTCCTCCGGGACTCCCCGTACTCGAAGAGCTCCGCCCGGAGGGTTCCCAGGGTCATGGAGAATCCGATATCCGGTCCCAGGCGCCGCTCCGCGTCCTCCAGGAGACCGACGCCCTCCCGGAGGCGGTGGGTCTTGAACAGCATCCATCCGAGATCCCCCGCCGCACGCACGCTCCCGGGATCCAGGTCCAGTACCCTGCGAAGGTAGCGGATGGAGTCCTCCTCCCGGTTCAGGTACCCGTATGCGTCCGCGGCGCGCTGGAGGGTTCCCGTGTCCGTGGGATCCAGGCGCTCCGCCTCCAGGTATTCGTCCAGGGCCAGGGCGTGGAGGGCCCGGTCCGTGTAGAGGTCGCCCAGGAGGACCGCCGGGCGGGGATCCTTGGGGAAGAGCGAGCGGGCCCGGCGCAGGAGGGCCGCGGCGCCCCCGTAGTCTCCCGCCTCCGCCGCGGCGGCCGCCTCGGCCTCCAGGGTCGACAGGTCCGGCTCCTGGGCGGAGACGGACACGGACAGAAGGACGGCCAGGAAGACCGCCCGAACACCGGCCGGGATCGCGGGCCCCCGGATCCGCCTCATCTCCGCCCTCCCGCCCGGCCGGGTCCGGCCGGCAGGGGCCGGAAGGCCCGTCCCAGATCCAGGAAGGTCCGGGCCCGCCGGAGGACGGGGATCCCCGGGAGGATCCGGGCGCGGGCTCCCCGTACCCGGACCTCCAGGTCCCGGGCCGTACCGGCGGGAGCCGCGGTCCTCCAGATCGTCCGTTCCCAGTCCCGGGCCAGGCGCCCCCAGGTTTCCGGCGACCCGCCGAAACCCTCCCGGTCCAGCCGATCGGCGAAATCGACGACCGATTCCCCCCGAAGCCGCCGGCGGCCCGCCGACGCCAGGGTTTCCTCCAGGGCTTCCCAGGCCGCCAACGCCCGCCTCGGCCCTTCCGGCAGGAACCGCAGACGGAGGGCCCGGACCGCCCGCCCCAGGGCCGCCAGGGCGAGCCAGAGTCCGGGAGCCAGGATCCAGGATCTCCGGAGCGCCCAGACGGCGGCCTTCCGCAGGACCTCCGCCGGGCCCGGCCCCGTCCCGGGTCCGGCCTCCGGAGGCGGCGCCGCCTCCCGGCCCCCCCGCAGGATCTCCCGAAGGAGGCTTTCCAGGAGGGCGGGATCCGTTCCCCGGGATTCCTCGAAGCTCTCCCCCGGGGCGGGTTCCCGGCTGGTGGGGTCGAAGGCGACCCATCCGTACTCCCCGAACCAGACTTCCGTCCAGGCGTGGGCCATGTCCGCCCGGACGGGATGGAATTCCAGGACCGCCGAATCGGGATCCAGGAAGAAGCCCGCGGCCACCCGGGCCGGAATGTCCAGGGACCGGAGCAGGACGGTCATGGAGAAAGCGAAGTACGAGCAGTATCCCTTGCGGCTCCGGAAGAGGAAATGGCCCAGCTGGTCGCCGTCCGGGGCGGCCCCGGGTTTCAGGGAATAGCGGTAGTTCTCCCGGAGATACGATAGGACCGCCGTCACCCGATCGTAGGGTGTTCCGGCCTCCCGGGTCACCTCCTCGGCCAGATCCCGGATCCTCGGGTCCCCTCCCCACCGGGTGTACCGGGCCCGATCGGCCTCGGACAGGGAGAAGGCCGGGGGGGTCCGGGCGGGATCGAAGCCCTCGAGGAGGAAGGGCAGGGACGGCGTTGTCGCCCGAGAGGTAACGGAGTAGGCGGAGGAGAAGGAGGACCCCGGGTCCAGGCGCCAGGGAACCGCGGATTCCGGGGCGTCCACGGCCAGGAAGGCCCCGGGATCGAGGCTCAGGATCCAGTACTCCTGGTCCAGGATTTCCCGGCCCTCCCAGGGAGGGAGCTCCCAGGTCCGGGCCTCCCGGGGAAGGCGCTCCGGGACTCCCGGATCCCCGGGACCGGGACGAAACCCTCCCCGGGGATCGTAGTCCGAGAGGACGAACCGGCGCACCAGGACGTTCGGATCCGCGGGATCCTTCCTCGCGATCAGGACGAGATCGTCGGACAGGGAGATCTCCGTCTCCAGCTTGAGGTACCGGGTCAGGTCGAAGCGGAACAGGGTGGGCTTGAGGAGGCCTCCCCCCCGGGAGGCCGCGGCCTCGGCGTATCGGCCCAGGAGGACCAGGAGAACCAGGGCGAGGGCGGCGAAGAGGGCGGCCAGCCGGATCGGGAAGCCCGGGCTGCGGCCCGATCCCCGGGGGGCCAGGGAGGCCAGGAGGGCGAGGCAGAGGAAGAGCAGTCCCGCCGCCGCCGCGGCCAGAACGCTGGGGTGGGGATAGAGAGTCACCCGGAACCCCCCCTGGGACGCCAGGAGGCCGGCCAGGAGGGAGGGATCCAGGCCGGCCTCCACGGCCGCGAAGGACCGGCTCCGCTCCGCGGCGTCCGCCGCCGCCACGGCCCAGACCCAAAGGGGCAGGAGCGGGAAGAAGGTCTCGTCGAAGGCCGGGTAGAGGGAGTCGGCCCCCGGACCCGGGAAGGCCGTTCCCGCGATCCTGAACAGCGCGAAGGCCGCCGAGCGGAGGGCGAAGGGCAGGAGGACGGCGGCGGCCAGTCGGACCCAGGCCCGCAGACGGGTCCGTCCCAGGCCCCGCCCCGCCCAGGACAACAGGACGCAGATTCCCAGAGCCCGGGGCGGGGAGACCAGGTCCGAGAGGAGGAGACCTGCCTGGAAGGTCAGGAGAAGAAGGGCCAGGAGCCGGAGGATCCGGGCCGAGACGGGCAGGGTCTCAGAGGATCCGGACATCGGCGCCTCCCCTCCGGGATCCCTCCCGGACCTCCCGGTCCAGGAGCGCCCGGAACGCCGCGCGGGAAGCCCGGCCGGGTTCCGGGAATCCGCCGCCCTCCCGCGGCCGGGCTTCCGGAACCCGCAGGGTCCGGTCCCAGAATCCCGCCGGGACAGCCGCGGGAAGATCCGGAACGACCACGACCGTCTCGAGGCCGGCGGCCTTCCTGCCCTCCAGGAGGAACCTCCGCCCCCGTGTCCCCGGGGCTCCGAACACCGCCAGGGGCTCGGGCCCCGGGTTCAGCGCCGCCCCGTCCCCGGTACCGTCCCCCGGTTCCGCCCAGGCCAGGTCCGCCAGCCAACGCAGCCGCCCCGGGACATCCCCGGGGGCGTCCGGCAGGCCGGGAGCGGAGAGGAGTACCTCGAATCCCCGCTCCTCCAGGGCCCGGGCATGCCCCAGAGCCGAGGACACCAGGATGTCCAGGTAGGCGGCTCCGTCCGGATCACCCAGGCAATCCGGACGCTCGGTGTCCACGAGGATCCGGACGGTCCTCCGGGGCGGGGGGGAGAGGTCCCCGGGCCGCACGAAGAGTTCCCCGAACCGGGCGTAGAGCTTCCAGTGGAGGCGGCGGGGGTCGTCCCCGGGCAGGTAGGGCCGGGCGTCGAACCGGTCCTCCCCCCGGATCCTCCGGTCCGAGAAGTCCGACCGCTCCCCGCCGGCCCCCGGGGGGACGGGTCCCGCCGCGGCTCCGGGCTCCGGGAGGGCCGAGGTCTCCAGGGTCCCCGGAAGGGTCCGGAGGGAGATCCAGAACCCGAAGGCGTCCCCCACGGCCGCGGCGGCGCCGCCCCGGTACACGCCCCGGGGCAGGGCACCCAAGGACGGAATTTCGGCGGTTCCGGAGGATCCGGGGGCGGGAA
>CALMRC010000127.1 GCA_937873275.1 uncultured Spirochaetota bacterium
TTCGCCAACGGGGCGGGCGGCCTGGGGCACTTCCTGGGGCCCACGGGGGGCTTCCTGCTGGGATACCTGGCCGCTGCCCTGACGACAGGGTCCCTGGCGGACCGGAAGTCCTGGGGTACCCTCCGGTCCCTCCTGGCCGCGGTCGCGGGGGTCCTGGCCCTCTACGCCGTGGGCCTCCCCTGGATGCGTAAAGTGCTGGAGGCGAAAGTAGCCACCCTGGACGCCGCGGCGGTCCTGATGGCGCCCTACTTCCTGGGGGACCTCGTGAAGGCGGCCGCCGCGGCCCTCCTGGTCCGGGCCCTCCGTCCCGTCCTGGGGCGGCACTTCTCCCGGGAGGCGTCGTGAGGCTCGAGGCCCGGGGGCTGGTGCGGATCTTCCCGGACGGGACGAAGGCCCTGGACGGGGCGGACCTGGAGATCGCCACGCCCTGCTTCATGGTCCTGTCCGGTCCCAACGGGAGCGGCAAGACCGTGCTGGCCCGGCATTTCGTCGGCCTGGAGCGTCCCCAGGCGGGGAGCGTTCTGGCGGACGGGGTCCCCGTGGAACGGTGCCTGGCGGAGACCCGGCGCCGGGTGGGCTTCGTGTTCCAGGAGCCGGAGCACCAGATCCTGGGCATCACCGCCGGGGAGGACGTCGAGTTCGGGATCCGGCGCCGGGTCCCGGACCAGGAGGAGCGACGGCGGCGGGCATCCCGGGCCCTGGAGGCCGTCGGCCTGGCCGGGACGGAAGACCGCCTGGCCTCGGCCCTGTCGGGGGGGCAGAAGCGGCGCCTGGCCGTCGCCTCCGCCCTGGCCTCGGACCCGGAGCTGGTCATCCTGGACGAGCCCTTCAACGGACTGGACCCGGAGGGCGCCGCGGGGCTCCTCCGCATCCTTCTGGGCCTCCGGGAACGGGGCGTGGGGATCCTACTGGTAACCCATGACCTGGAAAAGTGCCTGGCCCATGCGGACCGCCTGGCGGTCCTGGGGTCCGGGCGGGTGGCCGCGGACGGTACTCCCGGGGAACTCTGGGACCGCCTCCCGGCCCTGGGGCTCCGCCGGTCCCCGGGAGGCCCCGACCGCCTTCGGGAGATGACATGGCTGGACTGAACGGACGCCCCGCCCCCTTCCCGTCGGACTACCGCGCCCGCCTGGCCTTCTACCTGGGGCTCCAGGGCGCCGTCTTCCTGGCCCCGGGCTCCTGGATCCTGGCCTCGGCGGTCATCATCCTGGGATTGGGGATCCGGGCCGGCGTGCGGTGGGGGCGGTGGCTGAAGGGTTTGGGCGCCCTGCTGGGGATCGTCCTGCTCCCGGCCCTGGCGGGCCTGCCGGAGGCCTGGGCGGCCCGGGCCGGGGGAACCGGTGCTTTCCTGGGAGCCTGGGCCCCGGGCCTGCGCCGGAGCCTGGCCTTCCTGCTGATCCTGGCCTCGGCGGAGTGGCTGTCCCGGACGTCCCGGGTGGAGGAGATCCGGGAGGCCCTGGAGGGACTGTTCCGGCCCTTCGGCCGCGCCGGGCGCAGGGCGGCCCTGTCGGCGGCCCTGACCCTCTCCTTCCTTCCCTGGGCCCGATACGAGTTGGCCCGGGCGGAGGAGGCGTCCCGGCTCCGGGGTTCCGATCCCCGGCGTCGCCCTCTGGGACATCTGGCGGCCCTCGGAGTACCCCTGACGGCCCGCCTCCTGGAGAAATCCCGGCTAAGCGCGGAAGCCCTGACCCTGCGGGATTCGGATCCGGAAGACGCTGCCCCCGCCCGGGGGGGAGATCTCCTCCAGACGTCCCCGGATCTGGTCGACCAGGGCCGGAACCAGGACCCGGCCTAGTCCCTCCCGAAGGTCCCCGGACCGGGGCATGCCGACTCCGTCGTCCGAGACCTCCGCCAGGATACCCCCGTCCTCCTCCCGCCTCAGGACGACCCGCACGACACCACGCCGGTCCCCGGGAAAGGCGTGCTTGACCGCGTTCACGACCAGCTCGTTCACCACCAGGCCCACGGCATGGAGTATCCGGGAATCCAGGGGGATGTCCTCCAGGTCCGCCCGGATCTCCACCCGGCCGGGATCCGGTTCCAGGCACCGGAGCTCCTCGACGAGCTCCGCCAGGTAGTCGCCGGCGGGCAGGGTCGCGTAGTCCTCGGCTCCCGACAGCCGCCCGTAGAGCCGGGCCAGGCCCTCCAGCCGTGTCCGGGTTTCCTGGAGGATGGTTCTCGCGGGGCTCTCATCCGGCAGGAATCCGGCCCGGAGGGAGAGGTAGGACCCGAGGGCGGCGAGGTCGTTCTTGACCCGGTGGTGGACCTCCCGGAGCAGAATCTCCTTCTCCGCGAGGCGCGTCCGGAGGTCGTCCTCGCAGCGGACCCGGGCACGGGGCCCGCCGCGCGAATCAGGATGATCGTTCATTCGAACTCCCCATCGGCACAGTTTTACATGGTTTGCGCCATGATTAGGATTCCGGAATTCTATGCACAGAATTCTTCCCCGTGCAACAGCTTTTTGTCTAAAAATTCCATAATCCTCATTATCTTAATAATTTCGGTAAACAATCCGCACCCGCCGGGATTTCCCGTCCCGGGACTCCCTAGCCCCCTTGCCAGGACACCGACCGGGTCCTACAGTTAGAACCATAGGAGTTGCCCATGCGGATTCCCCGGATCCTGACGGCGGTGCTCGCATTGGCCGCCTGCGCGGCGGTTTTCGGACAGACCCGGCGAGTCGCGGTCCTCCCCTTCGAGAACGACGGGCTCGCGGCCGCGGACGTCCGGGGACTGACCCTCTTTTTCGAGACCGCCCTGCAGAACACCCGGCTCTGCGAAATCGTGGAGCAGACCAAGGTCGAGGAGATCCTGAAGGCCCACCAGTTCGTCCTCGCGGACTTCAACGACCCCGCCAAGGCCGTGGCCATCGGGAAACTCGTGCCCGCCAACACCATCGCCCTGGGTGCCGCGGGCAAGCTCGGCGGCCGGCCCTACCTGAACGTCAAGCTCATCGACCTGGTGAGCGGAACCATCGTGGCCGCCCGCAACGTGACGGCGGTCAGCGTGGAGGCCCTGACCTCGGAACTGAACGCCCTGGCCGCGGGGATCCTGGGCAGCCCCTCCTCCTCCCTGGCCTCCCCGCCGGAGGTCTCCCGGCCCGGCCCACCCGTACCCCTGACGGCGGTGCCGAGGGTGGCCCGAGCCCAGCTTTCCCTCTTCGAGAGCGGGCCGGGGATACCCCCGCCGGAATCCCGGATCTACGCGGTCACCTTCCTGACCGCCCACACCCGCTTCATCAACTGGGACCTCTTCCTCGAGTTCACGGCCCCCGTCGCCCAGAGCCAATCCCTGCCGGTGGACGCGACGATCCTCCGGTCCAACGGAACCGTGCTGACCGTCCAAAGCCTGACGGCGAACCTCCAGACGGGCTGGACCTGGTTCCGGATGTGGAACGGATGGGGGGCTCCGAATACCTATAATTGGGCCCCGGACACCTATACCCTCCGCATCACCCTGGGGGGCGTGCCCGCGGCCGTGACGACCTTCGTGGTGCGGTAGGCGGGGCGGACGAGGTCCGCCCCTTGTGGTCCCGTCCGGATCGATTACACTTAGGAGTAGCGGGATCCCGAGAATTCCTCCGTACTCCGGGACCCCCCATCCTGGTCGTCAAGGAGCTTTCCATGAAACGCCTCGCCCTCGCGGCTCTCGTCTTCCTTCTGGCCCTGGCCCCCGCCGTCGCCCAGGGCATCGACCTGGGCAGCTTCCCCCTGGGGAGCTGGCTGGACGCCAACTACGACGCGGTCTGGGAGTTCACCTCCGGGAACATCCGAATCCTTTCCCCCGCCGGGGACGTCCTGTTCGACTTCGGGTCGGCGGGCGTCCAGGACTTCAAGGTGGGCGCCGGAGGCGACGGACCCTTCATCACCTTCGCCTGCGAGGCGGCGGGAAGGACCTACAAGATCACCAAGCCGTTGACCAAGTCCTCGGCGGTCCTGGAGATCGAGCGCCCCAACCTGCCCAAGTACAAGGTGGAGATGGCGAAGAAGTAATCCGACGCGGGCGGCCCCACTCCGGGTGGGGGGTTGCCCGCGGATTCCGCTAGAACCTCCAGATGAACCCCGCGGAAGCTGTGACGAACTGGGTGAGGGGAGCATCGAAAATCCTGCGGTAGACGAAGGCCAACTCCGCGTCCAATCTACGGAGGAGGCCGTATTCCGCGCCAAGCCCGAACTCCGCTCCGAATGCATCGACGGCCGCGTCCGCCTCCCGGTACCAGCCCCCGCCAGCCCTCGCCCGAATCAGGAAGTTTTGCCCAAGACCGTACGAATACGAGAGAGCCAGGGAGGCGTTCAACCACCGTGCATCCGGCGTCGCGCCAATTCCCTCGAGACCCGCGTACCCGAGTGAACCCAGCAGCCAGATGTCCTCGCCGGTTCGGAAGCCCAGGTCCAGGGATGCCATAGGACCGCGCTCGTAATCTGTTGCGGTCAGGCCGACCGGCATCGCGAATCCGCCCCGAAGGCCCGCAAGCCAGCGGGATTCCACGGGACGGATCTCCGCATCCAGGAAGACCCCTTCGGAGGACCGAAATTTCACCGGGGGTAGCTCATAGCGGTACCAGTCCCGCCCAAGCTTCTCCACTCCCGCGAGTTCATATTTCCAGGACGAAACCTCCCCCTTGTGTCGGACGTAGTATCCGAAGGATCCCGAAGGCTGGACCACCTTGTAGGTCTTGCCCCGGATGACCAGGCCTGCCCCGGTGTCCCGGAAACTATGGGCGGTCCAGACCAGGGTGGATACTTTCTCCGATCCTGGCGCCGCCGGTCGGGGAACGGGTCTTGATGGCCGCAGGTCCCGATCCGAAACCGTTTTTTGAACCTTTAGAAGGAAGACGTCCGGCTCGGGGCCGGCGGGGAACGGCCGACCGGGGGCCAGATCCAGTCGGGCCTTGTCCTCGAAGCGGGACGCGTCCACGAAGTTCATGTTCCGGTAGTACTTCTTGTTCACGATCCGCACGTTCGTGAGGGCCTCGAGTTCGACGTAGACGCATTGATGACGATTGTTCGCGGGCACGGCCAGGGCTGCGGATTCGAACGCGACGGTCCGAGAGCCCGGCTGGTCGAAATCCGAATGCCCCGAGGAGTTCGTCGGGGCGGGAATCGAGGCCGCCGTCGTGGGATTGCTGCTCCCTCCCGCGGCGGGAACCTCCTGCCAGGTGGCCGTATCGTAGCTGGTTCCCCAACCCGCGATGCGGAACCGGGCGCGAACGCCCGCCGCTTCCGCGCCTTCGAAGAATGCTCCCTCGCCCGCCACGCGCAGCGAAGAATTGCGCAGGGTCGCCTCGAAGCGGTTGGTACCCCCGATGACTATCTCGTTACCGAGAATCCCGTCCTTCATCACCCCGATGTCCAAGGGCGAGGCGATGTAGACCCCTCGCCCCACGGCGTTTCGGTCCGTCGTGGTTCCGCACCAGTCCGAAGGACGAAGAAGCCCCGGGCTCAGGATACCGACAAGCTCCGGCGCCTCCCGGGGCCAGCGAAACTGTGCCACGGTACCCCCCTCGATCCGGCACACGTTCCAGTACAGGAGAAAATTCTCCCCCAGGACGGGCCACTCGATCGCGTCCCCCGCGTCCCGGTCCGTCATCGGGATCTTCAATTCCAAGTCCCAGGCGCCGCTCAACAACGATCCGGGGGGGATCCTCGACCGGACCTCCAGCCCCGCCAAGCCCACGCCGCCGTCCAGGGTTTCCCAGAGTCGGACCCAGATCCCGGGTGTTCCTTGGTAGCGCCAGAGTTCCACGCTCCGAGGAGCCTTGTTCTCCCCGGATGTGCCGTCCGCCAGCGGATAGACCAGTAGGGCCACATCCCCGGGCAGGGGGTCGCGGTTCGTGTCCGGAGAGGCCGCGCCTCCGGGACCCCGGAAGGCGAGGATTACCAAATCGTCCGGGTCGAAGCTCGCGTCGTTCCTGACTTCAAAGGACAAATAGAGGGATCGGTTACCGGAGGGGTCCGGAGCGGAGAGAGCCTGCACGGCCAAATCCCGGGTCGTGCCGTCCGCGTATTCCACCCGGGTCCCGCCGCTCCAGCTTACGTCCGGCCGCCCGCCGACGGGCAGCCCTTCCGTGATCCGGCCGTCGACGACCGGCGGGGCATTGTTACCGGGCAGGGCCGCGAAAGCCGGAATCACGAGGTTCTCCTTCGGTTGGACTTCCAGGGACAGGGAGACCGGCCCGGATGTCTGTCCGATGTTGTCCGTCGCCGACACGGAAACGGTCGCGGGCCCCGGCGGGCCGAAGACCACGTCCACGCTATTTCCGGCCGTCGCCGCCGGGAATCCGTTCGATATCGTCCAGGAATAGACCGGGGCATGGGCGGGATCGGTAGAGAGCTCGTCCGTGGAGGCCGCGGTAAAGCGTCGCATCGCTCCTGTGAAGGGTTTCGAGGAGGAGGGGGTGACTCCGACAACCGGGTCCCCCGGAGGTTCGTTGGTCACACGGATCGCCCTGGAAGCGGAGCCGGTCTGCTCCAGATCGTCCGTCACCGTCACCGACGCGGTGAAATCGGGGGGCGACTTCCCTCGATACACGGCGGATGCGGAAGCTGTGGTCGTTCCCGCCGCGCCGTCGCCCCCGGCCAGCGTCCACAGGTAGGTGACGGGGCGATCCGGATGGTCCAGGGAGGCCTGGAAGGACACCGTTTGGCCGGCCGTCACCCCATACGGCGAGGATGCGGGTTGAGTGATCGAGACCTGGGGGGGGACGTTGAGGTTGGCGGCGGTCGTCGGCGCCAGGGACCTAGTCAGGGCGGAGATCGAGACGGCGGTCGAGTTCGTGGCTCCGAGCCCGTTCAGGGTCAGGGACCAATCCGAAACGTCCGTCATGTACCCCCGGGGGACCGTGGTCGGGAGCTTCACGATGCTGAGTTCGTAGGGCTGTCCCGCCTCTTTCCGCAGGGTCACACGACGGTTCGAGACGGTCTGGGTCCAGGGCAGCTGGGACGGCAGTATGGAAATTGGTTCCGCCGAGTCTGGACTTTCCAGGATGAATCCCGTGGCCATGACCGTTCCGGTATCCGCCGTGAGCGTCACCGAGTGAGGGGCGACCGCGGTATCCGCGCTCCCGGTGATCGTGAAACGGATGACCGGGGCGGGCTGGTCCGTCCAGGTGAACGAGGAATGCCCCCGGCAGGGCGGGGCCGCGATCAGAGCCAGGAGAGCCGCGGCCGCGATCCCTGCGGCGCGGCACGGATGGGTCGTTCCCATGGATACCCCCCTCAACGCGTCCGGACGAAGAAATACGCCGCCCCGGCAAGGTCCGGGGTGGTGTTCCCCAACGCGGCCGCCACGGCGTCGTACCCGCAGAGGGCCGCGGCGCTTCCGACTTGGGCGCCCGCGGACGAGTCCGAGGCCGAAAGCTTCCGCTCCTGCTTCCAGCCCTCGGAGTCCCGCCGGAAGAAATAGACGCTTCCTGCGGCGCCGTCGTCCTCGGGCGCCCCGACGGCCAGGAGCGCCCCGTCCACGGCTACGGATGAGCCGAATTTGGGGCCCGTCGAGGCGTCCGAGGCGACGACGACCTCCGGGATCCAGCTGGACCCGCTTCGGGCGTAGACATAAACGGCTTCCTCGTCGGGGGCCCCGACCGCCGCGACATCCCCCGAGATCGACACGGCGGATCCGAAATAGTCGAACGCGGGGTTGGGCGACTCCAGCGCGGCGGTCTGGGACCAGGTACCCCCGGAGAGATGGAAGATCGAGGCTCCGCCTTGGGGATCTAGTTGGCCTGACTCTGGGATGCCGATGACGGCATAGTCCCCTGAAACCGCAACAGAATACCCAAAAAAGTCTCCCATCATCCTGGGTTCGCTTCTCAGCAGGATCTGTCCATCATCCGGCGCCCCCCAATTATCGATTCCGTTCTCATCCCGGTAGAACGCGTAGACCCGACCTTGGAAACCGTCGAAACCTCCGTGATCAGGCGCTCCCACGAACGCGTAGGTTTGGCTCAGCGCCACGGATATTCCGAATGGACCGTGGGTATCCACGACGGGCGATTCCAATGTCCGGTGCAGGGCCCAGGTGGAGCCCGAAAGCTTGTAAAGATACGCCCGCCCGGTGTCGGACGGACCGGGCGCATCCCCTTCCCCTGGAGACCTCC